>NZ_JAPFBM010000009.1:0-200472 GCF_026153195.1 Aurantimonas litoralis | reverse complement strand
GAAACACAGGCCGCTTAAGGCCAAGAACGAAACTCAGGACTCTCCCTCAAACCGGAGGAGATTGGGGTCTCAGGTCACCAACCCCGCCCTTTCCCGAAGTCACCACGAGCACCTTGGCCATTGCGCATTCCTCCTTCGAGCGGTCAGAGGCTACGTCCGGTTATCTACATCGATTCAGGGAGCTATGGTGACAAATGTGGACGGATCGGATGTAGAACTCGCTTCGTGGCGACGGCTTCCTCTTCCTAATGCTACATAATACGTCGCCGAGCTTGCGTGAAACCTACGATGAAATTTGGAAAGCCGACAGGATCGTCCCCGTGAACAGTTCTGACGAATTTTCAGAGTCCGCGCAGACAATCAGCCTATAGGGCCTTCAGCCACATCCGGGCTTCCCATGCTCGGGAGTGGTGGGACGCGCTAGTGAACCGACTTCTTCCTATAGAGCGCCGTGATGGTTTAGCGGTGCTGCGTGCGATAGACGGCGATCGCCGCGATCCGGCGGCCAGACGACAACGAAAATCGAGAACTGCTTGCTTCAAGATCGACGGCAACTCGACTATTTAAAGTCGCTTATTCGAGACGGTGCTGACGTCGAACCTCATTCGCCCCGGACATTCTTGATGCGCTGAGCTTCAAGAACTGCGCGAGCATATTGCTCCCATACACCCCGGATCGTCATCATATTGACGATCAAGGCGTCAGATAACTCTTCGAGTTCATCGAGTTTGGCGGAGGTCTTGTCGAACTTCGTTGAGATATCCGCGGACATATCGCCTGATTTTGCTGCTTCGATCGCCCTCGACAACAATCGACCTGCTTCCTCGATATCGGGAACGAGGCGCACAAGCCGTTGCTGAAGACGAAGGCGTTCACCGTCGGCGACTTCTGCGAGAGGTTCGAGGGTTGCAAGTGACCGACATGCCTTCCTGATCTGCCGGGCCCGCCTGTCCAGCTCCCCGCGAAGTCCGTCAGGGCCGGTCGATAAACGACGACGATGGTGGAATGTCGGCTCATCAAGTCCATTGGGCGCTTGATGAGGAGTGACAGGCCCGTCGCCATCCAACTCGATCGAATCGATAATCAGCTGGTCTGCAGCTCGACCTGCTGCTTCAGTTGTGTCGATGTGATTTCGCTCGCTCACAGACATTTCTAAGCCTCTCACGATCAGAGCACGATCAAACACGATTGACGCACAGTTAGCTGCGTCGGTCGAGTCCGGATACTGGACCGCGGATCCCCTGCAGCTCGGCTGGCCGAGACTATCCTGGTGAATCGACCACAATCAATTTTCCGCCTGGACCCGTCCAATCGTCATAACGACTCTCTGGCAAGTATTTCGTGCCGGATGCGATCAGAGTAGCTCCAAGGGCCGCGGGGCTCGCCACAGAGTGCCTATGACTCTTGGCGGACGCATCCATCGTGGACATCTGACAATCATCAGCGACGTGTCTTTGGCTTGGCTCAGGAAGCAAAGTTGGGAACCTCGAATTCTGTTTCGGTCATCTGAGCGAAAGGAATGCTTAGAGAGCAGGCGAAACCCTCCGGGTCATAACGGAGCTCGGCCTTTCCGCCCAGTTCCTTCTCAATGCTGAGGTGAAGTAGCCGCGACCCGAATCCCTTGCTGGCAGGGACTGCAACGGTAGGGCCTCCAAGTTCCGTCCATGCGATCGACAAGGTCAACGGTCGGGCGTGACCGACTTTTGGTTCAACCTCCCACGAAACCCGAACGCAGCCAGTCGGCACGGAGAGGGCGCCGTATTTTGCGGCGTTGGTCGCCAGTTCGTGGATGACCATCCCGAGTGCTAGAGCCTCACGAGGATTAAGGGGGAATACAGGACCATCGAGACGTATCTGCTCCGTGGAATACGGTCTGAGTTCATGCTCGAAGAGCTCGCGCAGGCAAGCAGCCTCCCATCCACCTCGGGTCAGCGCATTATGCGTTTCGGACAAGGCAACGAGGCGCCCCTCGAAGCTCTTGCGGAAGTCCTCAGGCGTTTGGGCGCGTCTGGCAGTCTGCGATGCGATCGATTGGATGGTCGCCAACGTGTTCTTCACGCGATGGTTCAATTCGTTGATCATCAGACGTTGGCGCCGCTCGCTCTCGGAGACTGCAGCGAATGCCTTGTGTCGCTCCGTGACATCGAGCACAACGCCGACCATACGGCGAGGTCGCCCTCGTCCGTCAGCAACGGCGCGCCCTCTGAGGTTCACCCATCGAGCCTCATCGGCCAAGCGGTATTCGACGTCGTATTCCGATCCCGTAAGCACTGCACTTGCAAATGCCTGGTCACGTTTTGCCCGCTCTTCCGGCGACAGGCGGGCAAGGAACTGCTCGTGTGTGAAGCCGGCATCGCGCGTCAGCCCGAAGATCTCTTTCCCTCTCGGTGAGATATGCAGAGTTTGAGAGCGAAGATCCAATTCCCAATAGCCGACACCGCCCGCTTCCAGGGCCGATAATACATTGCCGCGTTGATCGTAGAGGGAAGCCAATAGTGCAAGCAGCAGGATCACCAGCGTCCCGCCCGCAACCGATACGGCTAGCATGTAAGGTGGCGCGCCGGAGGGCTCCATCCGCACTTCGGCAGTTGGTATGAGCTCCAACGCGGCCATGGCAGTATAGTGCATTCCGACGATCGCAACGCCGAGCATGAAGGCCGCGAACATACGCCAGCTGAACGCCCTTTCTCGACCCGCTGCAAAAAGAGCGGCAGTTGAAGCTACAATGGCGATGACTAGCGAGAGGATTACCAAGCTCGCGTTATAGCCGAGTGAAATCGCGCTACGGAGCGCTGCCATGCCGACATAGTGCATCAAGCAGATGCCGATCCCCATCGCGACGCCGGCGGCGTAGACATGCCTAGGCCCAGCACGTTCGCGTGCCACAAAGAAGAATGCTCCGCCTGTGGCGCCTATGGCCAGAACCAGCGAGACGAAGGTCAGCAGCGGATCATATCGCACGGCCGAGCCCGGATCGAAGCCAAGCATGGCAACGAAGTGCATGGACCAGATGCTGAGCCCCATGACGAGAGCTGCGATAGCCAGCCAGACCCTCCTTGCCTGTCCAAGATGGGTTCTCACGCGCCGAAAAAGGTCCAAGGCTGTCCAGGACCCGAGGACCGCAACCACTAAGGAGAGGAGGACAAATATCGGGTCATGGGACGCGTGCATCGGAGCTCACTCAATTCGGTTACGCCACCGTCGGCTACCTTCTGAAGACGCCCGCATAGGATTTGTCCAGCGTTTCCATCACGATCTCAGCCGCGCGCTCGCGCTCGAGGCTGGCGTGGCTGGCGAACGAGATCACGAGCCACACCCTCGGCACCCTGTCCTCGCACCGTTTCTCATCGGCGCGCGACCGCTACGCCGCAGAGCGAGCGTCATAGCGATGACGCACCCGACAGGATTCGAACCTGTGACCTCTGCCTTCGGAGAGGAGCGCAAGCTCCGCATCCCGACGATCATCGCTTCTTGCCGTGCGGCCCGGGATCGGTTAGGGAGATTTCGGTCATGCCGATCCGTTCGCCGGATCCCGCCCGCGACCCGGGCACCCGTAGCTCAGCTGGATAGAGCGCTGCCCTCCGAAGGCAGAGGTCACAGGTTCGAATCCTGTCGGGTGCACCACTTCCGTACATATCTGCGAAGACCGAAGCGCCAGCGGCTTTGCTTTCTGCAGCGCTCGCCGTCCCGCCATCACCAGCGCAAGCGTCGCCGCCCCATCGATGATGCGGATCGTCGCGTCGTTCGCCTCGACGCGCTTAAAGAGGGCGCGCGCGGTACGCCTCGGAGAGGGCGACGTCACCGATGTTCTCGTGCATGGCCGGCCGATCGGACCGGGTTTCCGTGACGGGATCCACCGCTAATCCTGAGATGCCTGGCCCGGATAGACGACGCGTCCGTCTCTCGTCTTCTCCGCTCCCGGCGTCGGGGTGGCAGGGTCGATGCGGCCGGGGGCCATCAGGTGATCGACAGAGTGTCCGTTGAGCAGGAGATGGTCCGTGATGATCCGGCGGTGGCAGCGCCACCAGACCGCCTCCGAGCACATCATGGCGATCCGCTGATCTCGACCACGGCTCACAAGGTCCTCGAACGCGGCTGCGAACGCTTCGCCGAGGGCGTAGTCCGCGTAATTGTGGAAGCTCTGGAGCCGCCACATGGCGTTGCAGCATTCATCGACGCCGGATTGTTTTCGACGTCGACCTCCGAGGTCGGGCGCGTGCAGATAGCCGATCTGAACCCGTCCGAGCTCATCCGGGAAGCTGTCGATATTGTAGACCGGATTGCTGCGGGAGCGCGGAAAGGAGCGAACGTCCACGACGAGGCCGATCCGGGCCTCCCGCAGCATCCGGATGGTCTCCTGAAGCTCGCGGTTGGAGTGACCGATGGTCGTGAACTGCGCGACCATCAATCCACCTTCGTCAGCGCACTCTCCTTATGCGCCGCGATGTGGTCGGTCTTGTCGCTCTCGATCTCGTATTGGGGGTCATCTTTCGACGCTCGGCGACGGTGGCCCTTGTAGTCGAAATCGGCATGGTGAACCCTGAGGATCCTCCCGGTCACATGACCGGCTTCGGAATTCCAGCTGACATGGTCGCCTTCGGAAAACTTCGCCATCTCGTCCTCCTTCTGCAGCGAAATTCCTCCTGTGCCGCATTGTTCCGATCGGCTGGCGAACCGCGCGGGGATCCCGGATCCGGCGCGATGGTCCGCGCAGAGCGGCGGCGGTGGCGATCAACATTGCGGTTCCATTCGTCTCGGCGCGGCTGGCCTCCTCGCTGTCGCAGACTCATATAGCCTCCGACGCAATGCGGAGATCACCATGGCAGAACACGAAGTCGAGCAGACGCGGAACGACACGCTGATTGCCGAGAACGGCGAGCGTGCGATCTACAGATTCGAGATCAGGAAGCCCGACGGCATCTGGACGCCCATGTTTCGGGGGCAGGACACCATTCATGACGTTCAGGACGGCGAAGTGGCTGCCCCGGCGCATCCGACCTTCCCGACCGAAGAGCAGGCCCGGGAGTGGCTGGCGGCTCGCACGGACTGACGCGCCGGTCGTCCGCAACTTGCCGCATTTCGAGCGCGGGGCGGCCCGGCAGCTCCGCGTTCGCAGGCTGGGTCTGATCGGCGTGTCACTCACGGATGCGGATCAGACTTCGTCTCCCCTCCATGCGAGCAGATGCGGCTGGGCGACGGCATGAATCATCTCAGCACCGCGACCTGACGCAGGCGGTCGGCGGCGAAGTCGACGAAGGCGCGGACCTTTGCGGCGGCCCGGCGTCCCTCCACGTGGACGAGATGGATCGGCAGCGGTTCGGGCTCGTGATCGGCGAGCACCGTCTGCAGGGTTCCGACCTCCAGATCGGGCCCGATCTGGTAGGACAGCACACGGCACAGCCCCCAGCCGCTGCGCACGATGGCGATCGAGGCGGCCACGCTGCTGACCGTCAGGCGCGGCTCCACCCTGACGATCCGGGTTCCGTTCGGGCCGAACCGCCACGCCCTGGCCGGACCGTCGGGCATGGTCGCGACGAGGCGGTGGCGCGCCAGATCGGCCGGGTCCTGCGGAATTCCGTGCTCGGCGAAATAGGCCGGCGCCCCGCAGACCACCCGGCGGACCTGGCCGATCCGCACCGCAGCGAGATCCGAGGACGCCAGGGGACCGATCCGCAGGGCGACATCGATCCCTTCCTCGACCAGACTCACGACCCGGTCGACCATCAGCACTTCGGCGCTCATCCCCGGAAAGGCGTCCAGGAACCGGGTCAGCAACGGCGCGATGTAGATCCGCCCGAACTCCTGCGGACAGGTGACGCGAAGTTGCCCGACCGGCTTGCCGGCTGCGCCGGACGCAGCCTCGTCGGCGGCCTGCAGATGGGCGAGGATTTCGCGCACCTCCCCCAGATATCGCCGCCCCACATCCGTCAGCCGAACCTTACGCGTCGTGCGGGTGAACAGCCGGGCGCCGAGCCTTGCCTCGAGAGCGTTGACGCCGCGCGTGGCCGACGGACCGCTCAGCCCTAGGGTCCGGGCACCACCGGCAAAGCTCTCCGCCTCGGCGACGGCAACGAACATCCTGAGAGACTGCAGCCGATCCACCGCGGCCTCCATTGCTTCGAGAACTGCAACAGTGCGCTGCAGACTTCGCCCATTCTTGCGGAAGACGAGCATCGCTAGCTTGTCGGCGAGACGCAAGCCACGCCCATCCGAAGGAACGCGATCCATGCGCCAGGACAGCTCTTCCGCCACCCGACCGGTGACCCTCTATCGCAACCCGAAATCCGGCCATTGCCACAGGGTGGAGCTGATGCTCCGCTTCCTCGGCCAGCCCTATGTGACGGTCGACCTCGACATGGCCAATGGCGCCCACAAGCAGCCGGATTTCCTGGCCCTCAGCCCGTTCGGACAGGTGCCGGCGATCGAGGACAACGGCGTCACGCTGGCGGATTCCAACGCCATCATCACCTATCTCGCCTTGCGCTACGGCGACGGCCCGGCCTGGAGCGGTCGCACGCCGGTCGAGGCGGCGGAGGTCCAGCGCTGGCTGTCGATTGCCGCCGGCGAGATCGCCTCCGGTCCCTGCGCGGCGCGACTGGTCACCCTCTTCGGCGCCAGGCTCGATCACGATCTGGCGAAAGCGCGGGCGCATGCGCTCTTCGCCGTGATGGAAAACCATCTCGACGGCCGCAACTGGCTGGCCGCTGACCGTCCGACCCTCGCCGACGTCGCGGGCTACAGCTACATCGCCCATGCGCCGGAGGGCGGCGTCAGCCTCGCGCCCTACCCCCAGCTCCGCGCCTGGCTCGCACGGATCGAGGCGCTCCCGGACTTCATCGGCATGGCCCGGTCGCCGGCGCTCGCCTGACCATCGGCAGGCAGGCCGCCCCGTACACGATCCGCTGCAAACCCCAGGAGGAGCCCCATGGCGTTCCCCACCTTCCACGCCGGCGAACTGGAAGCACAGCGCCGGGCCGGCGTCTGTGACGTCGCGGCCGCGGCCGCCGGCTTCATCCGCGACCGGATGCCCGAGCAGCACCGGGCCTTCTTCGCCTCGCTGCCGTTCCTCGTCATCGCGAGCGGCGACGAGACCGGCCAGCCCTGTGTGTCGATCATTGAGGGGCCGGAAGGCTTTGCCACCTCGCCGAACCCGCGCCAGTTGCGGCTGGCGGCCAGCCTCGACCGGGCGGACCCGCTGGCCGCCCCCCTCGCCTCTGGCAGCGAGATCGGCATGCTCGGGATTGCGCTGGCCAGCCGCCGGCGCAACCGCCTCAACGGGTTCCTGCGCCCCGACGGGGCGGGCTATGTCGTCGACGTCCACCAGAGCTTCGGCAATTGCCCGCAATATATCCACGCGCGCGAATGGCGCCGGGTCGACGCCCCCCAAGACACTTCCGCCCGGCACTTCGACCGGCTGCAGCCATCCCACAAGGCCTGGATCGCGGCGGCGGATACGCTCTTCATCGGCTCGGGCGTCGGGGCCGACAAACGCGGCACGGCGGGCGGCTTCGATGCTTCCCATCGCGGCGGCGAGCCGGGTTTCGTGCAGGTCACGACCGACGGCTCCCTGCGTATCCCGGACTACCCCGGCAACAATTTCTTCAACACGATCGGCAATCTCATCCGCGACCCCAGGGTCGGGCTGCTGTTCGTGTCCTTCGAGACTGGAAGCCTTCTGCATATCGCCGGGCGGGCGCGGGTCGAGTGGGGTGCGGCCGGCAGCGACGATCCGCAGGCGCGGCGCATGATCCGCGTCGCGATCGATCGCGTGGTGGAGCGTCAAGGTGCCCTGTCGCTGCGCTGGAGCCGGGACGGCGTGGAAACGCTGGGGATGAGGGTGATCGACAAGGTCGTCGAAAGCGACGCCATCGCCTCGTTTCATCTCACCCCGCCGGACGGCGGGCCGCTGGCGCCGTTCCAGCCAGGCATGCATCTGCCGGTCGCACTGACGGTGCCCGGTCAGGCAAGCCCGGTGCGGCGCAGCTATTCGCTGTCCGGCAGCCCGACGGCCCGGCATTACCGCATCAGCGTCAAGCGAAAGGAACGGGGGATCGCCTCGCGCTTCCTCCACGATCAGGTCGCTGTGGGCGACACGATCATGACGGGGCGGCCGGCGGGTGCCTTCCAGGCCCCGTCCGGCGACAGCCCGCTGGTGCTGGTCAGCGCCGGGGTCGGTGTGACGCCGATGCTCTCGATGCTGCATGCCGCCGTGGAAAGCCAATCGGGCCGGCCGATCCGGTTCGTTCACGGCACTCGAAACCGGCGGAACCACGCCTTTGCGGCCGAAATCGACGCGCTGGCCGCGACGGGCGCGCCCATCGAGCGGCTTGTCTATTACAGCGCCCCCGAGGCAGCGGACGCGCCGGGCGTTCACTTCGGCAGAGCCGGGCGGATCACGGCCGCGGACCTCATCGCCCTCGATGCAGGTGCGGATGCCGACTACATGCTCTGCGGTCCCGAGGGTTTTCTCGCGGACATCCATGCGGGCCTCGAAGCCGGCGGCGTCGATCCCGGGCGAATCCACTTCGAGACCTTCGGTCCCGGTGGATGAGACGCAGATCGCATGGCGGTGCCCGTGCCGTCCTATCCCAGCGCGTCGATGACGGCTTGGGTTGTCGTCACGGTGGCGACGTTCTGCATGGCGTAATTGATCGAGGCCTGGTGCCAGTCGGCGTTCATGGTCGAGCAGGCATCCTGCGGCACGATCATGTGGAAGCCCTTGTCGGCCCCGGTCCGGGCGGTGTGCTCGACGCTCATATTCGTCCAGGCGCCGCAATTGATGATCGTGTCGCGTCCGCCATGGCGCAGATAGGCTTCCAGCCGCGACGTCTCCCAGGCGCTCATGCTCATCTTCTCGACCACCAGATCGCCGGGCTGCGGGGCGAGACCGTCCACCGGGGCGGCGCCCCAGGTGCCGCGCACCAGGGCATTCTCGCGCTTCAGGCCCTTCATCAGTTCGGCATGCTGGGCGAGATAGGGCGCGCCGGGCTCGATCAACATCCAGACATGCAGCACCATGATGCCGCGCCGGCGCGCCACCTCGGCCAGCCGCGCGGCATTGGCGACGACGTTCTGGGCGCGGGCGTGATCGGGCGCGCCGGAGGGGGCAAAGGCGCCGCCGTCGATGATGACGTCGTTCTGCAGGTCCTGCAGGATCAGGGCGGTGCGCGCCGGGTCGATCCGGGCGTCGAGCCGCGGGCGAAGATTCAGCGCCGGAGCC
Source organism: Aurantimonas litoralis (assembly GCF_026153195.1). NCBI lineage: Bacteria > Pseudomonadati > Pseudomonadota > Alphaproteobacteria > Hyphomicrobiales > Aurantimonadaceae > Aurantimonas > Aurantimonas litoralis. The sequence goes on along the minus strand of NZ_JAPFBM010000009.1, from coordinate 191,252 downwards.
GCCACCCGCCCCGATGGCAGCGCGGGGGATGGCGTGGGCGTCGGAGCCGGTGCGGCACTGGCTCGCCGCGGCGTGGCGCGCGGATACATGAAGGGTTCGTCCCTGCCGCGGGTCAGGGTCTGGACCGAATACAGCGACGACGTTGCGCACAGGAACAGCGTCGACCAGTCCTCGCCGCCCCAGTGCAGATTGGCGACCATCTCGGGGCAGCTGATCTTGCCGATCAGTTCGCCATGGAACGAGTAGACCCAGACCCCGCCGGGGGCGGTGACATAGATATTGCCGTCCTTGTCTGCCTTCATGCCGTCGGGCAGGCCGGGCTTCAGCCGGTCCTGAATGCCGCCGGCGAAGAGCCGGCCGTTCTCCAGACCCTTCGCCGTCACGTCGAACAGCCGGATATTGGCCTGCTCGGTGTCGTTCACCCACATCCAGCGCTGGCAGGGCGAGAAGGTGAGACCGTTGGGCTGGCTGAACAGATAGCGGTCCACGACCAGTTCGGGCTCGTCCCCCGGGACATGGCCAGGGGAGAGTCGATAGACGCCCTGAAAGCCCAGCTGCAGCGGGCGGGGAACGCCGAAATGCTCCCGGCGGCCATAGGTCGGATCGGTGAACCAGATCGCGCCGTCATTGCCGACGACGATGTCGTTGGGGCTGTTCAGCTCGCGGCCCTGAAAATGCGAGCAGAGGACGGTGCGCGTGCCGTCGGGCGCGATGCGCGCGACGGAAGAGGTGGAATGCTCGCAGACCAGAAGGTTCAGCTCGGCGTCGTAGGTCATTCCATTGGCCTTGTTGGTCGGCTTCTGGATGACGGCGACGCCCTGCCCCGGCGTCCACTGACGGCGCGTATCGGCGGGCATGTCGGAGAAGATGAGGTTGCCGTTCACCGGGTGCCACAACGGCCCCTCGGTGAAGGTGAAGCCGGTCCCCAAGAGGCGGACGGGGGCGTGTTCCTCGACGATGTCGCGGAAGAAGCCGTCCGAGATCGCTTCATGTGCCATGGCCTTGTCCCTCTCGTCGCGAATGGATGCCCCGCCCGGCACCCGCCGGCCGCCCCGGCGTGGCAGCGCGGTTCATGCCCCTATGCACCTTGGTCAGCCGGCAAAGTCAGACCGGGAACCAGGGGCGGTTCGGCAGGGTCTCGGTCATCGGTCCGGGCACGGTCATGCCGAGCCGCCCGACCACCTTCTGGCGCTCAATCTTCGCTGGCCGGTCATGGATGGGCAGCAGGAAGGTGTAGTTGTTCAGCAGCTTCTTGATCGCGCCCTTCTCGGCCCGCTTGGATTCGGAGTGGTTGCCGGTGACACGCGGCTCCATCCAGTTGTTGGTGTGGACGTGGTTCACGATCTGGTCGTTGAAATCGTAGATGACGTCGCCGCAGATGCAGGCGAGGCCCTCGGCGGTCTCGACGATGACGTTCATCGAGCCTTCCGTGTGCGCGCCTGCCCGCTCGCACCAGACGCCCGGAATGATTTCCTCGGCCCCGGTGATGTCGAGGTCGAGGAAGCGCATCGCCTCGGGCTCGTAGATGCGGTCGACCAGATGCTTGATGTCGGGCTTGGGATATTGCGGGAACATTATCCCCGACACCGAGAACTCCATCTCGCGCCGGTTGATGACGACGGTCGTGTTCATCGGGAACAGATCGTCCTTGCCGGCATGGTCGATATGCAGATGGGTGTGGAGCACGTAGCGGATGTCGCCGGGCTTCAGCCCATGCCGGGCGAGCTGGTTCTCGATCATGTTCTCGTGGAACTGGAGGCCGCGCATGCCGAGGCTCTCCATGATGGCGTTGTCGCGGTAGCCGGTGTCCACGACGATCGGATATTCGCCGCCGGTGATGAGAAAGCCGTAGACCGGCACCCGGCGGGTGCGGCCGCATTCGTGACCGAGGACGAGGAAGCTCGTCTCCAGCTCGATGTCGCCATAGTCGAGGATGTGGATCTGCAAGGCCATGATGGTCTCCCCCCTTGTGTCGTCTACAGCCGGTAGATGCGGGCTGCGGTGTCGTTGAAGATCGCGGATTGCTTTCTGGCGGACAGGGACTTGGCCCCGGCGCGAAAGGCGTTGAACAGCTCGGTGTAGGAGGTCCAGAGCTTCTCGATGGGGAAGTTCGACCCGTACATGCAGCGCTCGGCGCCGAAGAGCTTCTCGGTCGCGAGGATCATCTCCTCGATGAAGGCCGGATCGTTGCGATGAATGAAGGTGCCGAAGGCGCTGAGCTTCGTGACGACGTTCGGGCAGTCGGCCAGCCGTTTCATGCCGTCGCGCCAGGCGGCGTCGCCGGCCTCGGACCGGTCCTCCTTCATGCCGGCGTGCTGCAGGATGAAGGTCACCTCGGGGCAGGCTCGGGCGAGCTCGGCGGCGCCTTCCATCTGGCCCGGAAACACCTGCAGGTCGAAGCTCCAGCCATAGTCGGCGAGCCGGGCGACGTTCTTCTGCACGGTCTCGTCGCGGGCGAGATCGGGGGTCCTGGCGAAGCGGTAGAGCGGGTTCTCGTGCCAGTGGAGCTGCTGGCGGATGCCACGCATCCGGTCGTGGCGTTTCAGCTTGTCGAGCTGGGCAGTCACGTCGCGTTCGGTGAAGTCCGCATAGCCGACGATGCCGGCGATGGTGCCGTGTTCCTCGGCGATTTCCTGCACCCAGGCGACCTCGTCGGCGGCCCAGTTCGGGGCCCAGTTGGCCTGCACATAGACCGATTTCGCGATGCCCGTGCCGGCAAGGTCGGCCTGGTATTCGCGGATCGAATAGTCGCGCATGATCGCGCGATAGGGCCCGAAGATGCGCGGCTGTTCCGGGCCGATCAGCCAGGGCAGGTCCGCCTGGCGCCAGATGTGATGATGCGCGTCGATCATTTTCGTCTCGCATATTCGAGGAAGTGATCCGCCACCCGGCCGGGCGAGGCGCCGTCGCCGAGATGATCGAGGACCGGCAGGATCATCTGCAGCCCGGCGGTGCGCGGGGCGTAGTGCGGATCGGCGGCCAGTGGCGACAGCCAGTCGACCCGCCAGGCGATGCGGGAGAGGCGGTTGACCGCGTCGACCATCGCCGCCGGCGAGCCGCGCTCGAGGCCGTCGGACACCACGGTCACCGCCGCGCCGCGCGCGAAGCCGGCGTAGCGCGGGACCGCGAGAAAGGCCTGCAGGGCTTCGCCGATCCGCGTGCCGCCATCGAAATCGGCAACGGCCGCGGCGGCGCGGGGCAGTGCCTGTTCGGCGTCGGCCGGCTTCAGGGCCGCGGTGATCCGGGTCAGGCGGGTGCCCAGCGTGAACACTTCCGCCCGGTCGGCGGCCTGCACCAGCGCATGGCCAAGGCGGATCATGCCCTCGCTCTGCGCCTTCATCGAACCGGAGACGTCGATCAGCAGCAGAACCCGGCGCTGCCGCGACTTGCGGCGCGTTTCGTGCAGGCGCAGCACCTCGCCGTCGCGGCGTGCGGCCTCGCGCAGGGTCCGGCGCAGATCCATCCGGTCGCCGTGACGGGTCGCGCGCCGGCGATAGGACAGGCGACGCGGCAGCGCGGCGGGCGCCTGCCGCAGGAGCCGCGCTGCCGCCGCGTCGTCGCGACTGGCGATGCTGCGCGACGTCAGGCGCTCGGCCTCGGTCGCATCCGCCCCCGCCTCGCTCTCCTCGTCCCCGGCTTCGATGTCTTGCGTTCCGCCGGTCGGCTCGTGGGCTTCCGATTCCTCGTCCTCGGTCTCCGTCGGGGCCCGGATGACCTGATCGAGAAACACGGCGCGGAAGATCGCGTCGTATTCGGCAACACGTTCCGGCGGCACGGCGAACAGCGCCCGCCCGGCGCGCCAGATGTCGGTCATGTCCCGCGGGCCGAGAACGCCCACGGCCGCGATGAAATCCACGGTCTGGTCGGGCGACACGGCGAAGCCGGCCTGGCGCAGGGACGGCGCAAAGCGCAGGAACGGATCGAGCGCGCGCGGGGTCATGCCGCCTCGCCCGGCAGGATCGCCGCCAGCCGGTCCCGCATGTAGGAGAGGTCGTCATGGTCCTTCAGCGCGACGCCGATCGCGCGGGCGAAGGCGTCGGGCCAGCGGGCGCCCTGCGAATTCAGAAGCGTGGCGGCCTCGGCCCATTCGACGGTTTCGGCGACACCTGGCGGCTTGGCCAGCGGCTCCTGCCGCAAGAGGCCGACCGAGGCTACCACGGCCCGGGCCGTCGCTTCGGCGACGCGCGAGGCGCGGGTCATGACGATCCGGGCCTCGAGCTCTGGCGAAGGGTAATCGATCCAGTGATAGACGCAGCGGCGGCGCAGCGCCTCGTGCAGGTCACGGGTGCGGTTCGACGTCAGCGCCACGACCGGCGGCTGCACCGCGCGCACCGTGCCGGTCTCGGGGATCGAGATCGTGAAGTCGGAGAGGAACTCCAGGAGGAACGCCTCGAACTCGTGATCCGCCCGGTCGATCTCGTCGATCAGCAGCAGCGTGCCGGTGGGATTGCGCAGCGCCGCCAGCAGCGGCCGTTCCAGCAGGTAATCCTCGGAATAGAGATTGACGTAGTCCTGCCCCGCCTGCCGGATGGCCAGCATCTGGCGTGGATAGTTCCATTCGTAGAGCGCCGAGGCCGCGTCGATCCCCTCGTAGCATTGCAGCCGGATAACGCTGCGGCCGAGGACACCGCCGAGCGCCTTGGCGGCTTCGGTCTTGCCGACCCCGGGCGCGCCTTCCAGAAGCAGCGGCTTGCCGAGCGCCAGCGCCAGATAGGCGGCCGTCGCCAGCGCGTCGTCGGCGATGTACTGGGCGCCGTCGAGCGCCGTTTGCAACTCCGCGGGAGACGAGATGCCGGCTATGGTCGCCCTTGTGACCATCAGGTGGCACGTCCTTTCGAGCGGGCCGGCGGCCGGGCGCCGCCCATTTCGCGCAGGCCGCGCAGGATCTTCTCCGGCGTGATCGGCAGCGTGTCGCAGCGCAGGCCGATCGCGTCGTAGATGGCATTGGCGATGCCGGGCAGCACCGGATTGGCGCACATCTCGCCCGGCCCCTTGCCGCCGAAGGGCGCGTCCTCGGCCGGGCGTTCCAGGACGGCGATGTGGTGGGGCACGATTTGGGCGGGCCCCGGCATCAGATAATGGTTGAAGTCCGTCGCCCCGTGCCGGCGATCGGGATAATAGGGCTCGGTGGTCTCGTAGAGCGTGTGGCTGACGCCCATCCACGCCCCGCCGATCAGCTGCTGCTCGACCAGCTTCGGATTGAGGGCGCGTCCCACCTCGTAGGCGGAGTTGATCTCCTTCACCTCGACCTCGCCGGTCTCGTCGTCGACCTCCAGATCGATGATGAGGGCCGCATGGGCGAAACAGGTCACCGGCGTCATCTCACCGGTCTCGGGGTCGGCGCTCGACGGCGGAATCAGGAAGATGCCGCGTCCTGACAGGGTGCGGCCCTGCTTGAACTGCGCGGCGATGGCCGTTTCGGCGACGGTGATCGCGCGGCCCGGCGCGCCCTTGACGTGGATGTTGCCCTTGCCGTCGGTCGTCAGGTCGCCGGCATCGACCTCCATCTCCTCGGCCGCCGCCTCCAGCATCTGCCGGCGCGCCTCGGCGCTCGCCCGGATCACCGCATTGCCGACCCGGTGCGTACCGCGCGAGGCGAAGGAGCCCATGTCGTGCGGGCCGGTGTCACTGTCGGCGGTGTCGACATAGACGTCCTCGATCGGCACGCCGAGGGTTTCGGCGGCGATCTGGCGCGAGACGGATTTCATTCCCTGGCCGAGATCGATGGCGGACAGCGCCACCATGAACTTGCCGTCGGGCGTCGAATGGACCAGCGCCTGCGACGGGTCGCCGCCGAGATTCATGCCGATCGGATAGTTGATGCAGGCAAAGCCCCTGCCCTTGTGAATGGTCATGTCATCGCCTCCGCGTTCCGGACAGGAAGGGCGAACTGCCGGGACGACGCGTCCCGCGCGAAAACGGCTTGTCGGGCCGATAGGGCTCGGGCTCTGTCGGTGCCGGCCGCTGGTACGGCGCGTCGTGCGGCGCCCCGGTTGTCGCTGCAGGCGGCGGGGCAGACGGCGGCTGCGAGCCGTAGGATGGCGACGCGGGCGGTGGGGCAGATGGCGCGGCAGGAGGGGGTGCGGCAGGAAGTGGCGCCGTCCGGGGCGGCACGATGCCGCCGCCGCTCTGGGATGCGGCCGGCCGATAGGGAGCGGGAGGCTGTGCGGCGCCGGAGGTCGGGCCCGATGCAGCAGGCGGCGTCTCGCTCCCCATGCGGTGGCCGATGCGGTCCGCCTCGATCTGCATGTCCGGGTTCTGGGGCGGCGCCGCGACGATGGTCGCGCCATGCTGGCCGGCCGGCACCCGGCCGCGTCCGTTTCTCGACGGCGCAGTCGAGGCCGTGCGTCCGGCCCGGCGTTCGCCGATCCGGCCCTCGTCGTCGGTCACCGTCTCGGGGATCGCCACCCGCTCTGGCGTGCCGCCGCCGGTCAGCGACGATTGCGCCATCGCCTCCCCGGACAACGGCCATTGCGCCTTGCCCGCCGCCACCTGGCAGCACTCGATCAGCGCGGTGTTCTTGGCCTTGCGCCGATGCGCCTTCATGTCGCCGTCGCGATAGGCGTTGAGGATGCGCAGCTCGATCGGGTCCATGCCGACCGCCTCGGCCACCCGGTCCATCTGGCATTCGATGGCAAAATCCACCGCCGTGATGCCGAAGCCCCGCATCGCCGTCGCCGGCGTGCGATTGGTGACGCAGCAATAGACGTTGGACGCCACATTGGGGATGAAATAGGGGCCCGGCAGATGCCCGGTGCCCTTGACGATGGCGTAGGAGGACAGGCGCGTATAGGCGCCGCTGTCGAAGAAGCCGGTGAATTCGCGCGCGACGATGCGCCCGTCGGCCATCACGCCGTCCTTGAGCCGCCAGCGTTCGGCGCCACGCGGCGCGCCGACCTGCATCTCCTCTTCCCGGTCCCAGGCAAAGCGCACCGGCCGCCCGGTCAGGATCGCGCCGAGAACGGCGGTCGGCTCGACGATGCTGTCGACCTTGCCGCCGAAGCCGCCACCGGCCGTGCCGCCAATGAAATGCAGGCGCGAGGACGGGATGTCGAGGAGCTTGGCCGTGGTGCCAAGCGAGAAGAACAGCGCCTGCGTGTTGGTGTAGCAGACATAGCGGTCGTTCTGCTCGGGCGCCGCGATGGCCCCGCAGGTCTCGATCGGCGCCTGCTCGATCGGCGACATCTGGTACTCGGCCTCGACGATATGGTCGGCGCGGGCGAAGGCCGCGTTCACGTCGCCGAAGCGCAGCTTCTGGTGATCGTAGCGCTCGTGATAGTCGAAGCTGTTGTTGGGATAGACCTCGTTGACCACCGGTGCGCCGGGCTTCAGCGCCTCCTCGGGGTCGAGGAGATGGGGCAGCATCTCGTAGTCCACCCGCACCTGTGCCACCGCCTCCCGGGCCAGGCGCTCGGTGTCGGCGATCACCCAGGCCACCGTCTCGCCCTTGTAGCGGACCTTGTCGTGGGCGCAGAGGGGCTCGTCGTCCTTGCCGAAATTGATCAGCGACAGCAGGGTGTTGAGGTTGTTCGGCACGTCCCTCGCGGTCGCGACGCGGCGCACGCCCGGCATCCGCTCGGCCTCGCGCGTGTCGATCGAGCGGATGCGCGCATGGTGGTGGGGCGAACGGACGGCGCGCATGTGCAGCAGGCCGTCGAACAGATGGTCGTCATAATAGGGCGTGCGTCCGGTGACATGGCCGAGAATGTCCTGCCGGATGGTCGGCTGGCCGATCTCCTTCAGCGTGTCGTCGCGTTCGTCGGCGAACAGGTCCTTGCGGAACTCGATACTGGTCATGCCGCGCCCCTCATCCGCTGGCTCGCCCTCATGACCGCGTCGATGATGGGCTCGTAGCCGGTGCAGCGGCACAGATTGCCGGAGATCGCCTCGGCCACCTCGTCGCGGCTCGGGCTGGGCTGCCGGTCGAGCAGCGCCTTGGCGGCCATCAGCATGCCGCTGGTGCAGAAGCCGCACTGGGCGGCGAACTCTTCCATGAAGGCCGTCTGGAGCGGGTGGAGCTGCGGCCCGCCGGCCAGTCCGCCGGTCGTGTCGATGCGCCGCCCCTCGACGGTTTCGGCCAGTGTCAGGCAGGCCAGATGCGGCTGGCCGTCGATCAGCACGGTGCAGGCGCCGCAAGTGCCCTGGGCGCAGCCCTGCTTGGGCGACAGATCGCCGGCGCCGCGCCGCAGGACGTCGATCAGGTTGGCGCCCTCGTCGACGAACAGCGCGGTCTCGGCGTCGTTCAATGTGAATCTGACGGGTGTCTTGGCCATCAGCGCGCCTCCCTCAGCAACAGGCGCCGCAGATGCACCGGGGCGACCTCGCGCCGGTACCATTCGCTCGCCAGCGCGTCGTCGGCCGGGGCCAGCCCGTCGAGACAGGCGGCGAGCGCGCCCTCGATGCCGGCCGGGTCCAGTGTGCGGTCCCGCAACGCGCGCTCCGCCGCCTTGGCGCGCAGCGGGGTCGGCCCCATGCCGCCGAAGGCGATCCGCGCGTCGGTGACGCGGCTGCCGCCCTGCAGCCAGGCGGCGATGGACAGCATCGACACGCCCTTCGGCTTGACCCGGCTGATCTTGGCCCAGCGGAATTCCGACGCGGTGACGCGCGGCAGGATGACCGCCGTCACCAGTCCGCGCTGGCGGTCGCGACCGGCGAGGAAGGTTTCCATCGGCTCGGTGGCACCGCCGGCCATGTCGACCCGGGCATCCAGCGCCAGCAGCGCGGTGGCAAGGTCGCCATAGGGATGCGCCGCGAAGAGATTGCCGCCCACCGTCGCCATGTTGCGGACCGCTGGCCCGCCGATCATCCGGGCCACCGGGTGCAGGATCTCGGCGTCGCGTGCGGCGAGAAGATCGGCCATGGTGGCGCCGGCACCGATCCTGAGGCCGGTGCCGGCGGAGCGGATCTCGCGCGGCATGGTGCGGGCCCGCACGATCCGGTCGAAGGACGGATCGGCGTAATTCACGCCGCGCATCACCAGCGTGCCGCCGGCCAGGAAGCGGGTGCGATCGCCCATCTGGCGGGCCGCCTCGTCGAGTGTCGCGCAGGTCTGAACGCTCAGCATGTCAGGCCCCCAGCTCGGTTCGGATCGCCTCGAAGCCGGCGACATAGATGCCGTCGCCGACCGCGGCCCCCAGTTCGGCCTCCCGGCCCTTCGGCGTGTCGAAACGGCTTTCCCAGTGCCAGAAGGTGGCGTCGCCATCGGTGACCGGGGACAGCCTTATGTGGGCGACGTAGTTGAGCAGCGGGATCGGCGTATCGAGCAGGCAGTAGGTCATCGACATCTCGGCATCCGACAGGGTCAGCAATTGCTCGCGCAGCTCCTCGCCGGTCTCGAGCCGGAAGCGGCGCACGGCCCCCACCTGGTCGGTCACGCGGCCGCGCTCGACCTGGCTGGTGGCCACTGCCGGGTGCCAGCGGTCGTGGCCGTTGAAATCGCGCACGATCTCCCAGACAGCCTCGACCGGCGCCTCCAGAACGGTGCTGCGAACGACGTGAACCATGAGCGCCGCCTAGCCCCCGAAATGCCGCTTGAGCGCGTCGAAACCGCCCTGGAACACGTTGCGGCCGGTGCCGGTGACGAGATCGGTCTCGTCCTTGGGATCGCAGCTGAATTCGGCCGACCATTCGGCGAAGCAGTGCCCCGTGTCGGTGACCGGCGTCAGGCGCAGCGTCGCCATGTAGTCAGACCAGGGCTGCGGGCCGTCGAGCATGACGTAGGTGACGAACAGGTCGTAATCCGACATGCCGACGAGCTGCTCGCGGATGTTGTCGCCGCTCTGCAGGTGGAAGCTGCGGATGCAGCCGATCTTGTCGGACGGCAGGGCGTCCTCGATGCGGCTGTCGCGAATGCGCGGATGCCATTTCGGCAGCGCGTTGAAGTCGCGGATCCGCTCCCACACGCGGGACGCCTCGGCCGGAATGACCGAGCTGACATAGACCCTCGCCATGTCAGCGGCCCTCCTTCTTGTCGGCGCCGACCTTCGGCGCCTTCGCCCGCGCCGCTTCCGACGCCGCGCGGGTCATGTCGGAGGCGTTGCGGAAGATGTCGGACTTGGCGATGTTCGCCCCGTCGATGCCGATGTCGGACAGGAGGCTGTCGACGAAGGGCGCCTGGACGCGGTAGCGCAGGGCCGAGTTCATCACCTCGTCCGTCGGGCTCGGGCCCTGCCCCCCGCCGCCGCCACCGCTGGCGCCATTGCCGCTGCCGCCGCCATTCGCCCAGTCGAGGCCCTGTGTCCCCGACCCGCCGAGCTGCATGATGCGGATGTCGTTGATCTTCTCCAGCGGCTTGACGCTGGCCGCCACGATGCCCTCCACATGCTCCAGCATCTTGCGCTTGAACAGGCTGGCGCGGGCGCCGTCGGTGAGGACGTTCTCGGCCTCGTTGATGAGCTTCTGCGCCTCGGCCTCCACCGCGGCACGGATCTTCTCGGCTTCGGCGCCGATGCGCTTGCGCTCGGCTTCCAGCTCGGCGCCGGTCACGCCGACCGTCTTGGCGCGCCGTGCCACCTCGCTCTCGGCCGTGGTCTTGACCTTCTCGCTGGCCTCGACGGCACGGGCGCGGGCGTTCTCGGCCTCGACCGCGGCGGCGCTTTCATCCAGTGACTTGCGATAGAGCGCGATGGTCTTTTCCATCGTCGCTTCCTCGACGGCCCGTTCGCGGGCGATCTCCAGCTTGCGACGCTCGGCCTGATGCCCGATGCGGGCGTCGTCGAGACCACGCTCCGAGGCGATCTTGGCGCGTTCGACCTCTTCCTGGCTGGCGATCTCGGCCTCGCGCAGCGCCTGCATGCGGGCGATCTCGAGCTGCTCCAGCACCTTGCGGCGCTCGAGCTTGCGGGAATCGAGATCCTGCTCGGCAAGGATCTTCTCGGCATCGACCGTCTTGGCCTTGGAGACGCGGGCGGCCTCGATCGCCTCGTCGGCAGCGATCTGCGCGGCGTCCATTGCCTTGTTGCGCTCGATCTCCAGTTCGCGGATGCGGCGGTCGCGGGCAATCTTCTCGGCCGTGGTCTCCGCCTCCTTCTCGATCCGCTGGCCCTCGACCAGGCGGCGCGAACTGATCTCGGCGGCCTCGATGGCCTCCTGGTGCTCGATCTCGCGGGAGCGGATTTCCGTGTCGCGGTCGATGGCGGCAGCGCGGGTGCGCTTCTCCTCGGCGATCCGGGCCGTGGCGATCGCCTCCTGCGCCGTCACGCTGGCAACGTCCACGGCGCGGTTGCGAGCGATTTCGCGCTCGCGCATGTCCTGCTCGTAGGCGATGCGCTCGGCCGCGAGCTTCTTCTCCTTGGCGATGCGCTTGGCCTCGACGGCCTCCTGCTTGGCGGTGTCGGCAAAGGCCACCGCCTGTTCGCGGGCCAGATCGCGCTCCTTGGTGCGCTCCTCGCTCTCGATCCGCTCGACCGAAGTGCGGGCCTCGGTGGCGATCCGGGCCTTGTCCACCGCCTCGCGCGAGGCGATCTCGGCCTCGTCGATGGCGCGGTTGCGGGCGATTTCGAGACTGCGAACCCGCTCCTCCTGTCCGATACGCTCCTTGGCCGTGGCCTCGGCGGCCTCGATCTCGGCGGCGTCGAGCAGGCGGCGGCGGGCAATCTCCAGCGCGCGGGTCTCCTGTTCGGAGGCGATCCGCTCGGCGGCAAGGGTCTTCTCGCGGGCAATCTTCGCGGCCTCGGTCGCCTGCTGCGACGCGATCTCGGCCTCTTCCAGTGCCTTCTTGCGCTCGATCTCCAGCGAGCGGGTCTCGCGGTCGGAGGCGATGCGGGCGGCACTGACGGCGCGTTCCTGGATGATGCGCAGCTTCTCGGCCGCCTCGCGGGCGGCGATCTCGGCCTCCTCGATGGCCAGATTGCGGGCGATCTCGCGTTCCCGCGTCGCGCGTTCCAGCGAGATGCGGGCCTCGCTGACCTCATTCTCCTGGGCGATACGGGCCTTCTCGACGCTCTCCTTCGCGCTGATCTCGGCCTCGTCCACGGCGCGCTTGCGGGCGATCTCGTTGGACTGGGTGTCCTGGTCCTTCTCGATGCGGGCGCGGGTCAGTTCGCGCTCCTGGGCGATCCGCGCCTTCTCGATGGCTTCGCGCGCCGCGATCTCGGCGGCGTCGGTGTCGCGCGTCGAGGTGATGCGGGTTTCCGACAGGACGCGCTCCTGCTGGATGCGGGCCTTTTCGATGGCCTCGCGCGTCGTGATCTCCGCTTCATCGATGATGCGGGCCCGCTCGATCTCGTGCTGGCGGATGGTCTGTTCCGACGCGATGCGCGCCTCGGCGATGCTGCGCTCGTTGGAGATGCGGGCCTTCTCGATGGCCTCGCGGTTCAGGAGGGTGGCCTCCTCGCCCTCCTTCTCGCGCTCGGAGCGTTCGCGGGCCAGGTCGGCGCGCTGCTGGGCGCGGCGGAACTCGATCTCGCGCTCCTGCTCCAGCCGGGCGTTCTCGCTGTCGCGCTCGATCCCCAGCGACTGCTTCTCGGCCTCCAGGTTGCGGGCGCGGATCAGGAGGGAGGTTTCCTGCTCGATGTCGTTGCGCATCTTGCGGCGGCTCTCGATCGCCTCGATGACGCTCGTCAGGCCCTCGGCGTCGAAGCGGTTCGAGGGATTGAAGAACTCGATCTCGGTCTGGTCGATGTCGAGGATCGCGACGCTTTCCAGTTCGAGCCCGTTCTTGTCGAGCCCCTCCTGCGCGGTGGCGATGACCCGGCGCACATAGTCGCCGCGATGCTCGTGCAGTTCCTCGATCGTCATCTCCGCGGCGACGGTGCGCAGCGCCGAGACGAACTTGCCCTCCAGAAGCTGGTGGATGCGTTCGGGCTCCAGCGTGCGCCGGCCGAGCGTCGAGGCGGCCAGCGTCACGCCCTCCCTGGTCTGGGCGACGCGGACATAGAAGGACGCCTCCACGTCGATCCGCATCCGGTCCTTGGTGATCAGGGCCCGCTCACGCTCGCGCGTGATGTTGAGGTCCATCGAGTTCATGTTGACGGGGGTGATGTCGTGGACGATCGGCCAGACGAAGGCGCCGCCGTCGATGACCACCTTCTCGCCGAGGAAACCGGTCCGCACGAAGGCGATTTCCTTGGTCGACCGCCGGTAGAGCCAGTTCATCACCCAGTAGAGGATGAACACGACGATGACGGCCAGGATCAGCCACAGGATGAGTTGTCCGATGAGTTCGCCGGTCATTACTGATCCCTCCCCGCTTCGGCCTTGCGGCCGATCATCTTGAACCGTCGCGTCTGCTCGGTGAGCGCGATTTCCGTCGGCAGCCGCTCCATCGAGGAGGCGCCGTAGAAGCCGTGGCAATTGGTGGTGTTGGCGAGGACGTATTCGGCGTCCTCGGGCTGGGCGACCGGGCCGCCATGGACGAGGACCAGCACGTCCGGATTGACCTCCAGCGCGGCCTTCGCCAGCCGGTCGGTCACCGCCGGAGCGTCCTGCAGCGCCACGCCGGTTTCCGCGCCGATCGCACCGCCGGTGGTCAGACCCAGATGCACGACGATGATGTCGGCGCCGGCCCCCGCCATGGCGCGGGCATCGTCCTCGCAGAACACGTAAGGGGTGGTCAGCATGTCCCGCGCGTTGGCGAGGCGGATCATCTCGACCTCCAGCGCGTAGGACATGCCGGTCTCTTCGAGATTGGCGCGGAAGCTGCCGTCGATCAGGCCCACCGTCGGAAAGTTCTGGACGCCGGAGAAGCCCGCCGCCTTCACCTCGTCGAGGAAGCGGTCCATCATCCGGAACGGGTCGGTGGCGCAGACCCCGGCCAGCACCGGCGTGCGCTTGACCACCGGCAGGACCTCGTTGCCCATTTCCATGACGATGGCATTGGCGTCGCCATAGGGCATCAGGCCGGCCAGCGAGCCGCGCCCGGCCATGCGGAACCGGCCGGAATTGTAAATGACGATGAGGTCGATGCCGCCGGCTTCCTCGCATTTGGCCGACAGCCCGGTGCCGGCACCGCCGCCGACGATGGGCTCGCCCGCGTCGCGCATGGCGCGAAATCTCGTCATCAGGGTCTGGCGGTCGTGCATGGTCAGGCTCTCCGGGACAGTTTCGACGGGCTTTGCGGGCGCGAATGCAGGCTGCGGAAGCTGCGCAGGATCTCCGCCGCGAAGGCCGGGTCGTTGATGTTGTGGGGGACGCGAACGAGCTTGCGGGACGCGGTCTGGCGCACCGTCTCTTCCAGCGCGGCGAACAGCGCGCGGTCGGCGGCCGGGTCCCAGAAGGGCTGGCCCGGCGCATCGAGCGCCGAGACGCCGCCCTCGGGCAGGTAGAACCGCACCGGACCGTTCATGCGGTTGAGCTTCTCGCCGATGAAGCGGCCCATCTCGGCGTTTTCCGCCGGTGTCGTCCGCATCAGGGTGATCTGCGGATTGTGCTCGTAGAACAGCCGGTCGCGATAGCGCTCGGGCACCGTCTCGGGGGCGTTGAAATTGACCATGTCGAGGGCGCCGCAGGCGCCGATATAGGGCTGCCCGCTGGCGATCATCGCGTCGAACCGGGTCTCGTCGGCCGCGAAGACGCCGCCGGCGACCATGTCGCAGATCTCGGTGGTGGTCAGGTCGAGGACCGCGCCCAGCATGCCGCTCGCCACGAGCTTTTCCATCGCCCGCCCGCCGGTGCCGGTGGCGTGGAAGACGAGGCAGTCATAATCGGCCTCCAGTTCCTTCACGACGGCCTGGACGCAGGTCGTGGTGACCCCGAACATGGTCAGGCCCACCGTCGGGCGGTCGGCTGCCGGGGCCGCGCTCGCCCGCGCCTTCACCATGCCGGCGACGGCGTTGGCGGCATTGGCCAGGACCTGCCGGGTGATCGTGTTGAGCCCCTGCACGTCGGCGACGGACGGCATCAGGGTGATGTCGGAGGCGCCGACATATTGCGCGGTGTTGCCGGATGCGACGGTCGAGACGACGAGCTTGGGCACGCCGACGGGAAGGCTGCGGAAGGCCGGCGCCACCAGGGCCGTGCCACCCGATCCGCCGGCCGCCAGCAGCCCCGCGACATCGGTCTGGGCCCGCATCCAGCGCTCGAAGGCGAGGGTCATGCCGGCCACCGCACTGCCGCGGTCGCCGGTGAAGACGCCCGCCGCGCCGCGCGGATGATGGCCCGCCACGACATTGGGCGGCGTATCGGCGCCCGACGGCTTGCCGCTGGTCGAGAGGTCGACCATGGCGACGCGCAGGCCGGCGGCCTTGACGATGTCGCGCATGTAGCGCAACTCGGCGCCCTTGGTGTCGAGCGTTCCGCAGACATAGACGGTGCCGCCCCGCGTCGCCGCGGGCGCCATCGGGCGGCCTGCCGTGGCCGGGGTCTCGGCCGGCGTCGTGACGGTGCGCGCGGCGCGCTCGATGACGTGGACCGGCACGTTCGCCGACCAGCGGGTCGGGAGCTTCGGATTGGACAGGTAGATGCGGACCGGGCCGCTCTCGGCCGGCGTCGCGGCCTCGCGGCGCGGCGCATCGGGCCCCGGCGTCTCGTCATGGGCGTGGCGGCCGACGCCGAGAAGCGCCTGCTGCAGGTCGCGGTCGGCGGCGAGAACGCTCGCCTCCATCACCCGGTCGACCTTGCCATTGATCATGATCGCGACGCGGTCGGCGACGGAACAGGCGACGCCGATATTCTGCTCGATCACCAGGACGTCGATGTCGCCTTCCTGGCCCAGACGCACCAGCATTTCGGCGACCTGGTTGACGATCACCGGGGCAAGGCCCTCGGTCGGTTCGTCCATGACCAGAAGACGCGGGTTGAGCAGCAGCGCCCGGCCGATGGCCAGCATCTGCTGTTCGCCGCCGGACAATTGCCCGCCACCATTGCTGCGGCGCTCGGCCAGGCGCGGAAACACCGAATAGATGCGCTCGGGCGTCCAGGCGCCGCCCTTCGTCGCGACGAGCTGCAGATGTTCGTCGACCGTCAGCGAGCGCCACAGGCGGCGCCCCTGCGGCACGTAGCCGACGCCCATGCGGGCGATCTCGGCCGGGGTGCGGCCGGCAATGGCCTGCCCGCCCAGCGCGATCGACCCGGCGCGCACCGGCACCAGGCCCATGATCGCCTTGCACAGGGTCGTCTTGCCCATGCCGTTGCGGCCGACGACCGACAGGATGCCGCCGCCGATGCGCAGGTTCACGCCCTGCAGCGCGTGGCTGTGGCCGTAATAGACGTTGAGGTCGCGGACCTCGAGAATGGGCGTGCCCTCAGCCATGCCCGCCTCCGAGATACAGCGCCTGGACCTCGGGATCGTCCTCGATCTCGGCCGGCTTGCCTTCCTTGAAGACACGACCGTTGTGCATCATCGTGACCCGCTCGCTGACCCTGAGGGCGACGTCCATGTCGTGCTCGATGATGATGAAGCCGACATGGCCCGGCAGGCCGGTCAGGATGCCGATCAGTTCGCGCCGCTCGGTCGGCGACAGGCCGGCGGCGGGCTCGTCGAACAGGATGAAGCGCGGCGCCCCCGACAGCGCCATGGCGATCTCCAGCTGGCGCTGCTGGCCGTAGCTGAGATCGGCCACCGTCTGGCCCATCACGTCGCCCAGATTGACGGTGCGCACGAGATCCTCGGCGGTGGCCACCAGCGCGTCGCGATTGCCCGGCCGGCGAAACGAGAACCGGCCGCGCGAGACGCCGCGGCAGGCCAGATAGACATTGTCGCGGACACTCAACCCGCTGAACAGCAGCGAGATCTGATAGGTGCGCCGCAGGCCGCGCCGGATCCGCTCCTGGGCGGGAAACTCGGTCACGTCCTCGCCGAAGAAGCGGATCGCGCCGGTGGTCGGCGGAAAATCGCCGGTGATGCAGTTGAACAGGGTGGTCTTGCCGGCGCCGTTCGAGCCGAGCACCGCGTGGCGCTCGCCGGGGCGCACCTTCAGGTCGATGCCGCCCAGCGCCTCCAGCGCGCCGAAGCGTTTCGAGACGCCGCGCAGTTCGAGGGCGTAGTCGGCGCTGGCGCCGCGCGAGGGTGCGGCGGCGCTCATGGCGCCTGCCTCCGGTCGGTGCCGGTCAGCGGATCCCGATTGCGGCTCTCGCGGAACTTGTCCCACATGCCGAGAAAGCCGTCGGGCGAGAAGAACACGACGACCAGGAAGCCGATACCGACCAGGAGCTGGAAGCGCTCGCCGGAGAGGCCGAGCGAGATCAGGACGTCGGTAGAGAAGGTCTTCAGAAGCACGTAGATCAGCGCGCCGATGAAGGCTCCGATCGGATGGCGCAACCCGCCGACGACCGCGATGACGAGGATATCGATGGCCGGCTGGATGCCGACCGTGCCGGGCGATATCTGCTGGCTCTGCCAGGTCAGCAGGATGCCGCCGACGCCGGCGATCAGCCCGGCAAAGGCATAGGCCGCGACCCGGTGCGCGGTGACGTTGTAGCCGAGCGCCGCCATCCGCCGCGGATTGTCCCGCACGCCCTGCAGCGCCAGGCCGAAGGGCGCGCGGCTGATGTAGAGGACGGCGAAATAGCCCACGGCCGCCCAGAACAGCGACAGATAGTAGAACGGCACCGACTCGCGCCAGTTCACCCCGAACAGCTGCGGCGGCAGCACCGAGTTGAAACCCGAGAAGCCGTTGAAGACGTCGTAGTTCTGGCGGGTGAAGTAGAAGAACGCCGCCGCGATGGCGAGGGTGATCATGATCGTGTAGATGCCCTCGGTCCGCACGGCGAGCCAGCCGACGGCGGTGGAGAACAGCATGGTGATCGCCAGCGCCAGCGGGATCACCACCCACCACGGCCAGCCCTGCGAGACCGCGCTGACGCCGCTCACGCCGAAGATCGCGACGAGGTAGCCGGCCAGTCCGGCGAAGGACATCTGCGCCAGGCTGACCATGCCGCCATAGCCGGCAAGGAACATCAGGCTCAGGGCGATCAGGCCGAGGACGAAGGCCCAGCCCATGATCTGGAACAGGAAGAAGCCCGAGGCGAAGGCCGGCATCACCAGCAGCAGCAGCCCGACCACCCAGTAGGCCGCGGGCACCCGCTCGAGGCCCGAGGGCCGCGCCGTGACGGAGGGCCTGTCGATCGCCACCATCTAGGCGCGCCCCAGGAGGCCGTAGGGCCGGAAGGCCAGCACCACGACCATGATCAGGAAGGTCAGCACCACGGCGTAGGTCGGGAAATAGACCGAGCCGAACTGCTCGGCCATGCCGATCAGCAGGGCCCCGAGGGCGGCGCCGGGGATCGAGCCCATGCCGCCGACGATGACGACGACGAGGGAGGCGAGCAGGAACCGCGTGTCCTCGCCCGGCGCGACCGACTGGAAGGTACCGCCCACCACCCCCGCGACCCCGGCCAAGCCGGCCCCGAAGGCAAAGACACAGGCGAAGACGAGCTGGATGCGCACGCCGGTCGCCGACAGCATGTCACGATCGTCGACGCCGGCGCGCACCAGCATGCCGATCCGGGTCCGGTTGAGCATCAGCCACATGGCCAATCCGACGACCACGGCGGCGAGGAAGATGACGATGCGCACGGACGGATAGCGCAGGAAGATCAGCTCGCCGCGCCGGTCGTAGCCGGTGGTGAAGAAGGTATCGAGCGGCCCGGAGAGCCATTGCGGCGGGGTGATGTTGTAGAAATCGCCGCCGAAGCTCCACAGCATCAGGTCGGCCAGCACGATCGAAATGCCGATGGTCACGAGGGTCTGGCGCAGGTCCTCGCCCTCCATCCGGCGAAAGACGAAGATCTGCATCAGGACGCCGATCAGCCCGACGATGATGAAGGCCACCGGAAACGCCAAGAGCCACCAGCCGGTGATGTCGGCGGTGTAGAAGCCGACATAGCCGCCGATCAGGTAGAGCGAGCCATGGGCGAGGTTGACGTTGCGCATCAGGCCGAAGATCAGGGTGAAGCCCGACGCGACGAGGAAGTAGAGCCCGCCGAGGGTGACGCCGTTGAACAGCGCATTGAGGAAGATCTTCTTGCGACCGATGACGTCTTCGAGGCCCTCGGGCCAGACGGCGAAGATCGCCCACAGCAGGACGACCGCCACGATCGCCAGGATCGCGGTCCAGATCGGATGCCGGGTCGCAAAGACCCTCACGTGCCGGCCCTCCGGCCGGTCCGTGCCTGGCACACCTCAGGTCGCGTCACAAAGATCACGGCTCATCTCCCCCGAGCCAATGGCTCTCAAGGGACAGATGCTAGTTCGGGCGGGGGCTCGGCGGCATACCCGATAGTCTGGTGCGGTCCCCCATCATCGGAAAAGCGCCCGACGTCACATGCGCCACCCGGCGGTATTCGCTCGGCGCGATGCCGACATTGGAGGAAAAGAACCGGGTGAAGCTCGCCTGGCTGGAAAAGCCGAGATCGAAGGCGATGTCGGTCACCGATTTGGGGGTGCTCAGAAGGTCCGAAATGGCGTTTTCGGAGCGCAGCGTGTTGATGTAGACATTCGGCGTCACGCCCATGAACTGCTTGAACAGCTTGAAGAAATGCGGGCGAGACAGGCCGACGGAGCGGGCGACCTCGTCGATCGGCATCTCCTCGCCGACCTTTTCCTGGATCAGCCGCAGCGAGCGGCGGACGCGAAAGTCGGAGAACCGGCGCAGGGCCGAGGGGCGCCGGCCGTGGCGCTGGTCCCAGGACAGGCTGAAACACTCCTGCGTCAGGGTGAATAGCAATTCGTCGAACGCCATGGCGTTCTCGTTGCCCATCAACAGGACGGTGATCCGGGTCAGCAATTCGCGCTGCCTCTGGTTGAGGGTCAGCCGCGACCGGCCGAAGGACAGCGAGAACTCCGCCATGTCGCTGTTTTCCAGGAACCACATCGGCTTGATGTAGAGGACGAGGCAGATGTTGATCCGGCCTTCCGGCACGTGGAAGGAGTGCGGCTCCCACGGGCTGACCGCGACGGCATGGCCGGGTGTCAGGTCGCTGCGCGCATTGTGCACCATCAGGCTGGCAGCATCGCCACCCACGTAGAACACCAGATGCCCCTCGCGATGGGCATGGGTGGTGATGGTGCGATCAAGCTCGTACAGCGCGGCACGGCCGAAGGCGCCGTGACACACCGCGATAGCATGGCTCATTTCGTGATCCTCCCGATCAACGACGGCCGCGCGGCTTCTCCCTCCGCTTCGACCGGCCAATTATCGGGCCATGTTCCGTGCGGCCAGACAAGTTCGAAGAACAAAGAAACAGACTTTGCGGTATACAGCGCACGCCGGTCGCGAGTGCTTCAAACGTGCCTAAGAGGCGGTGTAGGCCGTCTTCACGGTGCTGTAGAATTCCGCTGCGAAGGCCCCCTGCTCGCGCGGCCCGAAGCTCGAGGCGCGCGTTCCGCCGAACGGCACGTGATAGTCGACGCCGGCCGTCGGCAGATTGACCATGACCATTCCGGCGCGCGCGTTGCGCTTGAAATCGCTGGCGTATTTCAGGCTTTCGGTACAGATGCCGGCGCACAGTCCGAAATCGGTCTCGTTGGCGGTCGCCAACGCCTCGTCATAGTCGCGCACCCGGATGACGGAGGCGACGGGACCGAACACCTCCTCACGATTGATGGCCATGTCGCTGGTCGTTTCGGTGATCAGGGCCGGCGACAGGAAGAAGCCCTCCGTCGCCTGCGTCACCCGATCTCCCCCGACCCGCAGGCTGCCGCCCTGGGCGCGGGCGCGGGCGATGGCCGCCTCGTCGATGCGAAGCTGCGCTGCGTCGACGACCGGACCGATGTCGGTGCCTTCCTCCAGCGCATGGCCGGTGCACAGCCCTGCAAGGCGCTCGGCGACCGCGCTGACGAAACGGTCGTGGATGCGCTCGGTCACGATCAGCCGCGAGGAGGCGGTACAGCGCTGCCCGGTGGAGAAATAGGCGCCGTCCACCGCCGCCGCGACGGCCCTGTCGAGATCGGCGTCGTCGAGGACGACGAGCGGGTTCTTGCCGCCCATTTCCAGCTGCACCTTGCGCTGCAACGGCGCGCTGGCGGCCATGACCCGCGCGCCGGTCGCCTGCGAACCGGTGAAGCTGATCGCATCGACGCGGGCGTCGTCCAGCATCGTCTGCCCGACGACGGAGCCGGGACCGGTCAAGAGATTCAGGACGCCGGCCGGCAATCCGGCGCGCTGCAGGATATCGGCCAGCGCCCAGGCGCAGCCGGGCGCCAGCTCGGCGGGCTTGAACACCACCGTGTTGCCCCAGGCGAGCGCCGGCGCGATCTTCCAGGCCGGGATCGCCATCGGGAAGTTCCACGGCGTGATGATGCCGACGACGCCCACCGGCTCGCGGGTGATCTCGATCGTCACGCCGGGACGGACCGACGGCAGGAACTGGCCGCCGGTGCGCAGCGGCTCGCCGGCGAAATAGCGCAGGATGCGACCGGCCCGGGCGACTTCGGCAATGGCATCGCGCAGGACCTTGCCCTCTTCGCGGGCCAGCAGGCGGCCGAGCTCGTCGGCCCGGCGCAGCGCCTCCTCGCCGGCCCGGTGCAGGATGTCGGACCGGGTCTGGGGATCGGAGCGGCCCCAGGCGGGTGCGGCGGCGGTCGCCGCGGCAATGGCGGCCTCCGCCTCGGACCGGCCGGCCTGGGCATGGACATCGACGATGTCGGAAACGTCGGACGGGTTCACATTGGGCAAGGCGTGGGAGGTCGTGACCCATTCCCCGCCGATCAGCAGCGGCTTCACCAGACCCCCTCCAGCACCGTGCGGGCGGCGCCTTTCGGCAGGATGTCGGCGCGCTCGGCCTCGGACACCGCCTCATCGAGATCGTCCGGCGTCAGGCCGAGATCCGACAGGCGCGGCGCAAGGCTGGGGATCGCGCCGAGATAGGCCGACAGCCGCTCCGTCGCGGCGCCCGCGCCCCGATCCTCGCCGGCACCGATCATCCGGCCCAAAAGATCGGTGCGCTCGACTTCGGCCTCCATCGCCGCCAAGGCACCTGGCAGGAGCAACCGTGCGGCGGCCAGCGCGTCGAGGCCGGAATGCTGGGCGGCGAGCACCACCGCCAGCATCTGGGCCGGGCCCAGCCCCTTCTGCTGGCTCAGCGCGGCATTGAGGCCAGCGGCCATCAGCTCGCGGCTGACCGTGACGTCGGGGGCCGCCGCGAGCCGCGGCAGATTGGCGACGCTGCGGCTGAAGGCGTCGAGCGCCATGCCGTCAGCGGTCGGATTGTAGGTGGAGGCCAGATAGGATTCGAGGCTGCGCACGAGGCTGCGCAGGGCTGAGCGCAGATTGTCCTCGGGACCGGCCGACAGGATCAGCGTCGGATCGCAGATCAGGACGTCGGGCAGGCCGCTGCGCCAGCTTTCGACATTGCGTCGGCAGGGGTCGGGCAGACCGTCGATGCCCGGCACGGCGTAGAGCTTGGGCCGTGGCCCGAATTGCGACAGCATCTTGCGGGCCTTGCGGCCGAGCTCGATCGCCCGCGCGGCCCCGAAGGCGATGATGGTGTCGACGCGCTGGCCGGCGAACTGCTCGCACAGGGCCACTGCGGCGGTCGACAGATCGGCCGTTTCGGCGAGATCGAAGGACAGGATGTCGGTTGCGACCGGCAGGCCGGACAGGATGACCTCGCGGCTCTCGGCGGCGCCGGGCGCGTCGGGGACGATCAGCAGCGGTGCGAGCAGCGCCATGCTCTCGATCTCCGAATGCAGCGCCTCGGCGAGAACGGCGTCGGCAAAGTGCACGCGCGTAGGATAGGTGATGAGCGTCATTGCCCCGGCCGATGCGATATGTCGGGAAGACGGCGGCCCGGGCGCACGCGCACCCGGGCCGCTGGCTCTCGCGTCAGTAGGACTTCTGACAGGCCGGAACGTCGCGGCTCGGCAGGCCGATGGCATCGAACGCGGCCTTCTCGATGCCCAGCGTCTGGTTCACGTCGTCGACCTTGCGGACCATCTTGTTGGCCAGCGTGCCGTCGTCGAGTTCCACCACTTCGGTCACGAAGTTCGCGCCGATCGCCTGGCGGTTCTCGTCGAGGGTGATGTCGCCGTTCGGCGCCTCGAGCTTGAGGTTCGACAGGCAGTCGCGGAACTTCGTCTGGCCGTCGGAGAGGTCGCCCTCCACCGTGCTCAGGCACTGCAGCGCCGCGCTGGTCGCGTTGTAGTAGCCGGTCGCGAACAGCGACGGGGTGGGGAAGCGATCGCTCTCGGGGAAGCTGTCCTGATAGAGCTTCACCCATTCCTGCCAGCGCGGATCGTCCCAGGTGTCGGCCTGCGGGCCGGAGGACGGCACCCCGATCAGGGCCTGCTTGGCACTGCCTTCCGACGACAGCACCGATCCGTCGACCATGATCGAGCCGCCGATGAGGTTCGCCTGGCCGCCGGCCTGCTGATACTGGTTGAGAAAGTTGACGGCGTCGCCGCCGCCCAGGCCCAGATAGATGGCGTCCACGTCGTCGGGTAGCGCCGCGATGATCGAGCCGAAATCCTTGGTGCCCAGCGGCACCCAGAACCGGTCGGTGATCTCGCCGCCGGCCCGGCAGAACTCGGTCACGAAGCCGAAGACCTGGGTGTAGATGAAGGAATAGTCCTCGCCGATGGTGGCGACGTATTTGTAGTCCTTCTCGTTGAAGACGTATTCGCCGAGACCCGCCGACCACTGCGCGCCGTCGATGTTGAAGCGGAAGAAGTTCTCGGACGGCGTGACGTAGGTGGTCTCCATGGCGCCGGAGATGCCGTTGATGAAGGTGACGTCCGGCCGGGTCTTGGAATAGTCGCGGATCGCGATGCCTTCGGAGCCGGACAACGGCCCGATGACGATGTCGACGCCGTCCTGGTCGACCAGCTTGCGGGCGCCGCGGGTGGCGCTGTCCGGCGTGGTGTCGGTGGACTGGGTGATGACCTCGATCTTGCGGCCACCGGCCTGGTAGTCGGCCGCCTTCAGCGCCGCCTCCAGACCGCGCACGCCGTCCTGGCCCGGTACGGTGTAGGTCCCTTCCAGCGTCACCAGCACGCCGATCTTGACCGGGTCGGAACTATCCTGCGCCACAGCCTGCGTTGCGCCCGCGGCAAGCAGGGCGAGTGTCGATAAACCGCACATCCATGTAGTTTTCATCTGCTATCCTCCCATAGATTTCGGTCCGCACCACGCCGCTCCTGAGACGGGCCGCCCGAATGCCAAGCCTGACCGAGCCGGCCGAAAGACCGATCACCGGAAGTGCGCTGGCGTATCCTGTGATCTTTTTTTTGCACTTTCGCGCTTACTGGCGGTCGCCAGGGTCACGCTGCGACAGGCCGCCGAGGCGCAGGCCGAGCACCAGCGCGCCGCCGACCGCGACGAGAGCGGCGATCATCAGCGTCTGCTGCCAGACCGGCCCGTCCGACGGCAGGGTCGAGACGATGCGGATCAGGGCGCCCGCAACGCCCAGCGCGAGCGCCTCGAACAGCCCGTCGAGACGCCGCGAGAACAACAGGGCGGCGACGCGGAAGGCGGCGACCAGCATCAGCGTCTGCCCCAGCAGCGCCAGCGCCGGCGTGCAGCGGATCATGTTGCCGAGGCTCGCGGCATCCACGACGCAGACGCTGTCGGTGAACAGCAGCATGTAGAGCTTGAGGATCAGCGCGATGGCAAGGCCCAGCCCCAGGAGCATCTGGCACACCACGAGGACGATCTGGGCCGGGCGCTCAAAGGCGCGATAGAGCGACAGGGCCGCCGGCGTGGCCTGGCGGGGTTCCACGTCGCGCTCGTCGTCGCGCCACCGCTCGTCCTGCATGCTTTCGCCCCTCCGTCCTGATACCGGCCAAGCGTCCTCGCCCGGTCGCATAGGCTCAAGCCCGGCGCGCGGCATGCCGTACCCAGGCGTCTGATAAATCGCCTCCGTTTGGCTAGTGGGCGGGAAGACCGGCACGCCTCCGCGTCCCGGCATCGCGCCACACGATCGCGCGATCAGCGGTATCGGCGCTGGTCCGGCGGAGGGTTCGGCGGGCATAATGATCGGGACGCGGTCGCCGCACATCGGCGGGCTGCGATCGAGGGAGTGGTGCCGGTTTGGGCTTGCGAGCGACGACAGATGCGGGACGCCGCTGCGCGGAGGGTATCGGCAGGCGCCCGGCGCGGTGCGCGACAGGCTGGCTGGCTCCGGCCGGCGCCTGGGGATGCCGCCTGCTCGCGGCAGGGATCGCGCTGACGATGACGACAGGGGCCGCTGTTTCAGCGCCGGCCTGTTCCGGGGAGCCGCGCTTGCAGACCAACGGCGTCAATCTGATCCGCACCGAGAATGCGCCCTTCGGGTCGCCGGCCAGCCGCGAGAGCCTTTCCCGGCTGGCGAAGCTCGGCGCCAACAACGTGGCGATCGTGCCGTTCCTCTGGCAGCCGGGGCCTGACGATCCGCAGATCGGGCTCGGGTCCGACATGAGCCTCGACGAGCTTCGCGTGGCGATCGCGGCGGCGCAGGCGGCGGGGCTCGACGCCTTCGTCAAGCCGCATGTGTGGGTGCCTGAGACATGGGCCGGCGCCATATCGATGCCCGACGATGCGGCGTGGACCACCTGGTTCGGCCATTACCGCACGGCGCTGATCGACATTGCCCAGGTGGCGGCGGATGCGGGCGCCACCTCCCTCGCCGTCGGCACCGAGCTGGTGCAATCCACCGGCCGGCCGGAATGGCCAGGGCTGATTGCGGAGATCAGGGCGATCTTCCCCGGCACGCTCGTCTATGTCGCCCACAATGCCGACGAGGCCGAGACGGTGCCGTTCTGGGCGCAGCTCGACCGGATCGGCGTCAGCCTCTATCCGCCGCTCGGCGCCGACGACGCACGTCAGGACTGGGCCGCAGCCATGGCCGACCAGCTTCGGCGTATCGCGGCCGTGTCACGAAAGAGCGGGCGGAAGGTCTGGGTGGCGGAGTATGGATTGCGGTCGGCCGTGGGCGCAGCGGCCAAGCCCTGGGAGAGCGCCGAGGAACGCGACGCGGCGCCCGACGACGTATTGCAGGCGACAGTGATCGCCGAATGGCATTGCCAGTTCGACCCGGCCGTCGTCGAAGGCGCCTGGGTCTGGCGGTGGTTCACCGATCCCGACGCCGGCGGGCGGGCCGACACCGATTTCACGGTGCAGGGGAAACTCACCGAAGGCGTGCTGTTCTGCCACTGGCGCGGCGGCTGCTGAGCCGCCGGACGGCTCAGAACCGGTGCCAGACAGCGGCGACGAGGCCGCGTTCGCGCAGGGCGTTCTCGCCGGCGATGGTGGCCACACCGCCGAGCTGCAGCGACCAGCTTTCATTGACGTCCCAGACGCCGCTGAGCTGCAGCTTGTGTTCGCTGCCGCTGACGAAGAACGATTTCTCGCTGCCGTCGCCGATCGAATTGAACGACTGAACCAGAAGCAGGAGATCGTCGGCCGGGCGGGTGCCGAAGGTCACGTCGGCCTTGAACTCGCTCGGCGGGTCGCCGAAGCGGGCGCGATAGCCGAGCTGGACGTCGAGGAAGGACGACCAGCTTCCGATGCCGAAGGAGCGGCCGTAGAGCATCCGCATGTCGAGCTCGGGATCGGTGTTGCCGATGGAGGCCGGATCGTCGTCGTCATAGGTGCCGGGAATGCGGGCGACAACCTGTCCCGACAATACCGAGACATCGTCGGACCACAGCCTGACGCGGCCGCCCAGCTCGGAATAGCCGAGCCCGAAGCGCGAGGCGTCGGTGGGCTGGCCGATATCGACCGACTGGATCTGCGGCTGCAGGATCGCCGTCACCGCGTCGGTGATGCCGTATTCGATCAGCGTGTTCAGCTCGAACTTGCGATAGTCGGGAATATCGACGGCGTTGCCATCGTCGTCGAAGCCCTTGGGCGAATCCGTATAGGTGCCCGAGACGATGATTTGACCGTGGCCCTTCGCCTGGGTCCAGGCGCCGGCATGCGCCGCGGCCGTACCGGCTCCAACAACCGCGGCGGCGAGCAGCGCCCGCAGGGCGACCGCGCCGATCATGGGACGAGCAGCGCGGTGCGGGTGACGACGCGGTCGCCGCCATCCTCGGCGGCGCGCTCGGCCGCGGCGATCGCGTCCGCGACCACGTCGCGCGGGGTCCGCTCGCGCCCGTCGGAAATGACCGTTCCGACGCTGAGCGTCGTGCCGGTGCCGGCGACGCCGGAGCGCGCGCGCGCGGCGAGCTCCGCCAGATCGGCCTCGGTGCAGTTCCTTGCAAAGGCGACGAAGATACCGTCGTCGTAATGCGCCAGATGATCGCCGATGCGGGCCGGCAGCGCCTGCAGGACGCGTGCGGTACTCTTGATCAGATCGCGCGCCGCCTGATCGCCATCGCGAACGCGCAGCCGGTCCAGATCGTCGATCTGCCAGGCCAGCGCCCCGAAGCGGGGCGCGTCGGCGGCGGGGGCTCGCTGGACCAGCGCCTCGAAGGTTTCCCAGCCGAGAAGACCGGTCAGCGGATCGACGAGGGTCATGTTGCCGGCGGCACTGCCGGCTTCCGGCTTGCGCCCGGTTTCCAGAAGCTCGGCCTCGCGGGCCTGGCGCAGATCGCGCTCGCCGCGCAGGCGGGCGATGCTGCGCACCCGCGCCAGGAGCTCGAGCCGATGGATCGGCTTGGTGACATAGTCGTTGGCGCCGGCGATGAAGGCCTGGGAGAGGGAGTCGGAATCGCTGAGGGAGCTGACCATCAGGATCGGCAGATCCTGGTGCCGGGCATCGGCGCGGATCCGCGCGCAGACCTCGATGCCGTCCATGCCCGGCATCATCACGTCGAGCAGCACGAGGTCGAAGGCGCCATCCGACCCGCTGCCGCCCTGCGCCAGACGATCCAGCCCCTCCTGCCCGGAGGTGACGAAGGTCAGATCCTCGTAGCCGCCGGAGGACAGGGTGACGGCCATGATGTCCCGGGCATCCTCGGAATCGTCGACCACCAGTATGCGCATCACTTCCCCCTTGAACGCGCCCGGCCCGTCCCGTCCCCGCTACAGCGCGGGCGCGGTGCGGGCCGCCGCGACCGCCCCTGTCTCATCCGGCAGGCTGCGGCTCCGGTTCCGGCCGGCGTGCATCGCGGACCAGTCTTTCATACACCCGCCATCCCTCGAAATGGTAAACGAGCCCATAATCGCGGGCACCGTTGCGGAAGAGTCGCGGAAACGCCTGGTTGATGCGATCGCGCACCACGATGTCGGCCGCCGGGTCGCGGACCGCGACGAAACGCGTCTGCAGCCGGGCCGCCAGGAGATCGAGTTCGAAGCGCGTCGAGCCCGGCACGACAAGGCCGGCACCGGTGCCGCGCAGCGCCACCAGCTCGGGATAGGCATTGGCGTCGACGAGGATCTCCGACCGGGAGGCGAGGAAGCCGGCGAGCTGCCCCAGCGGGGTCGGCGCGGCCTCGGACCGCCCGAGTGCGGCATCGCGCCACGCGGCGGTGTCGGCGGTCGGATTGTCGGCCAGCCAGAAGACGCTGCCGACGAGGCCGGCGGCGAGAAACAGGCTGGTGCGCATCATGCGCCGGCTGTTGCCCGAGGCAAAGATGGTGAAGGCGGCGGCAAGCCCGAGGACCGGCGCCAGCGCCACCGTCGGATCGAAGCGGGCGCCCAGGAGGCCCGACAGGGCAAATCCGAGGATCGGCAGGCTCAAAAGCGCGATCATCGGCACGAACAGCGCCGGATTGCGGCCGGCCCGCACGGTGGCGAAGATCAGGACCGGGGCGCACACCACCAGACCGCCGATCATGCGCAGGGCCGCCTGGCCCGGTGTCTGCGGCAGCGCATAGACGTCGAAGGGCGCGGCCAGCGTGCCGAGAAACGCCCAGGGCGCGTCGGCGAAGACCTGTCCGACATAGGCGAAAGCGAGGAAAGCGAAGCCGAGCGGGAAGAGCAGCGACAGATAGAGGCTGCCCGGCGTGCGCTCGATGAGATGCGGTGCGGAGGCCAGCGCCAGGAGCGGCAGGGCGGCCAGCGCGAGCGCGATGCCATAGGGGTGCGAGAAGGCCATCAGCGCCAGCGCGAAGGCCAGCGTCATCACGTTCGAGGCGGTCCCGTCCGCCCGCAGGCCGATGAAGCCGGCGGCGAACATGAAGACGGAGGTCACGAGCAGCACCAGGCCCGGCCCGTCGGCCAGTGCCCGCAGGAACAGCGGGTTGGCGACCAGAAGCAGGGTGATGATCGCGGTGGTTGCTCGCCCGATGCCGGCGCTGCCGAGGCTCGACGCGACGACGACCGCGAACAGGCCACCGGCCAGCGCGGCGGCCGTCAGGGCCGGCAGTTGCGACGGATCGCCGACGAGCGCGGTGCCCAGCGACAGGAGATAGGGCAGCGGCGGATAGGCCGTGGCGACCGCGCCGAAGCTGTCGCGCCCCTCGGCGGCGAGGATCGCCTGCCCCGAGGAGGCCAGCACGCCGGACGAGACATAGCCATGGGCGGCGGTCCACAGCAGCGCGGCGAGGCAGACCAGGAAGAAGACGGCCCAGATGGCGAGGAGGCGCAGGGCGGCGATCATGCCGCCACCGCCGTCGCCGCTTCGGGCTTCTCCCCGTCGGCGCTCTTGGCCTGTTCCAGCTCGTTGGCGGTGAACTTGGAAATGCCGTGCTGGGTCTTCTCCCAGTAGAACGGATTGACGATGAGCTGCCACAATCCCTTGTAGGCGGCGATCGAGGTCAGCACCCAGTACCAGACGACGGTGATGCCGTAGGGCGCGAGTTCGAGCCAGCCGCGGCGGAAGGGCGCGATCATCGTCAGGTAGATGAACAGGCCATTGCCGGCGAGGAGGTTCAGCAGGGCGAAATACAGGATCGTCTGCGGAAACAGCGCGTCGAAGCCGGTGGTCTCGGTCAGGAGCCAGCCGGCGAAGATCAGCCAGAAGATCGGGTTGAGCAGCCCCGACAACATGGTGCCGCCGATGAAGAAGACGAAGCCCGCCACGCCGAGCGGGCCAATGCTGCGGACGAGATGCAGCGGCCGGCGGGTGTGGACGAGGAAGGTCTGCATGTAGCCCTTGATCCAGCGCGAACGCTGCCGGATCCAGTTGCCGGTGTTGCAGTTGGCTTCCTCGAAGGTGGTGGAATCGATCACCCGGACCCGGTAGCCCTTCTGGGTCATGCGGATGCCGAGATCGGCGTCCTCGGTGACGTTGAACGGGTCCCAGGCGTGCAGTTCGCGCAGGACATCGATCTTGAAATGGTTCGAGGTGCCGCCGAGCGGGATCGGCACACCCAGACGCTCCAGGCCCGGCAGCATCAGGTCGAACCACAGCGCGTAGTCCAGCGTGAACATGCGCGTCAGCCAGTTTTCCTGCGCATTGTAGTAGTTCAGGCGGCACTGGATGCAGGCGGTGTTCGGCTCGCTCCGGCGGAAGGCGGCGACGACCTTGCGCAGCTGGTCCGGCTCCGGCTTGTCCTCGGCGTCGAAGATGACCAGGAGATCGCCGCGCGCGAATTTCAGCGCGTAATTGCAGGCCTTCGGCTTGGTCTGCGGCATCGAGGCGGGCACCCGGACGATCTCGAAGATGCCCTCCAGCCCCAGGGCCTTGGCCGCATCGATCGTCTCGTCGTCGGTCTCCTCCAGGACGATCTTGATGTCGAGCTTGGCCAGCGGATAGTCGAGATTGCGCAGGGCGTGGGCCAGGATCGGCAGCACTTCGGGCTCCCGGAACATCGGCACCAGGATCGTGTAGACCGGCAGGTCGGCCTCGCGCAGCAGCCGCGCGTCGACCTCGATGGTGCGGCGGCGCCGGGACTGGCCGAAGCCGCCATACCAGACGAGACCGGCCTTGAAGGCGAAATTGCCGAGATAGAACAGCGTCACGAGACAGTTGATGGCGATCAGCGTGCCGAGCGGAGCGAGATAGAAGCCGACGACCAGCAGCGTGAACAGGCCATAGGCGCCGACGATCTGATTGGTCGTGATGACCCGCTGGGCCGACATTTCCGGGTCGATCTCGGCGAGCTCGTAGACCGCCTGGTGGGACAGCTCCTCACGGAACACACGCTGCAGCGACCAGACGATGTCGAATTTCGACGTGACGACGAGGTCGAAGGCCGGTCCGAACTTGCGGCGCAGGAAGAGAATGACCTCCGGACCCGGCCGGGCCGTCGCGATCTGCAGCCGGCCGTTCACGCGGCGCCACGGCAGAACGAGGTTGCGAGCGCAGTCGTCATGGTCGGCCGGATCGAGCAGCGCATCGTCCGGCGGCTCGTCGATCAGGTTCACGAAGGGCAGATCGAAATGCTCGGCGACGGTCCGGTAGAGTTCGAGCGGCCGCGCCCAGGTGCGCGTCAACAGAACGTCGATCAGGCTGACATTCCAGGCTTCGGCGCGGGTGCGCGTCTCGTCCAGCTGGGCCAGCGTGATGAGCCGCTTCTGGACGAGACGGTTGCCGATCGCGACGTCGGTTGCGCTCAACGCCATCGCGGTCAGCCGGCCCGGCGACGCCGGTAGATGCGCGACAGGAGGGTGACGAAGACAAGCGTGCCGACGATCCAGAGCGCGCCGATGATCCACGGCCAGTATTGCCGCGCCAGATCCGTCAGCGAGAGGCGATCGGGATAGGTGACCTGAACCAGCTGGTCGCGCGTGGTCGAGAAGGCGAAGGCCAGGCCGGCCTCGTCGACGAGGGCGACGTCACCCCTGTCGAGGGCGACCGGCACGATCGGCGCGGCCGCGTCGCCGGACGCCGCATCGGCGTCGGGCCGGATCCAGAGGCCGGTGACATCGCCGGCCCGCACGATCTGCACGATGGTGTAGTCGTCGAGCCCGCCGATATCGAGCAGCGGATCGCCACCGGCATCGGTCAGCCGGACGCGCCCCTCGTCGAAGCGGACGGGGCTGTCGATCCCCTCCGGCAGCGCGTCCGCCACGAGGATGAACGGCGCCTGCGGCGCTTCACCGACCGGGCCGTAGCGCAGATCGAAGGGCGTCTCCGCCGAGATCAAGCCGGCGACCAGCGAGGCGGCGGCCGCTCCTTGGGACGAGCCGGCGGCGGCCTCGGGCATGAAGACCGTGACGCCGGAGCCGAAGGCCGAGGTTGCCTCGAAGAACTCCGCCGCCGGCCGGCCGAGCGCGGTCGTCTCGATGCTGCTCGTCGGCAGAAGCTGCACGGGAAATCCCTGCGGCGGGTTGGCGCAATCGCCGGTATCGGGCTGGCGCTGGGCCAAAACCCGCAATGCGTTCTCGCGGCCGGCGAGCCCGGCGGGAATCGATGCCGACAGGGTCACCGGATTGCCGCCCGGCGAGGTGGTGCTGGCCAGGAGGTAGTTGTTGAGGAAGGCGGCGATGGTGACGTTCGAGCCGCGGGTGTCGGTCGCCACCGCCAGATCGAGATGGAGCCGGGACGGGCGCATGCCGGCGGGCAATTGCGAACCGAGGAAGGCGGCGTCGAAGACGACCTGATCGACCAGGCTGGCGCTGGTGAGCGGGATGCCCAGATCGGCAAAGCTGGTCGCCGAAGCCGCGTCCTCGCCATCGTTTGCCGCCGCGACCGAAAGGGACGATCCGAGCGCCAGGGCCTGCCAGCGCGACGAGAGCAGCTCGGCGGCGGCCTGGGGACGATCGCCGCTGACCAGCAAGCCGGGCGCGTTGCCGAGCGACAGGACGGAGAGACCGCCTGCGCCGGCGAGCGCGGGGCCGGCATCGGCCGGCGGTTCGAAGCCGAGCGCAATCGTGCCGGTCGTCCACTGCGCGTCACCGGAGCCGTTCGCCCCCGCCGGATCGGCCGCGCGGTCGAAGGTGACACGGGCGTTGCGGGCGACGAGCGCCGCGTTGATGCGGATCAGCGCCGCCATCTCGGCTTCGCGCAGGTCGCGTTCGGGCATGCGAATGACGACGTCGTCCGGCATCATCGCAAGGACGCGGTCGATGGTGTCGAGCGCGGCCGGATTGAGCACCACCTCCAGCGCCGAACCGGGCAGGACCGACAGGAAGTCGCCGGCGACGCGCTGGTCGACGCAGCGATCCTCGGTGATCGCCCCGCTATAGCGCAGGGTCACCTTGACGAAGCCGTTCTCGATGCTCGCCGGATCGATGGCCTTCTCGACGGTGAAGCTCTCGTCCTCGTTGCCGAGCCCACGCGCGAAGACGATCTGGTCGCCGACCAGCACCTGCATGCTGCGCCGGCTGGCAAACGCACTCTGCGAGCGCAGCGACAGGCGCAGGACCATGTCCTGTGCGGCCTCCGCCACGACGGGGAAGAACAGTTCGCGCTCGCCGTTCAGCCCGGAGAATTGCAAACCCTCGTCGAAGCCGAGTTCGCCGAGGCCGATGACGCGTCGCACGCCCGCTGCGCGCGTTGCCGCGTCGTTCGTGGAGGCCGCGGTCCCGCTCGGCGCCGTCGCCGGTGCGCCCTGCACGGCCTGCCCGTTCTGGTCCGGCTGCCCCGCCGGTGCGGTCTGGGCCAGTGCGGTTCCGGAAGCGGCCGCACAAGCCATGACCGAGATCGCGACTGCGACCGTCTTGCGGGCAAGCATCATGAATATGTCTCGTTCTGTTCGTCCCGAAGCGTGCGAAGGTTTTCGAGGCCGTCCTCGACCTGTCGCTTCTCGTCGTCCGTCAGGCTGCGGTTTGTTTCGGCGGCCGGGGCGATCACCGCTTCAAGCCGCCGCGCCTGGGCGCCGATCTGCGGAAAGCCGAGGGTCGGCGCGTTGCCGGCCATGGCGTGAAGCGCCATGCGCAGGGAGACCACGGCCGCGGGGTCGGCGGTCGCCGTCGCCAGGGTCGTCTCGATCTCGGTCATCTGCCCCGGAAAGCGGGCATGGAACCGCTGGCCAAGCGCGAATATCCTGCTGCGGAAGTCATCCGTCCCCATGTCGCAGTATAACCTCGCCTTTCGATCACAAATATCGTGTGAACTCTTGGCTAATCCAGCCACGATGCGGCCCGTTGCTGGCATCACCGCAGAATTCGCGCGAATCCCTGCAGCGTCCGTCAGCACGTTTTCGGAGCTATCGGATATGGCGGGATCGGCAAGTCCGTAAATCTGGGGATTGACTTGTGCCGGCTGCGCACCGGTCGCATCCACCGCAAACCGGCGTGTGACGTGAACGAAAACGTGATGCCGGAATGCCTCACGATCCGGATCGCGATGGACCGTTTTCGCCTTCGGGTGTACCCTTGCGGCATGAGCGGCGGCGACGGGCCGGCAGGCGCTCAGGCCCGGCCGTTTCGCTTCATTCGACCACTTCTGAAAGGAGCTGGACGATGACGGCCGCACCAAGCATCCCGCATTCCGCAGAGACAATCGGCCCGGACATCCGCCGGATCGGCGCGGCCGATCTCGTCGCCTGCCTGAAGGCCGGCATCGCCGATTTCACGGCCCGGCCGACCCATTACGCCTTCCTGTGCCTGGTCTATCCGCTGATGGGCCTGGCGATCGGCGTCTGGGCGGCGGATCAGGACGTCCTGCCGCTGATCTTCCCGCTGGTCGCAGGGTTTGCCCTCATCGGCCCGGTGGCGGCGATCCCGCTCTACGAGATCAGCCGGCGGCGCGAGCGCGGGCTCGACGCAAGCTGGTCGGACGCCTTCGAGGTGCTGCGTTCGCCGGCACTGCCATCGATCCTCGGCCTGGCCAGCCTGCTGCTGCTGATCTTCGCGGCGTGGCTCTATGCGGCCCAGGCGATCTATATCTGGCTCTATGGCAGCCTGTTCGTGACGACGTCCTACGGCGCGTTTCTCGGCGAGCTGCTCACCACCACGCGCGGCTGGACGCTGATCGGCGTCGGCAATCTGGTCGGCCTCGGCTTCGCGCTCGTGACGCTGGCCATCACCGTCGTCTCGTTTCCTCTGCTGCTCGACCGCCATGGCGGCGTCGCCGAAGCGATGGCGACCTCCGTGCGGGTGATGCTGCACAATCCCGGCACGGTGCTTCTGTGGGGCCTGATGGTGGCGGGACTGGTCTTCGCCGGCTCGCTGCCGCTGCTGATCGGCCTGCCAATCGTGCTGCCGGTGCTGGGCCACGCCAGCTGGCACCTCTATCGCCGCGCGGTGGCGCCGGCCGACGACTGATCGCGCCGGGCAGCGGACAACGCGCGGCGGCGTTACGAAGCCGCCGCGACGGCCGTTTCGGTGATGACAGCCGAATCGCATCCGGCACCGGAGAAGGCGAAGACCTCCATGTCCTCGCCGACGCCGCGCAGCGGGAAGGTGCCGAGGCTTTCGAGGGCCGAACTGCAGCTCGCCCGCTCGGCGAAGGCCCGCGACAGGAGCACCGGCCGCTGCACCGTCTTGGTCAGGTTTTCCAAGCGCGCGGCGGCGTTGACCGCCGGGCCGATGACGGTGAAGTCCAGACGGTTGCGCGAGCCGATATTGCCGTACATCACGTCGCCGACATGGATGCCGACGCCATAGCGCAACGGCTCGCGGCCGGCCGCGACATGGCCGGCATTGAGGACATCCATCGCCTGCTGCGCTTCGGCCAGCGCCTTCAAAAGGTCGTCGCAGGCGGTCGGCCGGTCGAGGGGGAAGATCGCCAGCAGGCCGTCGCCGATGAATTTCAGGATCTCGCCGCCATGGCGCTCGACCGGCTCGCAGATCGCGTCGAAATAGCCGTTCAGGAGCTCGATCACGTCGTCGCGCGGCCACAGCTCGGAGATCCGGGTGAAGTCGCGAAGGTCGCAGACCATGATCGCGCCGGCGACCGTGGTGCCGCTGCCCCGGGTGATGGCGCCGGCGAGGATCTGGTCGCTGGCATGGGGGCCGACATAGGTTTCCAGGAGGGTGCGCGCGAGCCGGTTCTTCAGCCGGATCTCGCTGACCAGCGCAAAGGCCGGCAGCAAGTCGGCGAGGAAGGCGAGATCGGCGTCGGAGAAACCCTCCGGCGCATCACTGGCAAAGGACACGACATGGCGCCGGCCGAACGTGTGCTCCAGCGGCCAGGCGACATAGTCGGTCATGCCCTCGGCGCGAAGCTCGCCGAACAGGGAGTATTCGTCGGCGGCGGCCGGCTCGCGGGCAAGGCGCAGGCGCACTTCGCTGGCGCCGCCATGCACTGCGGCGATCGGGCTTTCGAGATATTCCGCCGTTTCCAGCGCACCGTGCTGATAGGTCTGGATGTCGGCATCAGGCGTATTGCGGCGCCACAGGATGCGCGCGCCCAGCCATTGCGGATGGTGGATGCGGAAATGCACCGTGGCGCGGGCCACCGGCAGCCCGCCCGCCCGCAGGCGGTCGCAGAGCTGCTGGAAGATGTCGTCGATGAACCGCTCGTCCTGGGTCTCGCGCACCAGCCAGTCGAGAAGCCGCGTGCGATGGAGCGGCCAGGTCCCGGTGTCGCAGGAATCGACCCGGCCTGCAGAGCGAGTGGGCTCCATCGTCATGTCCTCGAATATCTGGCGCTGATCCCCTTGGAATGGGGATGCCGGCGCCGCGGCGCAAGAGTGACAGGACGCCGCCGCCGGCAGTGTTGCCGGCCGGCACCGGCGGCCTCAGTCGCGCAGGCCGCTTCACGGTGCGGCGGCTCGAGACCCTGAAATTCTGGGGCATGGATGCGGGACGCGGAGGCATTGCCGCGACCGCCGCCACTGCCGATGATGGCGGCGCAGCGCGAGACGGGAATGCGGTGAACGAACCGTCGCCCGCGCCGCGCACAGATTCTCCGGGCGCGGCAATCCTGCCGGCACACCGGAAACCGGGAGTGACAACGCGTGTCCGAATTTCGTCGCGGGGCCCTCCGCCTTGCCCTCTGCACCGTCGTGCTTGCCGGATCCTCCGTCTCCGCGCCGGCCGGCCAGACCCCGCCGACGGTGGCCGTGCCCGTTTCATCGGACACCCCGGTCCGCATGGCGGCCAACGGGGTGCGGGAGATGGCCGAGCGTCGCTGCGGATGGCTGGCCAATCCGACACCGGCGAATTTCTGGCTGACGGACGCCGACGGCACCTGGAGCCTCTCCGAACAGGGCCGCGATCTCGGCAACCGGTTCCATGACATCTCCTGGCCGGAATTCGCCGCCGACCAATGGGTCGAGACGAATGGCTCCTACGGCTATGGATGCGCCTGTTTCGACGGGGTCGTCGATCACCGCAGCGCCAACGTGGTGCGGATCGACCGGCTGCAGCCGCGCCCGCTGAACGCCTGCCTCGCCGATCCCGCCCTGCCCTCGATCAACTGACGATCCGGCACCGGCCCGCCGCCATGGCGGGTGCCGGTCCAGTGCAGCGACAGCAGGTCCCCTCTCGAACGGAGCGTTCCCATGCAGAAGAGAGTGTTCGCGGCGCTCGTCGGCGCCGCCCTTTGCGCGTCGCCGGCACTCGCCGACGAAGCCTGGGTCCTGCCCGGTGGCGGCGAGGTCACCTGGGACGACGATGTCAACGGCGTCGCGGTGCTCAGCTATCCCGTCGGCCGCTCGCGGGAACGGGTGCGCCTGTATGTTCCGGGGCTGTCTGCGGCGATCGACGATCGCGGCACATTCCACGGCTACTGGATCGGTCCCAGCGGCGATTCCGACTGCGCCGCAACCCTGACCGGCCCCGACGGGACCCGGTCGGCGGCTTTCGGCCAGGCCATCATTACCTTCGACCAGCCCAGCTTTCCGTCCGGATGGTCCGTGCTGATCGGCCAGTGCTTCGACCCGCCTTCGGATGAGATGCGGGCGGATGCGATCTACGGCAACCAGATCGTCGTGCCGCGCAACTGAGGCGATGCGCTCCGAGGATGGACGCACAGGCCAAAGAGCGGGATGGACAGGCATTCCGCAGGTGCGGCGCCCCGCCTAGACTTGCCTGATACCGGACACCGGCTTCGACTGTTCCGTGCCGCTCGGCGCGGCATTCATGTCCTGCCCCACCCGAACGAGGCGACGACCATGACCTCCACCATCCGCGGTATTCTCGTGGTCGCCGGCCTGGCGCTGGCGTCGCCCGCGGCCGCGCAAGGCATCGTCGACGAATTCTGCACGACGATCACCGAGAACGACAAGTCGGCCTCCGACGGCTTCCAGTTGACGGATGCGGCCTCGATCCTGCGTCAGGATCGGGCCAATTTCCACAAATTCGGCTATCGCGACCGCGGCGATCAGGATGACAGCACGTTCGGCTCGAGCAGTGCCCGGGCCCAGATTCCCGCCATGCTCGACAATGGCCAGACCGACCCGAGCGTTCTGCGGGCCATCGTCCGGGGAACGCCGCGCATCTGCGTCGAGGTCTATCCCGGCTACCTCTACGTCTACGTCAATTGAGGCGCAAGGCGCCGGCTGGTGGCGCCGGACGTCCACGTTTCGACAGGTCTCCAGCCGATGAAATTCGTCACGCTCTGCGCCGCGGCCATTCTCGCATCGACCTTCTATGCCAGCGGCCCCGCTGCCGCACAGGCGCTCGATCCGTGGTGCGAGCAGCAGGCCCGGCTGACCTGCGGCGACCGGGACGGCGTCCTGAGCATGACGGACTGCAGCAGCGAGCCGGATTTCTGGTCCGGCATTCCGAACGAATGCGTCGGCGACCTGCAGACCATGGTCGAGATGGAGCGTGAAGCCGGCGTCGGCGGCGGGTCGGCATCCCAGCCCGTCGGCACGATGCTCGGCTTTTCCTATGGCGGCGTCCTGCGCGAAGGGCCGGGGATGGATTTCCGCAGGATCACCTCGCTGCGGGACGGCGACGAGATCGAGATCCTGGAAGACACCGGGATCTGGTTCGACGGCTACAAATGGTTCCGGGTCGCCACGGCGCGCGGCACCGGTTTCCATTGGGGCGGCATCTTCTGTCACGACGGCGGCGTCAGCGTCGACGGCATCCTGTCGAGCTGCAATTGAACCGCGACATCCGGCGCGGCGCCATTCGAGCCGTCCGCCGATCATCGCCTACCTCGAGGAAATCCGCATGAACCGCCCCGTTCTGATTGCCGCCTGCGTCGGCTTCACGCTCCTCGTCGGCGCCACGTCGATCGTCCTGGCCGAGACGCTTCTCGCCACCAGCATCACGGCCATGGCGATCACCGGCGATGTCGAGATGGACGATTTCAGCATGGTCTTCGCCGACGGGACCCGTCTCGATTTCGATGAGCTGGTGGGCGACAGCTTCGTGGTGGACGGCGAAATCGTCAACGCCTCGGTCTATTCCGTCGCGGCGCCCATGGATCCGGTGCTGCTCAACGGGAACCGGCTCTGCGGCTCGGGACCGGTGACCTATGTCGCAAGCTGGGGCAGCGACAACGACGTCGCGGTGGCCGTCTTCGACACCCAGGACATTCCCGGCAGCGACGCCGACATGTGCGCCCTCTATTATTACACCTACCCCAACTAGGTTCGCCGGTGCCGTCCCTCGCCTCGCGCCGCCCGGCCCGACCCAATTGATGGGTCCGAATAATTCATCCGCGCGCCGGGCCCTCGCCCGGCCGTTGGCGCTGACGACGCTGGCGCTCTACAGCCTTTATCTGACCGGCGAGTTCCTGGTTGCCGGCGCCCTGACCATGGCGTCCGACATCGGCATCAGCGCGCTGATGCTGGCCGCCTGCATCGCGCCGGTCGCCGGCCTTGCCGGACTGGTCTTCGCAACATCCGGCCGGCTTCGCGGCGCTCTTCTCGTCCTTCTCCTGATCTGCGCGGCCGGTGGCGCCGCACTCGACGCCCATGCCCTGCATTTCGCGGCGCCGGACGGCCAGAACGCCATCGTCATCGCCATGGTGGCCGTCTGGCAATTCGTCGTCCTGATCCTCGCCGGCGCCGCGGCACTGGTCATTCGGCGCGTCACGCGTCGCCGGTCCGCCGCCGCGCGCTGAGCGTTCGGGCGGCCGGTCCCCGGCACCCCTCCACGTCCCGATCGGTGCAGGCCGGTCACCCCTTCGGCATTTCGCCTCTGAGCCATTGCGATTGAACGGATTTTCCCCTTAGACACGATTGGGGGACGTTGCATGAGGCGGGGAGTGACCGGTGTCGACGAGTGAGGATGGGCGCGCACGACCCGACGTTCCCGTCCTGCGGTTTTCCAGCGACGCCTTCGCCCTGAAAGACCGTTTCGAAGCCTATCGCGATCTCTATGCCGGCGGCACCGAGGTGATCCGTCTCGGCACCGGCTTTGCCGCGCAGTTCGAGGCGCGACCGCTGGGCGAGCTGGTCATCTTCGAGCGCTGGCTGAACGACGTCGCCCATGAACGGTCGGCGCAGCGGATCCGGCAGGACGGGTTCGAACATTTCGTCATGCAGCTCAACCTGTCCGGCGTGCTGGTCGTCGAGACCGCCGACGGGGCCGCGACCGTCAGGCCGGGCGAGATCATCATCCTGGATACCGGGCGGCCCTACGGCAATCGCTGCGGGAATGCCCATGTCCTGACCTTCTCGGTGGCGCGATACGTCGTCGAGCGCGCCTATCTGGGCGGACAGGATCTGCATGGCCGCATTCTGGGCGCCGAGCGCGGCGCGCTCCTGGCGGATTTCATGGCGTCGCTGACCCGCAATGCCCGCACGCTGACGGCCGACGCCGTCAACGGCATGGTCGGCATCTTCTCCGAGCTCCTGACGATCACGCTACGCCAGGACGACGGCACCGCCAGCGCCGAGGCGCGGGGCAAGCTGAAGCTCGCCCAGGAGCTGATCGAGGAGGGGCTGTCGCGGCACGATCTCGACCCGGCCGTGATCGCCGCGAAGGCCGGCATTTCCCGCTCGCGGCTCTACGAGATGTTCAAGCCCCATGGCGGTGTCGCGAGCTACATCCGGCGGCGCCGGGTGCATCGCTTTCGCGCGCTGCTCAGCCAACGGCGCGACATGCGCAGCATCGCCGAACTCGCCTTCGCCTGCGGTTTTGCCAGCGAAAGCCATGCCAGCCGGACTTTTCGCGAGGTCTTCGCCATGCCGCCCGGACAATTCCGGCGACGCCAGGGTGGCCCCGCCTCGCCGGCTGCGGTGATGGCGGTGCCGGGACGCGACGGCTTCGCGCCCTGGGTCAGTTCGCTCAACATGCGGGCGCAAGCCTCAACTTCATGAAGCCTGTCATGCGGGCGGGGCCGAACGCGGCGTGGAACCTGGCGCTCGCCCTGGCCATGGTGCATCTGGTCTCCTCGCTCGACCGGCATCTCCTCAGCCTCGTCCTCAGTCCGATCAAGACAGAGCTCGGACTAAGCGACACCCAGCTCGGGTTCCTGCACGGCACGGCCTATGTCCTGCTCTATGCCGCCGCGATCGTCCCGCTCGGCTATCTGGTCGACCGGTTCGACCGGCGCCGCATCATCCAGGCGGGCATCCTCGCCTGGACCGTGGGAACGGTCGCCTGCGCGCTGGCGCAATCCTATCCGCAACTGGTGCTGGCGCGCATGCTGGTGGGCCTCGGCCAGGCGGCGCTCGTGCCGGCCGCGACCAGCCTCCTCGCCGACAGCTTCGCCGGCCGCGGGATCGGCAAGCCGATCGCCGTCTTCACCTCCGCCGCGACGTTCGGCCGGGGACTGGCGCTCCTCGGCGGTGGCGTGGCGCTCGGCTGGATCGGCCTGTGGGGGCCGGGCAGTCCCCTGGCGAGCCTTGCGCCCTGGCGCACCCTGCTGCTCCTCTCGCTGATCCTCAACCTCGTCGCCTTCGCTTGGCTTTCGGCCATGGACGAAACACCGCGCAGCCAGGGCAACGCGCCCCGCCCGCCGGGCATGTTCGCCGCCGCCGCCGGCCGCTGGGGAACGTATCTGGCCTATCTCGGGGCCTCGGCGGCGGCGATCCTGCTGGTCCAGGTCACGGCGGCATGGGGCCCAACATTGCTGGTCAGGGGCTTCGACCTGACCCCGGCCGCCAGCGGTCTCCTGTTCGGCCCGATCGTGGTCGGCTTCGGCCCGGCGGGAAACGTCTTCGGGGGCTGGGCGATCGATGCGCTGACACGGCGGGGGGTGCGTGCCCCGTCGGCCTGGGCCGCAATCGTCGCCCTGCCCGCGGCGCTGTTCGCCGGCGCGGTCTTCTGCCTCTCGGCCGACCTCGTTGTCGCGCTCTGCGCCCTTGCGGCGATCACCTTCTGCCTCGGTTTCACGACGCCGGCGGGGCTCGTGGCGATCCAGCGGATGACGCCGCCGGGCCTGCGCGGCCGGGCCACGGGCCTCTTCGTCCTCATCGTCACAATGGTCTCGCTGGGCCTCGGGCCGCTGACCGTCGGATGGTTCAGCGACCATGTCTTTACCGGCCCCGCCGGCCTGCGCCAGGCGATCCTCGCCGTCCTCGCCCTCGGCGCTTTGCTCGGAACGCTCTCGGCGCTTCAGGCGGCCAGGCTCGAGCGGTTGGCAGGAATGGACCTGCCGGGCGATGCCGGCGCCGGTACCGGCGCGCCCAACAGCGGGCGAAAACTTCGCGCCTGAACCGTCCCGGCGAAAAGCCTCCTGTGGCGCAAACTCCTGTATCTAATGGCTAAATACCGGGGATTTCACGCCTATGGGATACGGTGGTCGTGGTGATGATGCTCCCGGCTGAAGGCCTTCATTGACGTAAGTGTTCCTTACATGTCTATCTCAACCGGGCGGTGCAGTGCTCCCGCCCCAGTTGCGGGCCGCTCCATGTGCGGCGACCGGACCGACATCTCAAAACAATAAGGTGGAACGTCCATGGGTATGGGGCATATCGAGGTCGAGCTGCTGATCCACGAACACGCGCACAAGCCGATCACCGGCGAAGTGCTGGCGGTCGGGCGACAACATATTTCACCAAGCCCGGACGAGATTCTCGCGATGATGGCGCGGCACGGCGTGACGCCCGTGCGCACCGATTTCGAACCCGACACGTTGAACACGCATCATGGCGAGGGCGAGCATCCGATCCTCGACGCCTCGCTGTTCCGGGCGATGGGCAATGACAAGTACTTCGTCGCGGACATCAGCCCGTATGAAGGCGCCGACTACATCTTCGACGTCTGCGGCGAGGTGCCGGAAGAGCTGATCGGCCGGTTCGACTTCATCATCGACGGCGGCTCGCTCGACAACGTCTTCGATCCCCTGTCGATGGTCCGCAACATGACGAAGATGCTGCGCCCGGGCGGCCGGATGTTCATCTTCGCCTGGTCGAACGGTTTCCCGTCGGCCTATGTGAAGATCACGCCCGACTGGATCATGGATTATTGCCTGGTGAACGAGTTCACCGACGCCAAGGTCTATGCGTCGCGCTGCGACATGCCCTTCGACGATCCGAAGCTCGGGCAGAGCGTCGATCTCTTCCACTACCATCCCTATATCGACACGCCGAACGGGCCGGTGGCGGAAGCAGCCTATGTGCGCGTTCCGGGCTACGGATCGACCTATTGCATCGCCGAAAAGGGCGAAGACACGACGCATCACCGCATGGCCGTGCAGAAGCATTATCGCGGACAGGACGTGGAGCCGTATCTGACGTCGGCGAAGCGTTTCCATGAATCGACCCAACCGGCATTCTCACTGCCGGGCGCCGAGGTCCCGGACATGCCGCCGATCAGCGATCAGATCACGGTCCGGCCGGTGGCGCGGTTCGGCACGCCCAGCACGATCAGCCTGCCGGACGCCATCTTCAGGAGGCTCGACCAGATCGGGACCGATACCCGGCTTGCCCGGCTCGAGGCCCGGCTTCAGGCGGCCGAGGCGGGGCAGCGCGTGGGAGAGCTGTCGAACCGAATGTATTACGAGATCCAGGGCGTTGCGACCCAGCAATATGCACTCGAAATGCAGGTCGCGACGGTCTCGGACCGCACGTACAGCGAGTTTCAGAAACTCTCGCGCCAGCTTTACGAATATTCGGTGCAGCCTGCGACGCAGCCTTCGATTCCGGGGGTGCCGGGGCGTTTCCTGTCACGGGCACGCAGGGCGTTACTCCTGCTGGCCGGCCGGTAGATCGCGGCAGCCGGTTTCGAGCCTCTTTCGTTCGGCGCTGGCGGCAAAGGATAGCAGGGGCGCCCACGAACCCGTTGACTTCCAGCGGGATCAGCCTCGCCGGCCGCGCAGCCTTTGCGCGAGAAAAATCTGTCGTGCGAAACCCTGGAGATCGACCGCCGGCGATGGCTGCGGGCCGTAGAGGTGACGGTCCAGGCGCGCGAAGGCCGTCCGGGCGTCGGCGGGCAGTTCGCCGCGCGATCCCGACAGGCCGGCGGCAGCAGTCCGGGCAGCCCGGGCATCGTTGCGGGCGGCGGCCCGGCGTAGCGCCACGGCGTTGCGATCCGGCAGGAACCGGCGCAGGCGGCGGCCGATCTCGGCGGGCGAGACCAGGCGCCGGCCCGGCAGCGCCAGGAGCAAGACGAGGAAACAGCTTCCGAGCCCCGCCAGAAGCGGTGCATTGCGGGCGAGAAAGCCGGACCAGCCGCTGGCCTCGGGCTCCTCGGCGATCGCGGCGAAGGCGATGCGCTGGGATTTCAGCACCGCGTCGCGCATTTCCCGTGTCGTGGTATCGAACCAGGGAATGTGGAAGGCCTCCAGCCGGCCCGGCTGCGAGGAGACCGGCCGCATGCGCCATTGCCAGACGACGGTGGACACCGGCCCGTTTTCGGTCAGCTCGACG
Organism: Aurantimonas litoralis; assembly: GCF_026153195.1. Lineage (NCBI taxonomy): Bacteria > Pseudomonadati > Pseudomonadota > Alphaproteobacteria > Hyphomicrobiales > Aurantimonadaceae > Aurantimonas > Aurantimonas litoralis. The sequence goes on along the minus strand of NZ_JAPFBM010000009.1, from coordinate 147,019 downwards.
CTGCGCCGTTCGGGCGCGATGAAGGAGATCAGCCAGGGCGCGATCATCCGGGGCGGCGGCGGCAGCGAGCCGGGCGGCACCCCTTCGGCGACGATCGTCACGGTGCGCGTCGCGGTCTCGCCATTGGCCAGCATCGCCGGGTCCATGTCCCATTCGTCGCTGTAGCTCAGCGAGCGGGCCGGCAGCCACCAGCCGCCCTCGGTTGCCGGGCGCGGGACGGCGGTGATGGTAACGGGCTCGGAGACGACATTGTGGACGAAGCGCTCGCCATTGTTGGCGACCAGCGTCAGCCGGTGGGTGAAGGCGCCGACGGTCAGGTCGCCGCCGCGTTCGGGAAAGATCGCCAGCCGCCGCTCGAAGACGGTCAGCTGGCGGCCGTCGATGCGCTGGGTCGTCCAGCTGTCGCGGCCAAGCTGCATCCAGGAAAAATTGCGCAGATCCGGCTGGACCAGCGTCTCCAGCGCGATGGTCACGTCGTAGAGGCCGCGAATGGTGACCAGCACCATCTCGTCCTCATAGGGGTCTGCGGGCATCGCATCGACCACCACGGCCAGCCGCGCGTCGCGCGCCGGCACCTGCGGCGCCGCTCCGGCGGGGCCAGCCGCGGCAAAGAGGAGCAGCGACAGCGTGAGAAGAAGCCGTCCTACCATGCAGTGTCCTCCGGCGGGTTGGCCAGGCCGAGATCCTGCCGGCGCTGATGCTCGGCGCGCAGCCGCAGTTTCAGGAAGGCGCCGGGATCGTCGGGCAGCGTCGCCAGCCAATCCTCGCTGGCAACGACGCCTTGGCCGGTGCGCGGCCGCACGACGGAGCGCTGCTCGGCCAGGGTAAGCGCCTTGGGCACGTCGCGCTTGGTCGGCTGGGCGGCGGCGTCCTCGACCTCGATATTGGCGGCGATGCCGTCGATGTCGTTGGATTCACCGACCACCGGGTCGATGCGGGCGGCAACCAGGGCGCGATTGAAGCGGGCGTCGGCATCGGACGGATCGGCGAACAGCACGGCGTCGAAATAGGCGACGGCCTCCGCGTAGCGGCCGAGCGCGGCAAGCCCGACGCCGCGATTGTAGGTGGCCTCGGAGCCGGCCGCGCGAAACGCCAGATCAGCCTCTTCATAGCGACCCGCACGGTAGAGCGCGACGCCGCGCACCGCCGGCTCGGTGGTCAGGCTGGCGGCCCATCCCGGCAGACCGGTGGAAAGCGCCAGCCGGCCGAATGCGGCGGGGCCGGCGGCGAGCGCTGCGGCCGTGGCCACGACAAGCGCGAGGAATGGCAGGACCCAGCGCCGCATCACACGCTCCTGCGGAACAGGGCGAGCGCCGGAAACAGCGCCAGCACGAGGAGATAGCGGCCATAATCGGTGTAGTGCAGCACCGCGTAGTCGCCTTCCGCCAGCGCATCGGAGCGGCGCCGGCCGATCCCCTCCGCAACGGCGAGCGGCGCGGTGGCATCGGCGAAGAAGCCCTCGCCGGCGGCGGCAAGACGCTCCAGCCCCGCCGGATCGGGCGGGGGCATGTCGCCGGGCCGCACGCTCGGCGCGACATGGATCGCCGAGACGAAGGCGCCGGCGGCACGCAAGGCCGCGACTTCATCGAAGGCGGCGGGGCCCAGCCCCTCCCCGTCAGTGACCAGCACGACGTCGGCGCGCAGGATCTGCGCTTCCGCCAGCGTGCGGCGGGCCAGCGCCAGCGCCCGGTCGCTGCGGCTGCCGGGGTCGGGCACCGTCTCGCCGTCGAGGACGGCGACGATAGAGCCGAGCGCCGCCGGATCGGTGGTGAAGGCCGTCGCCACATAGGCTTCGCCGGCATAGACGATGAGGCTGACCGGCCGCGTTCCGGCCCGCTGCAGGACAAGCTGGGCGGCGGCTTCGGCGTCGTCGAGGCTGCCGCCCTCGGCGATGGAGCGCGACAGGTCCATGGCCACGACGATGCCGTCGAGATTGCGGAAGGTCGGCGCGCCGCTGTCGCGCTGGGCGGGGCCGACAAGGGCCAGCGCCACCAGGCCGGCGACGGCGATCGGCAAAAAGGCGTGGCGGGCGCTGCCCGGCACCAGCCGGCCCAGCCGCAACAGCGCCGCCATCAGGGCGGGGTCGACGGCGCGCTCCCAGCCGGCCAGCCCGCGCGACCGGCGGGCGAAGACGACGCCGGCCACGAGGGTCAGCGCCAGGACCGCCAGCCACCAGGGCCGCAGCAGCAGAAGATCGCCCGGCAGGCTCATGCGCCGCGCCTCCATCCGATGACGAGGCCGAGCGCGCAGAGGAAGCCGAAGCCGGCCGGCCATATCCAGTAGGAACTGTAGATTTCGGCCGCCGGCCGCTCGAAGGCGCTGGTCTCCAGCGAATCGATGGCGCGCGCCACCTGCCGCAGATCGTCGGTGGTGCGGACGCGGAAGGTCTCGCCGCCGCTGGTTTCGGCGATGGCTCTGAGGGTCGCCGTATCGACGGCGTCGCGGGATTTGGGGTCGCTCTCCAGATCCGCCGGCCCGAGCGCGATGGTGTGGACGCGGATGCCGAGCCGTTCGGCCAGCGACCCGGCATCGCGCGGCTGGACGGCGCCGGCATTGTTGACGCCGTCGGAGAGGAGAACGACGACGCGCGAGCGTGCATCGGAGCGGGCGAGCCGTTTCAGGGCGAGGCCCAGCCCGTCGCTGATCGCGGTGGACCGGCCGGAAATGCCGATCGTCGCCTGGTCGATGAGGTGGCCCACCGCCTCGACGTCGAAGGTCAGCGGCGCGGCGAAATAAGCGGTCTCGGCGAAGATCACCAGCCCGACACGGTCGCCGGCCCGGGCGCGCACGAAGTCGCGGGCCACCGCCTTCACGGCGTCGAGCCTCGAGACGGTCTTGCCGTCGAGGACGAAATCCTCCTGCTCCATGCTGCCCGACAGGTCGATGGCGAGGACGAGGTCGCGGCCGCTCGCCGGCAGAGCCTCGACGGCTTCGAGTTGCTGCGGTCCGGCCAGCGCCACGACCAGCGCGATCCAGGTGAGCGCCGGCAGAAGCTGGCGAACGCGGGCGCGCATGCCGTCCGCCGCCCCGGTGGCCAAGCGCACCGCGATGGAGCCGGGCACGACCAGCGCGCCGGTCGCGGCCTGGCGCGGCGGCAGGAGAAGCAGTGCGGCGAGTGGCAGCGGCAAGAGAAGCAGCGCGTAGGGGGTGGCGAAGCTCCACATGGTCATGCCCTCGCCCGCAAGCGCCGGCGGCCGCGGGCCATCGTCAGGATCGCCGCGTCGATGGCGTCGAGATCGGGCGTGGTGCCCGGCCGGTAGAGGGAGGCACCGATGTCTTCGCGCAGGATTGCGCCGGAATCGGGCCTGGTGCCTTGCCTCACCGGCCCGGCGTCGCGGCGCAGCCGGTCGATCAGCGCCGCCTGCCGGAACAGGCGATCCTCGGCCGGTAAAAGGCGCGCGGCAGCGATCTCGCGCCGGGCCATGGTCAGCGCGGTGTCGAGGCGGCGGGTGACGAGATGCAGCAGCGCCAGGAGCAGAAGCCCGGCGAGGATGCCGAGCGCCGCGGCAGCCAGCACTTCGGACCCGTCGAAGGCGGCGAAATCGGCGGGCAGCCGCACCGGACGCAGCCGGGCGACGAGATCAGGATCGGTCGACATCGTCGCGCTCCAAGGCCTCGGCCATCCTGTCGTATTCGGCATCAGCCGCCACGATGCGCACCTCCGCGCCGAGACGTTCCAGCCGTTCGCGGCGCGGGTCGGGCCTCGCGGCGGTGGCGGCGCCGGACACGAAGGCCCAGCGCAGGCCCGTCAGCCCGGCCGGCGCATCGCCGGACAGGAACGGATAGGCACCGCGCGGCGGGGCCTCCTCGAAAGCATCGCGCACCAGGATCGTGACGATCCGCGCCCGGCGGCGCAGGGCCAGCGCCAGACCGTCGAAATCCGTGCCCGGCACGTCGAGGCCGGTGGCGAGGAACAGCGTGCCGCCCCGCGGCACCAGACGGCCGGCGGGTTCCAGCAGCCGGTCGAGCGGCGCGTCGTCGAGATGGCCCGCGGCGGCGCGTTCCAGCGCGATGGCATGGGCGCGGGCGAGGCCGCCGGCAATCGCGGCCATGCCCTTCTCGCGGGCCTGCGGCGCGACATAAGCCGGCTCACCGAGGCCGAGGGCAAGCAGTCCGACCCGGCCGCCCGCCTGCACGACGCGCCATCCGGCCAGCATCAGCGCGTCGGCGGCCGCGACCGAGCGCAGGCGCCGGCGGGTGCCCCAGAGCATGGCCGGGCGGAAATCGGCGACCAGCAGCGCCGTCTTCTCGCGTTCGTCGCGGAAGGTGCGCACATGCGGCCGGCCGGTACGGGCCGTCGTCGCCGCGTCGAGATGGCGGCTGTCGTCGCCCTCCGAGAAGGGTCGCACGTCGACGATCTCCAGCCCGTTGCCGCGGCGCTTGCCGGCAAAGCCGCCGGGCCGGCCGGTCGGGGCCAGCCGCTGCTCGGGGATGTGCCGAACGTAATGGCGCAGCCGGAACAGCGCGTCGGCATCGACGGCGATGCCGGCCTGGTCCGCCGGCGGGACGATGCGGCTCATCAGAGCGGCTGGACGAGGTCGACGAGCCGGGCGACGAGGCTGCGCGCCGTGACGCCGTCGGCCGCGGCCCGCCAGGTCGGCACGATGCGGTGGGCGAGAATGTCCGGGGCGAGCTCGCTCACATCCTCCGGCACGGCGTAGTCGCGGCCACGCAGATAGGCGCGGGCCTTGGCCGATGCCGCCAGGGCCAGCGTGCCGCGCGGCGACACCGGATGCTCGATCGCCCTGCGGATGTCGGGGGCCGGCTGGTCCTCGCGCGTCGCCATGACGAGGCGCACGATGTAGTCCTTCAGCGCCGGCGCCAGATGCACCTTCGCTGCGGCCTGCCGGGCGGCGACGATCGCCGCGCTGGTCACCGGATGCGGCATCGCCGCCTCGGTGCCGCTCGCCTCGCGCTCGACGAGGTCGAGGATGGCAAGCTCGGAGCGCGCGTCGGGCATGTCGACGAGGACATGCATCAGGAAGCGGTCGAGCTGGGCCTCGGGCAGCGGGAACGTGCCCTCGTGCTCGATCGAGTTCTGGGTGGCGACCACCATGAAGGGATCGGGCAGCGCATAGGTCGTACCGCCTGCCGTCACCTGCCCTTCGGCCATCGCCTCGAGCAGGGCCGACTGCACCTTGGGCGGGGCGCGGTTGATCTCGTCGACGAGAACGAGGGAGTGGAACACCGGGCCCTGGACGAATTCGAAGACGCCCTTTTCGGGGCGGAAGACCTGGGTGCCGGTCAGGTCGGCCGGCATCAGGTCGGGCGTGCACTGGATGCGCGAGAAGGAGGATTCCAGCCCGTCGGCCAGCCGCTTGACGGCGCGGGTCTTGGCAAGGCCGGGGGCGCCCTCGATGAGGAGATGGCCGCCGGTCAGGAGCCCGATCATCAGGCGTTCGACAAGGGGCCGGTGGCCGATCAGGCCGGTCTCGACGGCCCGCTGCAGGGCCGAAAGGGCATGGGCGTCGCCGCCATCCGGCCCGTCGTTCGACAGAGCGGGTTCGGCGTCGCGCGAGACCGCGGTTGCATCCTGCATGGCACTCATATCCCGATAGATTCACGTCGGCGCCACGGGCCGGTGCCACTCCACCCGGACGCCGGCACTATGTCGGATGCATCGGGTCTTGGGTAGGGCATCACGCCCGGCCGCACACAGGCAATTTGCCCGATCGGCGGCGCCCCCCTTGCGGCGGGGCTCCGGCTTGGGCCTGATCGTCGGATCGACAGGGGAGCGAACGCCATGAGCCTGATGATGGGGCTGATCCTGCGGCTCTTCGGCGTCGCCTGCGTGTGCCTGGCCGGCGCGATCGTCTATGTCGTCGCCGATACCCAGGCGGCGATCCGGACCGAGCTGAAGGCGACCGAGACCCGCGTCGCCTTCCAGCTCGAACGCATCTACATGCTGGGCAGCGGCGGCGTGGAATCGACCCATATCGCCCGGCGCTCCATCGAGATCGTCTCGGTGATGACCCCCGGCACCTGCGTCGCCTTCACCGAGCGCGACGGCGGGACGCGCCGCTTGTGCTCGGGCTGGAACGCCTTCGGCTCGGTCGCCCCGGGCTGGTTCCGCGCGGCGCTGGCCGCGGGCTTCCGGCATCCGGCGGCGGTCGAACGCGAGGTGCGCATCTTCGGCGAGGACGGGCGGCGGCTGCGCACCAGCTTCGATCCGGTCGCCGCGGCCACGCGGATCTGGCAGCAGGTGCGGATCGCCGCGGCGCTTGCCCTGGCGCTGGCGGCCGCGATGATCGCCCTGTCGAGCCTTGCCATCGCCCATGCGCTGCTTCCCGTGCAGGCGATCGTCGACGGGCTGAAACGGCTGGAGATGGGCGACATCGGCAGCCGGCTGCCCTCCTTCCGCACCGCCGAGTTCCGCCGCCTCGCCATCGCCGTCAATCGCCTCGCCAGCCGGCTGGAACGCTCCACCGCCGAGCGCGCGGTCTTGATGCGCAAGCTGTTCGAGGTGCAGGAGGACGAGCGCCGGACGCTGGCCCGCGAACTGCACGACGAGTTCGGCCAGTGCCTGACCGCCGCCGGCGCCATGGCCGCGTCGCTGGAGGCGGCCTCGCCACAGGGGCGCGACGACATCGCCGAGGACGCCCGCGCGATCGGCCGCATGGTGAAGCGGATGATGGCGACGCTGCGCGGTGCCTTCGTCCGGCTTCGGCCGCCCGACCTCGACCAGCTCGGCCTCGAGCCGAGCCTTCGCACCATGCTGCATGGCTGGGAGGCGAGCCTTGGCGGGCGCACGCGTTTCGTCCTGGAAACCGAGGGCGACCTCGCCGGCCTCGACGATGCCGCGGCGCTGAACCTCTACCGGATCGTGCAGGAATGCCTGACCAATGCCGCCCGGCACGGCTCGGCCCGGCGGATCGTCGTGCGCGTCGTCCGCGACAGCGCCGGCGGCGCGCCGGGCGTCGAGCTGACCGTCATGGACGATGGCGGCGGACGGCCCGAGGCGCTGGAGCGGGGCACCGGCTTCGGCATCGCCGGCATCCGCGAGCGCATCGCGGCGCTGGGCGGCACGCTCTCCATCGGCGAGGCGCAGGGCGGCATCCGCGTGGCCGCGACCATTCCCACCGGGGCGCTGCGGCCATGAGCGCCGCTCGGATCATGCTGGTCGACGACCATCCGATCGTGCGCGAGGGCTATCGCCGGCTGATCGAGCGGCGGCCGGGCTATGCGGTGGTCGCCGAAGCGGCCGATGCCGGCGAGGCCTATCGCCTCTACCGCGAGACGACGCCCGACATCGTGGTGATGGACCTGACGCTGCCGGGCCCCGGCGGGATCGAGGCGACGCGGCACATCCGGCAATGGGACGGCGGCGCCCGCATCCTGATCTTCACCATGCACCAGGGCGCGGCCTTCGCGCTGAAGGCCTTCGAGGCCGGCGCGTCCGGCTATGTGACGAAGAGCAGCGATCCGGCCGAACTGGTGCAGGCCATCGAGGCGATCCTCGCCGGCCGGCGGGCGATGAGCCCGGACATCGCTCAGGAGATCGCCGAGGAACGGGTCGAGGGCCGCGCGACGGCGATCGCCGATCTCAGCCCGCGCGAGACCGAGATCCTGCGCATGCTCGCCTCGGGCATGACTTCCGACGAGATCGCCGCGGGGCTGTGCCTTAGCGTCAAGACGGTCCAGAACAACCACTACCAGATCAAGGCCAAGCTCGGCGCGCGCACCGACGCCCATCTGGTCTGGGTGGCGATCGAGGCCGGGCTGGTCCGCCGCTAGCGTGGAACCCCGATCGCCGGAAAGCCGGGCTCAGCCGGTCAGTTGCGTCGCCATGACGCCGACGATCAGCGCCGTCGAGGCGGCGCCGGGGTCGATATGGCCGAGCGAACGATCGCCGAGCCGGGCGGCGCGGCCCTTGGAAGCCCGCATCGCCTTGGTCGCCTCGGCGCCCTCCTCGGCGGCCCGGGCGGCCGCCTGGAAGCAGGCGGCCAGATCGTCGCCGCGCCCCGCCGCCTCGCCGATCGCCTCGGCCGCCGGCAGCCAGGCATCGACCATGGTCTTGTCGCCCCGCTCCGCCTTGCCGCGATCCTGGATCCCCTTGGCCATGGCGCAGAACGCCTCGACCATGGCGTCACGGTCGAGCTCCGGCTTGCCCTTGGCTGCCGCGCCGGCCCGCATGAAGGCGGTGGCATAGAGCGGCCCGGAGGACGCGCCGACGGCGTTGAGGAAGGTCTTGGCGGCGGTGTTGAAGACGACGGCCGGCTCGTTCTCGGCGGTGTCGAGCTGGCCCAGCGCCTCGCGGACGGCGGTGAAGCCGATCCCCATGGTGACGCCGTGGTCGGCATCGCCGATGACGCCGTCCAGCTCCGACAGATGGTCCTTGTGTTCCTCGATGGCATCGGCGATCGCGACGAACATCGCGACGAGATGCTGGGTGGTGATGGTCATGGGCATGGTCCGTATCGGGTTGGCGGGGTCCGGCGAGGCTTAGCCAGCACGGAACATCGCACAATCGCAAGGGTGGTCGAGGAGCTCGGTCAGCTCGTCGTCGAGCAGGATCAGCGTCACCGACATGCCGGCCATTTCAAGCGACGAGCAATAGGTGCCGACCCAGGTGGCGTGCACGTCGATGCCCTTGCGCTCGAGCCGCTCGTGCACCCGCCGGTTGATCACGTAGAGCTCCATCAGCGGCGTCGAGCCGAGCGAGTTGATCAGCACCGCGACCTTCGAGCCCTTCCTGGCCGGCATCTCGGCGAAGATCCGTTCCAGCATGTCGTCGGTCACGTCGTCGGCGGTGCGCAGCGGCTCGCGCGTCACGCCCGGCTCGCCATGGATGCCCATGCCGATTTCCATCTCGTCCGGGCCGATCTCGAAATTGTGCCGCAGGGTCTGGGGCAGCGAGCACGGCGCCAGCGCCACGCCGACGGTGAAGGTGTGGTCGTTGGCCTTGCGAGCGACGCGCTCGCACTCGTCCAGTGACCACATGTGATCGGCGGCCGCGCCGGCGATCTTGAAGATGAAGAAATTGCCGGCGACGCCGCGGCGCTTCTCCTTCTGGTCGAGCGGCGCCGAGGCGACGTCGTCGGTGGAGAGCACCGTGCGGACCTCGATGTCCTCCATCGCCGCCATCTCGGCCGCCATGTCGAAATTCATCACGTCGCCGGCGTAGTTGCCGTACATGTAGAGGACGCCGGCGCCGCCATCGACGGCCTTGGTGCATTCCAGGATCGGGTCCGGCGGCGGCGAGGCGAAGACGTTGCCGATGGCGCAGGCATCGGCGATGCCCTTGCCGACGAAGCCGACGAAGGACGGCTCGTGGCCCGAGCCGCCGCCGATGACGATCGCCACCTTGTCCTTGCGCGGGCCGTCGACGGCGATCACCGAGCGCGGACTGTGTTCGAGCTGGCGCACATGGTTGGGATGCGCCTTCACGATCCCGTCCAGCATCTCCTCGATGATGTTCTTCGGGTCGTTGATGAGCTTCTTGGTCTTCACTGGATTGCCTCCCTGTAGCTGTGTGCGTCTGGTTCCTCGCAGGGCGCCGAGCGACTCGGGCACCCCCTCCGCCTGCAGAATGCTGTGCGCCGTGGCCGCGTCGGTGATCAGGATATTCGCATAGCCCCCGCGCAGGGCCGCCAGGATGGCCGGCACCTTGCGTGCGCCGCCGGCCACGGCGATGCGCACCTTGATCGCGCTGATCTCCTCCAGCGTCAGCCCGATGGTGCGCGCATCCAGCGGCGCGCGCACCGGCACGCCGCGATCGTCGATGAAGCGCCCGGCGACGACCGCCGTCGCCCGGTGAAAGGCCGGATGCGCCAGTTCCTCCTGGCGCACCAGCCCGCTGGCGTGGATCGTGCTGTCGGGCCGGGTCGAGCAGATGCCGAAGACCACCTTGTCGGCCCGCCGCGCCATGTCGAACTGCTCGCGCAGCTGCGGCTCGTCCATCAGCACGTCGCGGACCGCGGCGCTGGAGACGACCGCCGGCGCGGTGATGTTGATCGAGCGGGCGCCGAGCGCCGTCGCCAGCTGCGAGGCGCAGAGTTCGGGGGTGAAATCCACCGGCGCCGAGGTGCCGCCGGTGAGCTGGATCACCGACAGGTCCGGAACCCGGCCCGGCCCCATGCGCCGCGCCAGCGCGATCATCGTGCGGCCCCAGGCGATGCCCAGCGTGTCGCCGGGCCGGATCAGCCGCTGCAGCACCCGCGCGCCGGTCTCGCCCAGCCGCTCGTCGAGGCCCTGATCGGTCTCGGCGCTGGGAATGACGATGCAGTCGCTGAGATTGAAGCGGTCCTTCATCGCCTGGGCGATCATCAGCTCGCTGAGCCGCGGCGTCTCCATCGACAGGGTGACGATACCGCGGGTGCGCGCCTCGGCCAGATAGCCGTTCACGGTGGCTCGCGAGACGCCCATCGCCTTGGCGATCTCGTTCTGGGTCATGCCGTCGCGGGCATAGAGCCAGCCGGCCCACAGCAGCGGATCGTCGCGGAACGGCAGCGGGACCGGGGTGGCGCCGGCAGTGGGCCGGCCGGAGGCGCTCTTGCGCGCTGTGGAGGTGTTCAAGGAAGCCATCTTGACATTTGTCTTATAGGATTTGAATATTGTCGCCAATAGGGTTTGCCAATCGCGATCCGACGGTCCTGGGAGGGATTCAGCCGTCGATGCCACGCGGTTGCACAGCAGCGCCGGAACGCCACGGGCCGCCGGCGGCCACTATTGCAACTGGGAGGAAACAGGCATGACGAATTCATTCGACAAACGGGCCGGCTCCGGACTGATGGTCCCGCGCCGCAGCCTTCTGAAAGGCGGCGCCGCCCTCGGGCTGTCGACCGTCCTCGGCGCTCCCTTCATCAACCGGCTGCACGCCCAGGAGAGCCATCCGCTCGCAGGCCAGTCGATCGAGATGAACATTCTCGGCATCGCCGGCTGGGTGCCGTCGTCGCTGGGCGTGAAGATGTCGCCGCTCTTCGCCGAATATGTGAAGGAGAAATACGGCTACGACGTCTCCTTCAACTTCCAGGAAGCGCCCTTCGCCGACCTGTTCCAGAAGGCCGCGACCTCGCTGGTCACGCGCAGCCAGGAATTCAACATCATCATTTCCGACAGCCAGTGGCTCGGCGCGCTCGCCCAGCCGGGCTGGATCCTGCAGCTGAACGACGTCATCGCGCAGAACCCGGCGCTCGACATCGACTGGTACTCGAAGACCGTCGTCGACACCTACATGACCTATCCCGACGGCAGCCAGAACATCTGGGGCCTGCCCCAGGAGGGCGACGTCGAGGCCCTGTTCGTGCGCAAGGACTGGCTCGACGACCCGAAGGAGCGCGAGGCGTTCAAGGCGAAGTACGATGTCGAGCTGCCCTCGACCTTCGAGGACTTCGAGAACCTGACGATGGACGAGTTCGAGAAGGTCGCCGACTTCTTCACCCGGCCGGACGAGCAGCGCTGGGGCTTTGCCCAGCAGTACAGCCGCGTCTACGACTTTGCGACCTGCGCCTTCAACAACTTCCTGTGGAGCCGCGGCGGCGAATTGTGGAATGCCGAGACCGGCCAGGTCGAGGGCGTCCTCAACACGCCGGAGAACGCGGCCTCGCTGGAAGAGTACAAGCGCTGGCTGAAATACTGCCCGCCGGGCGCCACCAATATCGGCATCGCCGAGGGCATCGACGTCTTCACCCAGGGCAAGGTCTTCGCGACCATCCAGTGGGCCGCCGTCGGCCCGGCGATGATCACCGAGGAACTGCAGGGCAAGGTGCTGGTCGTGCCGCCGCCCAAGCATCAGGCGCCGGGCGCCGAGCCCAAGCGGATCTACTCCATGGGCGGCCAGCCCTGGGTGATCAACGCCTTCAACGACGAGCAGAAGATGCGCGTCGCCATCGACTTCATGAACTGGTGGTACCAGCCCGAGACGGCACTGGAATTCGCCAAGCGCGGCGGCAACCCGTGCGACAAGGCGACCCTGTCGCGGGACGATTTCGACGACATCAACCCGTGGAACCGCACCTACAAGTTCATGCTCGAGGACGGTCGCTCGCAGGACTTCTGGCATGACCCGAAATATTCGGAAATGCTGTCGGTCCAGCAGGAGGGCTATTCCTCCTTCGTGACCGGCCAGTCGACGGACGCCCAGGCGGTGATGGACTACATCGCCTGCGCCCAGCAGCAGATCCTCTACGATTCCGGCACGGCGAAAGAAGCGCCGTCCGACAGCTGCGCGATGACCTCGCTGTAAGCAGGTCCACCGATCGGCCGGACGCGGAGCCCTTCCGCGTCCGGCCATCCAGTCCCAAGATCGAGGCCCGATAATGCCCCCCGTCCAGCAGCGTCGGCGGCCCTTTGCCCGCCTGTTCGACAACCGCGCCACGCTGATCCTCACGCTGCTGGCGCCGGTGATGATCTTCTTCATCGTGTTCAACACGATCCCGACGCTGTGGCTGCTCGGCCTGTCCTTCTACAATTTCTCGCTGACCAGCGGCATGCCGCCGGACTTCGTCGGCTTCCGCAATTTCTTCGCCATCCTCGCCAGCAAGAACGGCATCTGGTTCGACCTGTCGCGGACCTTCACCTTCGTCCTGTGCGGCGTCACCATCCAGACCCTTCTCGGCGCGATGCTGGGCTTCCTGTTCTGGGGGTCGAAGGACATGCCGGGCCGGCGCATCGCCCTGACCCTCCTGTTCGCGCCGATGGTACTGACGCCGGTGGCCTCGGGCACCTTCTTCCGCTTCATCTACGACCCGACCTTCGGCGTCTTGAACTATCTCGGCCGGGCGCTGTTCGACAGCGGGCCGATCGACTTCCTCGGCAATCCCGAGCTCGCCTTCTGGGCGGTGCTGGCGGTGGATTGCTGGATGTGGACGCCGTTCATGACGCTGATGACGCTGGCCGCGCTCGGCTCGGTGCCGAAGGCCGAACTGGAAGCCGCCGAGATCGACCGCGTGCCGTTCCTGCGGCGCCTGACCCTGGTCATCTGGCACCATGGCAAGTTCATCATGATGCTCGGCATCCTCCTGCGCACCATCGACAGCTTCAAGACGCTCGACCTGATTATCCCGATGACCAAGGGCGGGCCGGGCCAGACCACGCGGCTGGTGGCGCTGGAGCTGAACAAGCAGGCCTTCGAAAGCTTCAACATGGGCTGGTCGTCGGCCTATGCCGTCCTTCTCCTCCTGATATCGATCGCCATGACCAGCGCCTTCATCTTCGTCCTCAGCCTGCGTCGCCGCCGGGAGAACGGAGCATGAGCCGCCTGCGCGAATGGCTGTACTACGCCGCCCTTTGGCTGATCGCGCTGATCTTCTTCGCGCCGATCGCCTGGATCGTCATGTCGTCCTTCAAGACCCGCAGCGACATCCTGGCGGTGCCGCCGAAGCTGTTCTTCAAGCCGACGCTCGACAATTACGTCGACCTGTTCAACCGCGGCGAGATCTTCCTGCAGATCGCCAATTCGGTGGTGCTGTCGATCGGCGCCGTGCTGATCGCCGTCGTCGTGTCCTTCCTGGCCGCCTTCTGCTTCTCGCGGTTCCGGCCGAAGGGCACCGACTTCCTGATGTTCCTGCTCCTGTCGATCCGCATGCTGCCGGGGCCGGCGGTGATCCTGCCGGTGTTCCTGATGTATGTCGCCTTCGGCTGGAAGGATTCGCATCTCTGGCTGATGCTGTTCTACGCGATGTTCTCGATCCCCTTCTCGGTGTGGATCCTGAAGGGCTTTCTCGATGGTGTGTCGACCCGCTTCGACGAGACCGGCATCGTCAATGGCGGCTCGTGGTTCCACGTGATCTTTAAGGTGGTGATGCCGCAGGTCCGGCCCGGCCTGATCGCCGCCTTCATCTTCAACCTGATCTTCGTGTGGAACGAATATCTCTTCAACTTCATCATCGGCGGCGTGAATACCCAGAACATTCCCTACGCCCTGTCGGTCGGTACCTATTCCGACGGCGGCGTCAACTGGACGTTCATCTCCACCATGACCTCGGTCTACATCATCGTGCCGGTGGTCTTCATCTACATCTTCCAGAAATATCTGCTGGTCGGGATGACCTTCGGCACCGTGCGGGGAGAGGTCTGACCATGAAAGCCACCCGCACCTTTCCCGAACGGCTGGAGACGATCCTGATCTTCGGCCTTCTCGCCGGCATCCTGATGATCGCCCAGCGCTACAATCTGATGGTCTACAAGGTCGGCCTGTGCGTGCTGGTCGCCTCCACCCTGCTGCAGATCGCCGTCGGCAATCTACGCAAGGACGCCTCGGCCGGGGCCAGCCTGTTCTTCATCCTCAAGGTCCTTCTGGTCATCGCGGCCGTGTTCTCGGTCGGCATCCTGATGGTCCCGACATTCTCGCAACTCGGTCGCTGATCTCCATGTCGCTGCAGTTCCAAGGCATCACCAAGAGCTACGGCAAGACCGTCGCTCTCGACGCGCTGACCCTCGATGTCGCGCCGCAGAGCTTCACCGTCCTGTGCGGCCCGCCCCAATCCGGCAAGTCGACCCTGTTCCGCATTCTCGTCGGGCTGGAAAAGCCCGATGCCGGGCAGATCCTTCTGTCGGGCCGCGACATCGTCGGCGACCCGCCGGCCGAGCGGCCGATCGGCTACGTGCCGCAGAACTTCGCGCTCTACCCGCACCAGACGGTGGCCCAGAACATGGCCTATCCGCTGACGCTGGCGCGCTTTCCCAAGGACGAGATCGCGGCCCGGGTCGACCGCACTGCCGGCATCCTGTCGATCACGCATCTCCTCGCCAAGACGCCGGACCAGCTCTCGGGCGGCGAGAAGCAGCGCGTCGCCGTGGCGCGCGGCCTGTTGAAGGACGCCCAGATCTTCGTCCTCGACGATCCGCTGGTCGGCCTCGACTACAAATTGCGCGAACGGCTGATGGACGAGCTGAAATCGCTGCGCGAGGAGCTGAACGCCACCTTCCTCTATGCCACGTCGGATTCGCTGGAGGCGCTGACCATGGCGCAACGGCTGGCCGTCCTCGACCAGGGCCGGGTGATCCAGGACGGCGAGGTGACCGCGGTCTATCACCAGCCGTCCCAGGCCCGCTCGCTGGACCTCATCGGCTTTCCCAACGCCAATCTCTATTCCGGCAGCGTTGCCGACGGCACGGTCACGGCCGGGCCGCTGCGCCATCCCGCCACCGGCCTCGCCGAGGGCAGCGCCGTGATCGCCGGCATCCGGCCGGAGCATGTGCGGCTGAACCCGGAGGTCGACACCGCCGGCGCGATGCAGGCGCGGGTGACGCTGGTGGAAAATCTCGGCGGCGAGGCGGTGGTCTATCTCGATCTCGACGGCCACTCTCTGACCAGCGCGATCCCGCTGTTCGATCGCGCCCCGCCCGAATTCGACAGCACGGTCGGCGTGCGGATCGACCCGGCCGACATCCTGCTGTTCGACGGCACCAGCGGGCAGCGTCTGGCAGGTTCGCGATGACCGTGTCGCAGGCCCAACGCGTTCGAGCAGGACAGAACATCCATGGCTGAAATCGTCATCGAGCACGTCACCAAGCGCTTCGGCAGCTTCACCGCCGTCGACGACGTCCACATGACCTTCGCCGACGGCGAGGTCGCCTGCCTGCTCGGGCCCTCCGGCTGCGGCAAGACCACGCTGATGCGCATGCTGGCGGGGCTGGAGCGCCCGAGCGAGGGCCGCGTCCTCTTCGGCGGGCGCGACGTGACCCGCCTGCCGCCGCGCAAGCGCAATGTCGGAATGGTCTTCCAGTATCCGGTCATGTACCCGACCCTGTCGGTGGCCGAGAACCTGGAACTGCCGATGCGCCACGACCGCAGCGTCTCGACTGCCGAGCGCAAGCGCCGCGTCGACGAGGTGCTGGACGTCCTCGACCTGCGGCCGCTGGCCGGCGCCTTCATCGAGCAGCTCGACGCCGGCAGCCGCCAGAAGGTCGCCGTCGGCCGGGCCGTGGCCCGCCAGTCCGAGATCGTCCTGTTCGACGAGCCGACCACCAATGTCGAGGTCAACGCCAAGCTGCAGCTCATCCGCGCCTTCAAGCGGGTCACCAAGCGGCTGAAGCAGACCATCGTCTACGTGACCCACGACCAGACCGAGGCGATGACGCTGGCCGACCGGATCGCCCTGATGAAGGACGGCCGGATCATGCAGTACGACCGCCCGCAGATGCTCTATGGCCAGCCCACCACCGAGTTCGGCGGCTGGTTCCTCGGCAATCCCGGCATGAACTTCATTCCCGCCGAACTCGACAGCCGCGGCATCCACGCGCCGATCCTCTCCGAACCGCTGCCGGCCCCGGCCAGCCCGCCGCGCGGCCAGCTCACCCTCGGCATCCGGCCGGAACTGGTGCGCATGACCGGCGCGCCGACCGAAGGCAGCGTCGGCGCCATCCTCGTCGACCAGGCGATCGGCATTGCCGGCCGCTACCTGACCAAGGCGAAGATCGGCGAGACCGTGGTGAAGGTGAACACCGACGGCCGGCCGCCGGCGGCGCTCGGCGGCGCCGTGCATCTGTCGGTGCCGCGCGACCGGCTGATGCTGTTTGCCGACGGCAACCGCGTCTCCTGACAGGGGAAGGGACGACCATGCGCTACGATGTCTCCGTCGTCGGGCTCTACATCCTCGACATTCTCGGCCGCCCCGTCAGCCGCATCCCGGATCGCGGCAATGTCGAGTTCATCGACGAGATCCGCCTGACCGTCGCCGGCACCGCCGGGGGCGTAGTGGTCAACACCGCCAAGCTCGGCCTGAACAGCCTGGCCGTCGGCGCCGTCGGCAATGACGAGAAGGCCGATTTCGTCCTCGGCGCGATGGACCGGCTCGGCATCGACATCTCCGCCATGCAGCGGCTCGACGGCATTCCGACCTCGGCAACGATCCTGAACATTCGGCCGAACGGCGAACGCCCGGCCCTGCACATGCGCGGCGCCTCGGACCATTTCGACGTTCCGCCGCGCCTCTACGACCAGATCTTCGACGCGCCGATCCTGCATCTGGGCGGCACCGGCCTCCTGAAGACCCTCGACGGCGAACGCAGCCGGCTGCTGCTTGAAGAAGCCAAGCGCCGTGGCTGCACGGTGACCTTCGACCTCATCGCCGCCAGTGCGCAGACCGCCGGTCTGGTGCTGCCGCTGTTACCGGCCATCGACTATTTCATGCCCTCGATCGAGGAGGCCCGCGACATGTCGGGCCAGACGACGCCGGCCGACTGCGCCGCCTTCTATCTCGACCGGGGCGCGCAAACCTGCGTCTTCACCCTCGGCGGCGAGGGCGCCTATTACGCCGCCGCCGACGGCACGCGCCTGCATGTGCCGGCCTACGACATCGACGTGGTCGACACGACCGGCTGCGGCGATGCCTTCGACGCCGGCTTCATCACCGCGCTGACCCACCGGATGGACCCGGAAGCCGCCATCGATTTCGCCCAGGGGGTTGCGGCGCTGGTGGCCAGCGGCCTCGGCTCGGATGCCGGCGTCGTGTCCTTCAACCATACGAAGGAACGCGTCGCGGCGTTGCAGGCGGGGCGCCGCAAGGGCTGATCGCCCGAAAAAGGCCGGCGCCATCGCGGCGCGGCTCGGCCCGCCATGATGATCGCGGCGCGCAATATCAGACCTGTCGCCCCGCCCGTTCCCGCGCCATGCGGCTTGCACGCGCGCGTCGGCGGTGCTTTATCTCCACCTGTTCTCAGGGCGGGGTGAAAGTCCCCACCGGCGGTATGCGGCGGTTGCCGCGAGCCCGCGAGCGCCCTTCGGCTTCGAAGGGGTCAGCAGATCAGGTGCGATGCCTGAGCCGACGGTCACAGTCCGGATGAGAGAGAACGTACGCAATGCGCGCCGGGCGACAGCCCTCGCGTATCCGCGTCCGTGATCGCCTTGGGTGACGTGTCCGTTGCGAAGGAGATCACACCATGGCACCCACCCGATACGCATTCATCAAGGCCAACTGGCATGCCGACATCGTGTCGCGCGCCCTCGAAGGCTTCACCCAGATCATTCCGGCCGACCAGGTCGACGTCTTCGACGTGCCCGGCGCTTTCGAGATGCCGCTGATGGCCCGCGATCTCGCGATGACCGGTCGCTACAAGGCGGTCGCCGCCGCGGCCCTCGTCGTCGATGGCGGCATCTACCGGCATGACTTCGTCGCCCAGGCCGTGGTCGACGGGCTGATGCGCGCCGGCCTCGACAGCGGCGTGCCGGTCCTGTCGGTGTCGCTGACGCCGCATCACTACCAGGAGACCGTCCATCACGAGGCGATCTTCCGCGAGCACTTCGTCACCAAGGGCCGCGAGGCGGCCGAGGCGGCGCTGATGATCGTCAAGACGCGCCAGTCGATCGAGAAGCCTGCCGCCGCCATCCACCGCGTCGCCTGATCGGGGCGACGTCCGGCCTCGGACGATGATCGTGCGACCGGAAGGCGCGACCCAGGGCGCGCAGACGATTGCAGTCGGCGCGCCGGCGTGGCTACGCTGTCACGGCCCCGCCGCATGCGGGGCGGCGGGTCACACATGGGCGGCACAGGGGGATCGGACGCAGGAATGAATGCCACGGACTTTCCGGCCGACGCGCCCGAGGCCCCGGACGATCTCGACGCTGCGTTCCCCTTCGACCTGCCACCCCTCGTCGAAGGCGATCCCGTGGATGTCGTCATTCTCGGCGCCGGGGTGAACGGCGCCGGGCTCTTCCGCGATCTCTGCGCGCAAGGCGTCGGTTGCCTGATCGTGGATCGGGGCGATTTCGGCGGTGGCGCCAGCGCGGCCGGCGCGCGGCTGATCGAGGGCGGGCTCGCCGAGCTGGAGATCGGCGATCTCGCCGGCGCCAGACAGGCCGCCACCGAGCGCAACCGCCTCCTGAAGAACGCTCCGCATTACGTCCACATGCTGCCGGTGCTGTTTCCGGTCTTCTCCTGGCTTGGCGGACTGGGTGCGGCGCTGGCGACGCTTCTCGGCACGCCCACGGTCCCGCGCCAACGCGGTGCGATCCTCGCCCGGCTCGGCCTAGCCCTTCACGATCGTTCTGCCGCCGCGCCCGTCGACACGCCGCGCCATCAGCTTCTGAGCCGGCAGGCGGCAGGGGCGACGTGTCCCGAGCTGGCGACGGGCGTCGTCGCCGCCGGCCTCTACCAGGACGCGCGAATTACGGCGCCCGAGCGGCTGGTCTACGAGCTGGTGAAGGACGGGCTGGACGCCTGTCCCGAGTCCCGGGCCGCCAACTGGACGAGCCTCGTCTCCTGCCTTGGCGGAAATCTCTCCTTCGAGAGCGAGGACGGCACGGATTTCGTCGTGCGCCCAACGCTGGTGGTCAATGCCGCGGGTCCCTGGATCGACGAGGTCAACGCCGCTCTCGGCGCGCCCCAGGCCCAAGTCGCCGGGCGACGGCAGAGCCACATCCTGCTCGACCACGAGGCGCTGCGCCGCCAGCTCGATGGCCGGGTGCTGCGCTTCGAGATGGCGGGCGATGGCCGGGTCCTGACCGCGCAGGACTATCTCGGCCGGGTGCTCGTCGGGGCGACGGACGCCCCCACCGACGATCCGGACGAGGCGCGTTGCCCGGACGAGGACATCGCGGCGCTGCTCGATGCCCTGCGTGCCGTCCTGCCGGATCTCGACTTTGCGGCCGATCAGGTGGTCTGCACCTATGCAAGGACCGTTCCGTCGCCGGCGCCGGACGAGGCGACCGGCCGAACGCCGCGCCCTGCCGGGTCGATCCCCGTCATGGAGGCCGACGAGGACCGGCCCTTCCCGATCCTGTCGCTGGTCGGCGGTCGGTTCACCACCTATCGCCAGTTCGCCGAAACCGCGACCGACGCGATCCTTCGGCGTCTGCAGCGCAGCCGGGTCCAGTCGACCGAGCACATGGCGATCGGCGGCGGCCGCAACTATCCGGGCAATCCCCTGGCGCGGTCGGTGTGGCTCGCCGAGGCCTCGGTGGCGACATGGCTCGACGAACCGCGGCTGGAGACCCTGCTTGAGCGCTACGGCACGACGGCCCTCTCAATCGCCCATCACATCTGCGATCATGTCGATGCCGACCGGCTGCCGGATGCCCGCTCGGTGAGCCTTCGCGAAATCGACTGGATCGCCCGCAACGAGGATGTGGTGCGGCTGGAGGACATCGTCCTGCGGCGCCTGAATCTCGGTGTCGCCGGCCTGTTCACGGCGCGCGACATCGAGGCCGTCGCCATCGTCGCGGCGAGCGCGCTGAAATGGTCGCCGGAACGGCGGGCGGCGGAGATCGAGGCGGTGACGGCGCTGCTCCGCGACACGCGCCGCATGCGGATCTGAGGATTTGCGCGGCGCATCCGGGACGCGCCGCGCAGGTCGAGCCGATCAGGCGCCGTGATATTTGGCGTCGAGGGCGTCGATCGCCTTCACATTGTCGGCCGAGCGGCCGTTGGGGTCGAATTCGCAGGCCAGATACGCCTCGGCGATGCTCTTGGCGAGCTCGGAGCCGACCACGCGGGCGCCCATGGTGATGATCTGGGCGTTGTTGGACAGGGCCGCGCGTTCGGCCGAATAGGTGTCGTGGGTCTGGGCGGCGCGGATGCCGGGCACCTTGTTGGCCGACAGGCAGACGCCGATGCCGGTGCCGCAGCACAGGATGGCGCGGTCGTAGGTGCCGTCCAGAATGCCGCTGGCAACCCGGTCGGACAGGTCGGCATAGAACTTCTCGGCGCCTTCGGGCGGATTGCTGACCTCGGAGACCTCGAGGCCGGCCTTGCCGGTCAGATGCTCGGCAAGGACCTTGGCGAGGGGGGCTCCGGCGCTGTCGCCGGCGATCGCGAGTTTCATGGGACGTCCTTTCTTCAGATGGTGGCGGCGCAGCGGGATAGGATGTCGAGATAACCCTCGACGTTCCAGGCCGACCGCCCGATGAACAGCCCGTCGATATGGGGACAGGCGATGAGTTCGGCGCAATTGCCGGGATTGACGCTACCGCCGTAGAGGCACGGCAGCCGGCGTCCGGTGATCTCCTCGGTCGCCGCGATGATGCGCGCCTGGCGTTCGTCGGCATAGTCGGGCGCGGCGGGCGTACCGCCCTCGCCGATCGCCCAGACCGGCTCGTAGGCGAAGAGGATCGGGGCGGCCTTCTGATCCTCGGAGAGCTTTGACAGGGCGCCCTCGACCTCGCGCCGCAGCACTGCGTCGGCACGGCCCGAGGCCTTGTCCTCCGCGCTCTCGCCGATGCAGATCAGCGGGATCAGGCTATGGCGGATGGCGGCCTCGGTCTTCAGCCCGACCGTCTCGTCGGTCTCGCCGAAATGCGCCCGGCGCTCCGAATGGCCGAGCTCGACCATGTCGGCCCCGCAATCGGTGAGCATCGGCGCGGAGATCTCGCCGGTCCAGGCGCCCTCGTCCGCCCAATGCATG
This sequence comes from Aurantimonas litoralis, assembly GCF_026153195.1. NCBI lineage: Bacteria > Pseudomonadati > Pseudomonadota > Alphaproteobacteria > Hyphomicrobiales > Aurantimonadaceae > Aurantimonas > Aurantimonas litoralis. Next base: position 125,737 of record NZ_JAPFBM010000009.1, on the reverse strand, counting down.
TTCTGGGCGCCGACCTTGACGTCGGTGCCGGCGAGAATCGTCTTCACCTCGCGCACAGCGGTGAAGGGCGGAATGACGAAACGCTGGATGCGATCGTCGCCGGGCGCCTGTGCGAGCTGTTCGGCGAAATGCCGTGCCGCGCCCAGCGTCTTGTTCATCTTCCAGCTCGTGCCGATCCAGAAATGCGGTGCTTCGGCCATCACGCGTCGTCCTCTGCCAGATACAATCGAATGCCGTCCTCTTCGAGCGCGGCGGCCTGTTCGCGGGGCAGGGCCTGCGACGTCACCACCCCGTCGAAGACGCCGAGATCGGTGAAGAGATGCAGGGCGGTACGCCCGAACTTGAAATGATCGACCATCAAATAGCTCTCAGCCGACGAGGCGATCATCCGCCGCTTGACCGCCAGCACCTCCTGGTCCTGATGGAACGCCGTCCGGCCCTCGATCGAGGAGCTCGACAGCAGCACCACGTCGGCCCGCAGCGAGGCCAGCGCCGTCTCCGTCACCACGCCGAAGAAGCCGTTGAACTTCTTCGAATAATTCCCGCCGAGCGCAATCAGTTCGATCCCTGCCTCGCCGGCAAGGCCGCTGATCACCGCCATGTTGTTGGTGACCACGATCAGCGGGCGCTTCTCGCGCAGGAACGGCACCAGGCTTCCCGCCGTCGAGCCGTCGTCGACCATGACGCACATGCCGGGCTGGACGAAATCTGCCGCCCGTGCCGCGATCGCTTGCTTCTCCGCCGCGGCCATGCGCGCCCGGTAGCGGAAATCGCTCTCGAACTGGCCGCTGGCCTCGATCGTCGCGCCGCCGCGGGTGCGGCGCAGGAGACCGTCAGCCTCCAGCTCGTCGAGATCGCGGTGGATGGTCATCTTCGAGACGCCGAAATGCAGCGCCAGGCGATCCAGCGTCGCCGCGCCTTCCTCGACGAGGATATCGACGATGCCGCGCCTGCGATCGTCCCGTTTCACGATGACCTGACCTTCCCGACCGACCGCGCCGGTTCAGCTTCGATGTAACAGGCCGCGGGAAATTCGCAACACCTCTCGTGTGATTTTGTTATCTTCGATTGTGGCATGGTAGACTTGGTTCGCCTTCGCGTCTCCAGGCCCGCGCTCCCCGCAGCAGGCGAACCCGCCGGCATCCCGGCGAATGCTTGGCAGGTGGCCGGCCTTCGGCGTAGAACCGCAGCGATCCGGACCGCGTGCCCGTGGCGCAGCCGGATCGGCCGACCCCCGCGCCCGTCCCGACGGCGCCCGATGGACCTTGAGGAGCGTTTCGCCATGACCATGTCCCTGCCTTCCAAGGTCCGCATCGTCGAGGTCGGTCCGCGCGACGGCCTGCAGAACGAGCCGAAATACCTGCCGACCAACCAGAAGATCGAACTCGTGCGGCGCCTGGCGGCGGCCGGCCTGACCGAGATCGAGGTGACGTCCTTCACCCATCCCAAATGGATCCCGAACCTCGCCGACGCGGAAGAGGTGACCCGCGCCGTCGCCGATCTGCCCATCACGCCCTTCGCGCTGATCCCCAACCGCCGCGGGCTCGACCGGGCGATGGCCGCCGGAGCGAAGGGCGTAACGCTGGTCGTCTCGGTGACCGATGCCCACAACACCGCCAATCTCAACCGCACCACCGAGGCCTCGGTCACCGAATTGCTGGAGCTGGAGGCCGAGGCCCGGCAGGCCGGCCTGAAGACCCGCGTCTCGCTGTCGGTAGTGTTCGGCTGTCCCTTCGACGGTGCCGTCGCGCCGGAGCATGTCGCCCAGATCGCCAGCCGCTTCGTCGAGGCCGGGGCGCCGCGCATCGGGCTTTGCGACACGATTGGCGTCGCCAATCCGGCGCAGGTCCATGCCCTGTCGACGCTGATGCTGACCCGGTTCCCGGACACCGAGTTCGAGCTGCATCTGCACGACACGCGCGGCCAGGCGCTGGCCAACACGCTGGCCGGCCTGCAGGCGGGCATCCGGTCCTTCGACGCGGCGGTGGGGGGCCTTGGCGGCTGCCCCTACGCGCCGGGCGCGACCGGCAATTCGGCGACCGAGGACGTGGTGGCGATGCTGCATGCCATGGATGTGGCGACCGGCGTCGATCCGGCGGGCCTCCTCGAGGCGGCGGCCCTTCTCGCCGACTGGCGCGACACGCCGCTGGACAGCGCCGCCTGGCGGATCGCTCGGTCCGACGGCGCGGCCTGCGGCCCGCGCCAGCGCCTGAGCGTCTGCCGGAAACGGATGTGACGGCCCGGCGAATGGCCGCCTCAGGCCGTCAGGCGTCCTCGGTCAGCCGTGATCGTTCCGGACAGGCCGCATCGGCGCCGTAGAGCACGACGCGGTTGCGGCCGGCCTGCTTGGCCAGATACAGCGCCTCGTCGGCACGTTTCTGCAATTGTTGCGGCGTGACGTCGCCGTCGCCCGGCTCCAGTGCCGCGACGCCGATGCTGATCGTCACCTGGGGCGAGACCTGCGACCCCGGATTGGCGAGCCCGGCATCGGCGATGCTGCGGCGGATTCGCTCCGCGGTGGCGAGCGCCGCCTGCGTATCGACGCCGCGCAGGAGAACCAGGAACTCCTCGCCGCCGTAACGGGCGACCTTGTCGCCGTCCCGCCGCACGCAATCGCCGATGAGCCTGGCCACTTCGATCAGGCAGCGATCGCCCTCGCCATGGCCGAGACGGTCGTTGAGGTTCTTGAAGTCGTCGATGTCGCACATCAGCAGGGCGCCGGAGACCCGCGTCCGCGGAGCGCTCCACAGCGCGTCGAGGATCTCCGTCATCCAGCGCCGGTTGGCCACGCCGGTCAGGGGATCGGTCCGGGCGAGTTCCTCGAGCCGGTCGTTCGCGGCGGCGAGTTCCGCCACGCGGGTCTTGTCGCGCAGGTCGAGAAGAAACGCCTTCTGGGCCAGAAGCGTCATGCTGCGCCGGGCCACCACGGTCGCGCCGATGCCGCAGGCGAAGAACAGCGTCCACGCCAGGGCACTGCCGGTTCCCAGATCCGGATTGCGGAGCTGGAAGATGCAGTAGAGACAGACGGTGATGGCGGCGATCGCCGCCGTCCAGCGCAGCGGGATGCCGAAGATGATGATGGCCGAGATCGCCACCACCATCATGATGTTCAGATAGCGTTCGTGATAGCCGCCGCCCGCCGCCTCGCCGATCAGCGCGACGCCCAGGAGGATGACCCCCATCCCGACGACCAGGGCGACGCGCTGCAGGCGCTGGGCCCGGGGCTTGCGCCAGATCAGGAAGACCGCGATGGCCACCGGCGACAGGACCGCGCCGGGCACGAGCATCGACAGGGTCACGGCCGGCGGCAGCGTCAACCAGGACAGCGTCAGCATCAGGACGTTGAGGAGAGCGACCCAGATCATCCAGGCCCGGATGATCTTGGCGGACTGGGACCAGATGCGATCGCGGAAGAGCTTGCCGATCTCGCCGTCCAGGCGGATGTCGCGTGTCCGCATGGCCAGCAATTGCTCGACATCGGTGATCACGGGCCGCGAGCCGTAGAACCGGACGCGCGCAAGCGGGCCGGATCGTCGCTTCGGAACGGACGCGGGCGGAACGGTCATGCGCGGCACATTGGTGATGTCTCCTGCGCCGAGCTTCGCAGACAAGCGTAAAAGCAAGATTGCCATATCATACCGGATCAGCCTCTTTGCCGGCCCGGCGGGGGACTTCGGCGCCGGGCGACATCGCGGCGATTGACGGGCCGTCGCCGCTCGACCATCGTCGCCCGCATGACCACGATCCTCGACCTCACCGGGCTGAAATGCCCGCTTCCGGCCTTGAAGACCCGCAAGGCGCTCGGCGGCATCGCGCCGGGCGAGCGCTTGGAAGTGCGCTGCACCGATCCGCTGGCGGTGATCGACATTCCCAATCTGGTCGCCGAGATGGGCTACCGGCTCGCGGCCACCGAACGCGAGGGCGAGCGCAGCGTCTTCGTGATCGAGAAATCGGCCCCGACCGCCGCCGCCTGACCGGCCTGCCGAACGCTCTCCCGCAGTGACAGGCGGCAACGGATGGCATCGTCCGGCACCCCGTGAAGCCCGGGAAAGCCGCCTGCGACAAAGACGGGAACTTGTCCCGTTGCCGATCGTAAGGACGCCGGGCTAGCGTCACTGCAACGGTCGTCTCCCGGCTTCCTGCCCCTCCCAAAGGCAGCGGGGCCGGGGCGACCGGGTCCAGTTTTCCCGCGGTCCCGGAACGGAGGCCGATCCGCGGGTCATCCGTCCATCGCCGGTTGCGACGGCCCGGTCAGACGGGCACGGACAGGCGCGCCACGGATCGGCGGGCGACGGGAAAAACACGGCTCGCGGGGACGGGTCGGCATGGCGTATGGTCGGCCGCCCCTGAGGGCCGCCGAGACAGACGCAGACGGGGCCTGCCCCGCCGGGAGGAAAGATGAGACGACTGACCCTGACGGCGCTCGCCGCCACGCTCGCTCTGTCGGCGAGCCCTGCCTTTGCCTACAAGATCTTCGTGTCGAACGAGAAGGGCAACGACATCACGGTGCTCGACTCGGCCGATTTCGCCGTCGTCGACACCTTCGAGGTCGGCCAGCGGCCGCGCGGCATCGCCGTCAGCCCCGACGGCAAGCATCTCTATGTCTGCGCCAGCGACAGCGACACGATCCAGGTCTACGACACCGAGACCTACGAATTCATCCGCACCCTGCCGTCGGGCCCCGACCCGGAACTCCTGGTCGTTTCGGCGACCGGCGACCGGCTCTATGCTGCCAATGAGGACGACAATCTCGTCACCGTCATCGATCTGGAAACCGGCGCAAGGCTGGCCGAGATCCCGGTCGGCGTCGAGCCGGAAGGCATGGGCATCTCGCCCGATGGCGCGATCATCGTGAACACCTCCGAAACCACCAACATGGCGCATTTCATCGATCGGGAGACCCACCGCATCGTCGCCAATGTGCTGGTGGATTCGCGGCCGCGCTTCGCCCAGTACAAGAGCGACGGGTCGGAGGTCTGGGTGACCGCCGAGATCGGCGGCACGGTCAGCGTGATCGACGCCGACACCAAGGAGATCAAGAAGAAGATCACCTTCGAGATTCCCGGCATCCGCTCAGAGGCGATCCAGCCGGTGGGCGTGCGGATCACCGACGACGGCTCCAAGGCCTATGTGGCGCTCGGACCCGCCAACCGGATCGCGGTGATCGACGGCAACACCTACGAGGTGCTGGACTATCTGCTGGTCGGCCAGCGGGTGTGGCAGCTCGCCTTCTCGCCGGACCAGACGCATCTGTTCACCACCAACGGCATTTCCAACGATATCTCGATCATCGACGTGGCGGCCGACAAGGTCATCAAGTCGGTGCAGGTGGGACGCGAGCCCTGGGGCGTGGCCGTGGCGGGGGACGAATAGCCGGCCGCGCGTCGCGGGGAGGATCTGAAGGGCTGCTTCCCGCAGCCATGTTTTGGGGAGAGAGAGAATGAAACCAGTCTGGCTATCGCTGATGGCGGCCTTCCTGGCCTTTGCGCCGGCGACCGTCGCCGCCGCGCAGGACAGCGGCAATGCGTCCGTCACCGCCGATGACGACGACGATGATGATGATGACGACGATGACGACGCCCATGGCGGCGCCATGGTGCCGCCGGCCAGCGAACTGGAGATGATGCCGGGCTCGGAAATGATGCCGGCCAGCGCCCTCAACGGCGACCAGATCGGCCTGCCGCCGCTGTCGCTCTCCTCGCAGATCATCACGCCCCTGACGATCGGCTCCAGTGACGATCCCTATGCGGTCAGCGCCAAGGATTTCGTCCTGCGCGCCGGCCAGCCCTATCGCTGGGACATCGTCTCGGATGGCGGCGTCGAGTACAAGTTCCATGCCCCGGCCTTCTTCCGAAGCGTCTGGAACAACCAGATCGTCATTGAGGATCGCGAGATCCACATGAACGGCGCGCCGGCCTGGCTGGAATTCGACGCCAAGGGCCCGATCACCGTGCAGTTCCAGACCATCCGTCCGGGTCGCTACGACTGGTATGTCGAGGGGCTGGACGAGAAGGAAGGCATGAAGGGCACGATCACGGTCGTTCCCTGATCCGCACCTTTGTGAACGATCACGGGCAGCCCGCCCCGCCGGTCCGGCGGGCGGGTTGCCGGTGTTTTAGCGGGTGTTTTCTCCGAGCCCTCGCGGTAAGATCGGGCGGGCGCACAGATTGCAACGGATGACGATGGTTTCAGCCACCAAGCCGCATGAGCCAGGGGTCGCTGCCCTTTCCGTCGCCCATGTCAGCCATGCCTATGGGGCCCGCAAGGCGCTCGACGACGTGTCCTTCACGGTGCCGCAGGGTTCCTTCACCGCGCTGCTCGGCCCCAATGGCGCCGGCAAGTCGACGCTGTTCTCGCTGGTGACGCGCCTGTTCAACGTGCGCGAGGGCCGGATCGACATTCTCGGCTGGCCGCTCGACCGTCATCCCGGCGAGGCGCTGCGCCGGCTGGGCGTGGTATTCCAGGCCCGCACCCTCGATCTGGAACTGTCGATCGGCCAGAACCTGACCTATCACGCCGCGCTGCACGGCATGTCCCGCGTCGCAGCCCGGCAGCGCATCGCGGAAATCCTGCAGGGCTCGGAGTTGATCGACCGGCTGGGCGACAAGGCCCGCAGCCTGTCCGGCGGCCAGCTGCGCCGCGTCGAGATCGTGCGCGCCTTCATGCACCGGCCCCGCCTGATCCTGCTCGACGAGCCGACGGTCGGGCTCGACATCCGCTCGCGCGCCGAGATCGTCGCGGAGGTCCGCCGGCTCGTCGCCGACGAGGGCGTCAGCGTCCTGTGGGCGACGCACCTGATCGACGAGATCGACGAAAGCGACCGGGTTGTCGTTTTGCATCACGGCAAGGTGCTGGCCGAAGGCCGGGTGCCGGACGTCGTGGCGGCGGAAAGCGCCGGCTCGATCCGCGACGCCTTCTCGCGGCTCACGGGGCTGGCGACGCCGAAGGTGGAACCGGAGACGATGCCATGAGCGCCACGCCCGACATGGCCGGCCGCGAGCCGGCCCGCGGCTTTCCGCTCGCGGCCTATGCGATCTGCCTGCGCGGCATCGTCGGGCGCGAGGCGCTGCGCTTCCTGCACCAGCGCGAGCGCTTCGTCTCGGCCCTGGTGCGACCGCTCCTGTGGCTGTTCATCTTTGCCGCCGGCTTCCGGCAGGTGCTCGGCGTGTCGATCACCGCGCCCTACCAGACCTACATTCTCTACGAGGTCTACATCACGCCGGGGCTGGTCGGCATGATCCTCCTGTTCAACGGCATGCAATCGTCGCTCTCGATGGTCTACGACCGGGAGACCGGGACGATGAAGACGCTCTTGGTCTCGCCGCTGCCGCGCTGGTTCCTGCTGGTCGCCAAGCTCGGCGCCGGCGTCGCCGTGGGCATCCTGCAGGTCTACGTCTTCTTCGCCATCGCCTGGTTCTGGGAGGTGCAGCCGCACTGGTCGGGTTATCTCTATGTGCTGCCGGCGCTGATCATCAGCGGCCTGATGCTCGGCTCGCTGGGCATGCTGCTGTCGTCGCTGGTGCAGCAGCTGGAGAATTTCGCCGGGGTGATGAACTTCGTGATCTTCCCGATGTATTTCGCCTCCTCGGCGCTCTACCCGCTGTGGCGGGTGCAGGAATCGAGCCCGCTCCTCTACCAGATCTGCCTGTTCAACCCGTTCACCCACGCCGTCGAGCTGGTGCGCTTCGCGCTGTACGGCCAGCTCAACGCCCCGGCGCTGGCGATCGTCGTCGGCTGCACGATCGTCTTCCTCGGCGGCGCGATCATCTCCTACGACCCACAGCGCGGGCTGATCAGCCGCAAGCGCCAGCAATAGGCGGTGTGCGGCGGCGGCCGATGCCGGGCCGCCATCGCGCGCCGCGATACAGGGAGGATTCTCATGTTCGTCCGTCTCACCGCCCGCCGCTCGGTAGTTGCCGCCGTGTCGCTGCTGGCACTGGCGACTGTCATTGGCGCCGGCAGCGCAGTAGCGCAGGACGGCGCGTCGCCGCGCGCCGTGCCGGAGGGCTTCGTCGTGCCGGGCCCCGCCCCCACCAATGCCCCGCCGGCCGATGTAGCGTCGCCAGAGGGAAGCGCTGCGGAGACGGACGGGGAGCCGGCTGCCGGTGATGGCGCGCCGGCCGATCCGATGAGCTTTGCGCGCGGCGGCGAAAAGGGCACCACCGACTGGCCCTGCGTCCAGCGGCGGGTGGAATCGATCACCCCGGCGCAGATCTGGGCGGGACCCGATCTCGCCTTGGCCGACACGGTCGAGCGGACAGCCGAGATGCGGGCGCTGATCGACCGGGTGGTGGCACGGCGCCTGCCGCTGGAGGAGGCCGAAGCGCTGGTCCGGGCGCATGTCGCCGACCTGCCGGAGGCCGAGCGCGAGGCCGCCGCCACGGCGCTGTTCGTCGACATGCTGGCGCGGCTGAACAACGAGCGCAGCGAGGTGATGGGCGGCATCGAGCGCTACGGCGCCAAGCAGAAGGCGCTGGCGGCCAAGCTGCGGGCGCAGTCGGCCGACTTCGCCGAGGTGCAGCGCGACCCCGCATCCAGCAACAACGACATCGAGAACGCCCGGCAGGCGCTGCTGTGGGACACGCGCATCTTCAACGAGCGCCGGGAGTCGCTGACCTATGTCTGCGAGGTGCCGATCCTGATCGAACAGCGGGCCTTCGGGCTGGCGCGGGCCATCGCCGGCGCGCTGTAGGACTGCACTTCCCGACGAGGGTCGCGGCCGTCAGGCCGCGACCATGTCCGATTCCGGGGTCTTGGCGCCTGTCATCAGCGCCACGGCATCGTTCATCGAGGCGGTCTTCGGGTCGATGACGCAGAGCCGCTTGCCGAGGCGGTGGACATGGATCCGGTCGGCGACCTCGAAGACATGCGGCATGTTGTGCGAGATCAGGACGATCGGCATGCCGCGCGAACGCACGTCCTGGATCAGCTCCAGCACCTTGCGCGATTCCTTGACGCCGAGGGCCGCCGTCGGCTCGTCGAGGATCAGCACCTTGGAGCCGAAGGCCGCGGCGCGCGCCACTGCGACGCCCTGGCGCTGGCCGCCCGACAGGGTCTCGACCGCCTGGCCGATGTTCTGGATGGTCATCAGGCCGAGTTCGGAGAGCTTGTCGCGGGCGATCCGCTCCATGGCGGTGCGGTCGAGCATCCGCAGATATTTGCCCATGAAACCCGGTTTGCGGATTTCCCGGCCGAGGAACATGTTGTCGGCGATCGACAGCGCCGGCGACAGTGCGAGGTTCTGGTACACCGTCTCGATGCCAGCATCGCGCGCTTGCATGGGCGAGGTGAAGCGCACCGGCTCGCCGTTCAGGCGGATCTCGCCCTCGTCGATGCTGACGGCGCCGGAGATCGCCTTGATCAGCGAGGACTTGCCGGCGCCATTGTCGCCGATCACGGCGAGGATCTCGCCGGGATAGAGATCGAAATCGGCGTGATCGAGGGCGGTGACGCGGCCGTAGTTCTTGACGATGCCGCGTGCCGAGAGGACGGGTGTCTGGGACGTGCTCATGCGGAGACCTTCCTGATCCACTGGTCGATCGCGACCGCGAGAATGATCAGCCAGCCCGTGGCGAAGAGCTGCCACAGGACGTCGACGCCGGCGAGGCGCAGGCCGGAATTGAAGACGCCGACGATCAGGGCGCCGATCATCGGTCCGATGATCGAGCCACGTCCGCCGAAGAGCGAGATGCCGCCGATCACCACGGCGGTGATGGATTCCAGATTGGCCTCGAAGAAGGAGGTCGGGCTGACCGAGCCGACGCGGCCGATCGAGGCCCAGGCCGCCAGGGCGCAGATGAAGCCCGAGACCATGTAGACCGAGATCAGCGTCCGGTCGGTGCGGATGCCCGACAGTTCCGCCGCTTCCTTGTCGTCGCCGATGGCGTAGACATGCCGGCCCCAGGCGGTGCGGTTGAGGACGAACCAGAGCACCACGAAGATCACGACCATCAGAACCACGCCCCAGGTCAGGACCGCGCCGCCGATGTTGAAGCGCTCGCCGAACAGCTTCAGCAGCGGGGCCTCGGCATCCAGCGTCTGGCTGCGGATCGTCTCGCGATTGGAGAAATAATAGTTCAGCGCCAGGAAGACGTTCCAGGTGCCGAGGGTGGTGATGAAGGGCGGCAGCCGCACCTTGGTCACCAGGATGCCGTTCAGAAGGCCGGTCAGCGTGCCGACCACAAAGCCGGAAAGGATCGCGAGCGGCACCGGCAGCCCGGCCTCGACGCTGAGCCGTCCCATGATCACCGAGATCATCACCATCACCGCGGCGACCGACAGGTCGATGCCGGCGGTCAGGATGACGAGGCTCTGGGCGGCGGCGAGAATGCCGACGATCGCCACCTGCTGCATGATCAGCGACAGGTTGAAGGCGGAGAAGAAATTGTTGGAGACCACGCCGAAGACGGCGACCGACAGGAGCAGCACGATCACCGGCACCATGGTCGGCGCGCCGTGAAGGAAATGCTGGGCCGCGTCGAGCGGGCCGCGCGAGCGGCGCTCGAAGGCGGCGACCGTCACGTCGCTGTCCTTCAGGGAGGATTCGAAATCCGCTCCCCGGCTGGTCGGATCACTCATGTCGTCTCACTCCGGTCGGCCCTGCCATGCCCCTGCATCGGGCCGGCTCGGCGAAGGTGGAAGCGGGTTTGCAGGGATGGAAAGGGGCGGCCCGAAGGCCGCCCGTTCGTCCATCATCCCCAGCAGCGATCGAGGCCTTCGGCCACGCTGATCGACTCCACACCGTCCACCGGCGCGTCGGTCACCAGGTTGACGCCGGTGTCGAAGAAGTCGAGCCCTTCGGTCGGCTGCGGCACGGTGCCGTCCTTGGCATACTGGGCGATCGCCTCGATGCCCTTGGCCGCCATGTCCAGCGGATATTGCTGGGAGGTGGCGCCGATGACGCCCTCTTCGACGTTCTTGACGCCAGGGCAGCCGCCGTCGACGGAAACGATCAGGACGTTCTCCTCCATGCCGAAGGACTTCAGCGCCTCATAGGCGCCGGCCGCGGCCGGTTCGTTGATCGTGTAGACGACGTTGATGCCCGAATCCTTCTGGAGCAGGCTTTCCATCGCGGTGCGGCCGCCTTCCTCGTTGCCGGCGGTCACGTCGTGGCCGACGATGCGCGGATCGTCCTCGTCGCCGATCGTCGCCTCGTCCTTCACGTCGACGCCGAAGCCCTTGAGGAAGCCCTGGTCACGCAGGACGTCGACCGACGGCGCGGCCGGCGACAGGTCGAGCAGCGCGATCTTGGCGTCGGCGGCCTTGTCGCCCATCGTCGCCTTGGCCCACTGGCCGATCAGCAGGCCGGCCTTGAAATTGTCGGTGGCGAAGGTCGCGTCGGCCGCGTCGATCGGCTCCAGCGGCGTGTCGAGGGCGATCACCAGAACGCCGTTGTCACGAGCCCGCTTGACCACGTCGGTGATCGCCTTGGTGTCGGAGGCGGCGATCAGGATGCCCTTGGCGCCGGCCGCGATGCAGCTCTCGACCGCCTGGACTTGGGTCTCGTGGTCGCCATCGACCTTGCCGGCATAGCTGGACAGCTCGATGCCGAGTTCCTCGGCCTTGGCCGTGGCGCCTTCCTTCATCTTGACGAAGAACGGGTTGATGTCGGTCTTGGTGATCAGGCAGGCGCTGGTCTTGGCGTCCTGCGCGGCGGCCGGCGTGGCGAGGGCCGCGAGGCCGACAATGGCGGTGGATGCGAGTAGCGTACGGAATGTCACGTTGAGAACCTCCCAGAACCGTCGGCCGATGCCGACATTGCGCGCCGTGAAACGCGGCGGGCCGGCCTCCTCGCTAGCCCCGTCGACCTTACGAAACACCAAGCCGAGAACGCTGTCAACGATAATAAATCACGTTGATTTATTTATTGACGGCGGCATGGATCGATGCAACGCTCCGGCCGTTGCGCGCCATGTCGGAATATGGGTCGCCGTACGGTCGCGTCGACCGGGCGGCGCCATCGAAGCGCACGCAGGGAGGATGCATGGACCCCCAGGCCGACGGCGTTCCCGCCGACTTTCCGCCGATCTCCGGCCGCATGCGGGGATCCAACCAGTCCGGGCTGCGCGCCCATAACGAGCGCACCGTCCTCAGCCTGATCCGTCAGCACGGCGAGCTCGCCAAGGCCGAGATCGCCCGCCGCACCGGCCTTTCGGCGCAGACTGCATCTGTCATCATGCGGGCGCTCGAGGCGGAGGAACTGGTGCTGCGGGACATGCCGCGGCGCGGCCGGGTCGGCCAGCCTTCGATCCCGATGCGGCTCAATCCATCCGGGGCCTTCGCCTTCGGCCTGAAGATCGGCCGCCGCTCGGTCGAACTCGTGCTGATGGATTTCCTCGGCGTGGTGCGGGCGCGCGAACGGCTGACCTATGCCTACCCGGACGTCGACCTCGTCCTCGATTTCGTGCGGGAGGCGCAGCCGCGCGTCGCCAGCGCGATCGACGCCCGGCTGCGCCTGCGGATCGTCGGCCTCGGCGTCGCCATGCCCTACGAAATGTGGTCCTGGGCCGAGGAGATCGGCGCGCCGGCCGAACGCATGGACGCCTGGCGCCGGGTCGACATCGTCGCCGAGCTCGTCGCGATCACCGGCCTGCCGGTCAATCTGGCCAATGACGCGACGGCGGCCTGCGCCGCCGAGAACGTCTTCGGCGCAACGACCTCGCTGGACTATGTCTATTTCTTCGTCGGCGCCTTTGTCGGCGGCGGGATCGTCATGGGCGGCGACCTCGTCACCGGTCGCACCGGCAATGCCGGCGCGCTGGGCTCGATGCCGGTGCCGCGCGCCGCCCGCGAAGGGGTGGCAGGCGTCCGGCTGGACGGCTTCGAGCAGCTGATCAACTTCGCCTCGATCCATGTCTTGGAAAAGATGATCGCGGCCGAGGGCGGCGAGCCGCTGGTCCTGTGGAAGGATGCCGGCGCGTGGGACGAACTCGGCGCCGTCCTCGACCACTGGCTGGGCATCGCCGCGCGCGGCCTCGCCTATGCCATCGTCTCCGCCAGCGCGGTCTATGATTTCGAATGCGCGGTCATCGACGGCGGCTTTCCCGAGAACGTGCGGGCACGGCTGGTCGAGGCGACCCAGAGGGCTATGGTGCGGCTCAGGCGCCAGGGCCTGACCCCCCTCGATATCCGGGCCGGGACGATGGGCGCCAGCGCCCGCGAGATCGGCTCGGCGAGCCTGCCGTTCTTCGCGCGGTTCCTGCTCGACCACCGGGGGCTGTCCGCCGAGGCAGCGTGAGGGCGGCAACACGAGTCACGGGGAAATTGATCGGCCGGACGCGTCGCAACCTTGCCTCAATGCGCCATGATGATAGACACGTCAGCAGGGAATACCCCCTGCCCTCGGAGGAGCGCGAGCCGGTTCGCTCCCGCATCTCTCCTCGTTTTCCCGCCAGCCGCCCGATCCGCGATCGGTCGATGGCGCTCGGTCGGCGAGGGCACCCCAGCTTGGATACTCCTTGACCTCCACCGATACGGTCGGCACCGCAGCCGACGCCAAGACCATCTCCTGGACCAAAGCGCTTGCACGGTACCGCAAGCCGGATACCGCGCGCAGCGTCTGGGAGATCGCCGTCACGGCCATTCCCTTCGTCGCCCTGTGGGCCCTGACCGCCGTCGCGGTCACCCACGGCCACTGGTGGGGGCTGATCCTCACCGTGCCGGCCGCCGGCTTCCTAGTGCGGCTGTTCATGCTGCAGCATGATTGCGGCCATGGCTCGCTGTTCGCCCGCCGCGCGGTCAACGACTGGACCGGCCGGGTCATCGGCGTCGTCACCTTCACGCCCTATGATTACTGGCGCCGCACCCATGCCGTGCACCACGCCACCACCGGCAATCTGGACCAGCGCGGCATCGGCGACGTCGATACGCTGACCGTCGCCGAATACAACGCCCTGTCCAAATGGGGCCGCATCCGCTACCGGCTCTACCGCCACCCGGCGGTGATGTTCGGCCTCGGGCCCGCATGGCTGTTCATCTGCCAGTACCGCCTGCCGGTCGGCCTGATGCGCGCCGGCGTGCAGCCCTGGACCTCGACGCTGGCCACCAATCTCGGCATCGCCATTCCGGCAGCGCTGCTGATCTGGGCGATGGGCCTCGTGCCCTTCCTGGCGGTGCAGCTGCCGATCACCCTGATGGCCGCGACGGCCGGCGTCTGGCTGTTCTACGTGCAGCACCAGTTCGAGGAGACCCACTGGTCGGAGAGCGACGAGTGGAAGTTCCAGCACGCCGCCCTGCACGGCTCGTCGCATTACGACCTGCCGCCGGTGCTGCGCTGGTTCACCGGCAATATCGGCATCCATCACGTGCATCACCTGTCGAGCACGGTGCCGTTCTACCGGCTGCCGGAGGTGCTGCGCGAATTTCCCGAGCTGCACGGGCTCGGCCGCATCACCATTCGCCAGAGCTTCAACTGCGTGAAGCTGGTCCTGTGGGACGAGAGCGCCCGCCGGCTGGTGTCGTTCCGCGACGCCGCCAAGTCGCTCGGCGCACGGCTCGAACCGGCCCCCGCCACCGCGGCCTGAAACGCATAGATGGCAGCGGCGCGTTCGAGGGACGCGCCGCTGCCCGACTTTCTTTCTGCCTGCTGCCTTTTGCCCGGCCGCGCCTAGGCGCCGCCCTGCCAGGCCTTTACCGCGTCCAGCGGCCACAGCAGCATCAGGACATTGAGGGTGAGATTGTCGCGGATCATCCAGCCGACGAAGATCTCAAGCCCGACGGCGATCGTCACGGTCAGCCAGATCGGCAGCCGGCTCGCCAGCCAGAACCCCAGCACCATGAAGCCGATATCGGCCACCGAGTTCAGGACGCTGTCGCCGTAATAGTCGAGGGCGATCGTCGCCTCGCGGTAGCGCTGGATCACCGCATCGGTGTTCTCGGCGATCTCCCAGGCGCATTCGACCACAAGGGCGAGGACCAGCCGCGTGCCGAAGCTGGCCCGCCGCAGGACCAGCCAGGCGGCGAAGAAGAACAGGAAGCCGTGGATCAGGTGCGACGGCGAGTACCAGTCCGACAGATGCTGGGAATTTTCCGAACTGACCACCACGCCGTGCCACAGCTTGATCGTGCCGCATTCGCAGATCGGCGTGCGGCCCATGGCCAGCAGGATCGCCGCCGTGGCGACGACGATCGCCAGCGCGGCCAGTCCCTCGATCCGGCCGATCCTGTTCAGTCTCTCGGTCATCGACGCCCCTCACGCAAAAAGGCCGGCGCTGGCGCCGGCCCTCTTCCCATAGCGCGGCGCGCGGGAGCCGCCTACTGCATCTCGGTGATGCGGCCCTCGGTGAAGGGCGCGTAGGCGGCGTTGTCGCGGGCGAGATACTCGACCACCACCTCTTCCAGCGCCGGGCCGAAATCATAGGCCTCGGTGCCCTTCTCGGCGAAGACGCCATAGCCATCGCCGCCGCCGCGCATGAAATTGTTGGAGACGACGAGATAGGTCTTCTCCGGATCGAGCGGCACGTAGCCGTCGCCCTCGCGGATCTCGACCGAGCGGATGCGGTCCTCGCCCGGCGTGCCGGCCCGCGACCAGCTGTATCTGAGACCCGCCACCTGCGGGAAGCGGCCGCCGCCCTCCTCGACCTCGGAGACGCCGTTCTCGAGCGCCGCCTTGATGTCGGCGCCGGTCAGCTTGAAGGTCGACAGGGTGTTCTGGAAGGGCAGCACCGTCAGCACGTCGCCCATGGTGATCTCGCCGGCGTCGATCGAGGCGCGCAGGCCGCCGCCATTGACGATGGCGACCGCCGTGCCCTGATCGGCGACACGGGCCAGCATGGCGTCGGCGACGAGATTGCCCATTTCGCATTCCTGCGCCCGGCAGGTGTCGCGCGACCCGTCGATAGGGTCCTCGGTGCGGCCGACGACCTTCTCGCGGATTTCCTGCAGGGGCTTGGCCAGTTCCTCGATGCGCGTCTTGAGGTCGCTGTCCTCAGCGATCTCGCCATCCATGATCACCGGATTGCCGACCGCGGCGGTGACCACGCCGGAATCGTCGAAGGTCACGGTCAGTTCGCCGAGATACTTGCCATAGGCGTAGGCCTGGACGATCGGCACGTCGACGCCGTCCGGGTTCGGGATCATGGTCGGATAGGGACCGGCGGCCTTCTCGTCGGTGTTGGACAAGAGCGTGTTGGTATGGCCGCCGACGATGACGTCGATGCCGCTGACGGCCGCGGCAATGCGCTGGTCGACGGCGTAGCCGGAATGGCTGAGGAGTACGATCTTCGTCACGCCCTCGCCGGTCAGCCGGTCGACCTCAGCACGGACCGCTTCGATGGGATCGGAAAAGCGCACATTGGGGCCCGCGCTCGACAATTCGCCGGTGTCGGCCGGCGTCACGCCGATCAGGCCGATCGTCTCGCCGTCCTTCTCGATCACCGCCGAGGGCTTCAGCGTGTCGGCCAGTTCCGGCTCGGCCGAGATGTCGGCATTGGCGAGCAGGATCGGGAACTCGACCTCCTCCATAAAGGCCCGTAGCACCTTCGGGCCATCGTCGAATTCGTGGTTGCCGACGGTCATCGCGTCATAGCCGAGCGCGTTCATCATCTCGGCCGCGGCCTTGCCCTTGTAGCGGGTGTAGAACAGCGTGCCCTGGAACTGGTCGCCGCCGTCGACGAGCAGCGTGTTGGGATGGGCTTCGCGCGCCGCCCGGATGCCCGACAGGAGCCGCGCCGATCCGCCGAAGCACTTGGCTTCCGCCAGTTCGTCGGCCGAACAGGTGGAATCGTACTTGTTGATCGGCTCGATCCGGCTGTGCATGTCGTTGGTATGCAGGATCGTCAGCGTGTAGTCGGCGAGCGCCGGGCCCGCCATTGCCGCCGTCAGCGCGATTGCCGCGACCCCTGTCAGTAGCCTCATGTCACATCTCTTTCGCTGGGGGATGCCAGGATCCCGAAGTAGCCGGGCGGGTCGCCGGGCGCGCCGCGCATCCGCGATGATAGGCAGAGGAGAGGCGGTTTGAACAGGGTCGCGGACAAGCTCCGCAGCCGCTTCCCCGACCTCTGGGGCACGGACCTCGCCACAATTGATTGACTGATCAATCAACATCATTATCTTTACGGCATGACCCAGTTGAAAACGTCCCGCCTCGGCCGTGGCGGAATCGAGACCGAGCGCCGCCAGGCGCTGATCGGTGCCGTGATCGGCGCCGTCGAGCAGGCCGGCTCGATCGAAGTGACCATGGCCGACATCGCGGCGCGGGCCGGCGTCTCGCCCGCCCTCGCCCATCATTATTTCGGCGCCAAGGACGATCTGCTGATCGCCGCCATGCGCCAGCTGCTGCGCGAGTTCCGCGCCGAGGTCACCCGGCGGCTGATCGCGTCGCGCACGCCGCGCGAGCGCGTCTCGGCGGTGATCGAGGCGGCCTTCGACGAAAGCCAGTTCCGCCGCGAGGCGATCAGCGCCTGGCTGGTCTTCTACGTCTATGCCCGACGCTCCTCGGAAGCGGCGCGCCTGCTGCGCGTCTATTTCCGGCGGCTGGAGACCAATCTCATCTCGGGCCTGGAGCCGCTGGTCGGCCCGGTCGCCGCGGTCTCCGTCGCCGCTGCCGCCGGCGCCATGATCGACGGCGTCTGGCTGCGCCAGGCCCTGACCCCCCTCACCGCGCCCGATCGCGCCGCTGCCGTGCGGATGATCGAGCGGGTCATCGATGCGGAGATTGCCCCATGAAGACCCTCGACGAAGCCGACTACGTCGTCGTCGGCTCCGGCTCGGCCGGTTCGGCGCTGGCCTACCGCCTGTCGGAATCCGGGCGCTACGACGTCGTCGTGGTCGAGGCCGGCGGCACCGATGCGGGCCCCTTCATCCAGATGCCGGGCGCGCTGTCCTTCCCGATGAACATGGCGCGCTACGACTGGGGCTACCGGGCCGAGCCGGAAGAGACGCTGGCCGGCCGCCGGCTGGCGACGCCCCGCGGCCGCGTGATCGGCGGCTCGTCCTCGATCAACGGCATGGTCTATGTGCGCGGCCACGCCAAGGATTTCGACCATTGGGCCGAGAGCGGCGCGGCGGGCTGGGGCTACGGCGACGTCCTGCCCTATTTCAAGCGGATGGAATGCTTCGAGGGCGGCGGCACCGAGCCCCGCGCCGACGGGCTGCCGGCCGGCGATCCGGCCTGGCGCGGCATGTCCGGCCCGCTCAACGTCCAGCGCGGCGCCATGGAGAACCCGCTCTACGGCGCCTTCATCGAGGCCGGCAGGCAGGCAGGCTATCCGCTGACCGACGATTACAACGGCGAAAAGCCGGAGGGCTTCGGCCCGATGCAGCAGACGATCTGGCGGGGCCGGCGCTGGTCGGCCGCCAATGCCTATCTGCGCCCCGCCATGGCCCGCGGCAATTGCCGTCTGGTGCATGGCAATGTGGCGCGCATCGCCTTCGAGGGCACCCGCGCCGTCGGCGTCGAGATCGGCCGGCGGGGCCGGCGCACCGGCATCGTGCGGGCCCGGCGCGAGGTGGTGCTGGCCGCCGGCGCCATCAATTCGCCGACCATCCTCATGCATTCGGGCATCGGCGATCCGGCCGAATTGTCGCGCGTCGGCATCCGCACCCGGGTGGCGCGGCCCGGCGTCGGGGAGAACCTGCAGGACCATCTGGAGGTCTATATCCAGCAATCCTGTACCCAGCCGATCACCCTCAACGGCTATCTGCATCTCTTCGCCAAGGGCCGCGTCGGGCTGGAATGGATGCTGATGCACACCGGTTACGGCGCCACCAACCATTTCGAGGCGGCGGGCTTCATCCGTTCGGCACCGGGGATCGAATATCCCGACATCCAGTATCATTTCCTGCCCGGTGCGATCCGCTATGACGGCCAGGCCGCGGCCCCCGGCCACGGCTTCCAGGCCCATGTCGGGCCGATGCGCTCCAAGTCGCGCGGCCGGATCCGGCTGAAGAGCGACGATCCGGGCGCCGCGCCCTCGATCCGCTTCAACTACATGACGCATCCGGACGACTTTCCCGAGTTCCGCCAGGCGATCCGGCTGACCCGCGAGCTCTTCGCCCAGGCCGCCTTCGACGATTTTCGCGGGCCGGAAATCCAGCCGGGCGCGGCGGTGCAGAGCGATGCCGAACTCGACGCCTTCATCGCCGAACATGCCGAGAGCGCCTATCATCCCTGCGGCACCTGCCGCCTTGGCTCGCCGGACGATCCGGACGCGGTGGTCGACCCGGCCTGCCGGGTGATCGGCACCGAGAACCTGCGGCTGGCCGATTCCTCGATCTTCCCGCGCATCCCCTACGGCAATCTCAACGGCCCCTCGATCATGGTCGGCGAGAAGGCCGCGGACCACATTCTGGGCGACGGCATGCTGGCCCCCGAGCCCGACAAGCAGCCCTGGATCGATCCCCACTGGCGCGAACGCCAGCGGTAGGAAGGGCAGCCGGCGGGCGATGTTCGTGCGGGGCGTGCCGGCAAGGCCGTGACCTCCAACAAGGTCGTCGTCGAGGGCGGGGTGCGCGTGTTTGACGTGGTGCGGGTGGCAGCGTCGAGCTGCTGCCAACCTCGCCGGAAGAGCGCCTTCATCAATCAAGGTCGTCATCCTCGGGCCTGACCCGAGGACCCATGCCGGCACCGGTGACGCGTCGCTATTCTCCGACGGAGTGGGCACCGAACCGCCGAGGAATGGGTCCTCGGGTCAAGCCCGAGGATGACGCGCGTCGGGGGGTGGGGCGCCAATGTTGGACGTCCTGCGGGTGGACGTGTCGAGCAACCGCCAACCTCAGCGAAAGTGCACCTTCCATCAAACAAGGTCGTCATCCTCGGGCCGGACCCGAGGACCCATGCCGTTCCCGGTGATGCCGTCCGATCCTCCGACGGAAGATCCCCTATCCACAAAACACACCGCAGCAGAGCATCGCCGCGCCCTCAGCGCATGACCGCGCCGGTCGACGGCGGCGGACCGTGGCGGTTGGCGGCGTCGCTGGGCTGGACGGCGAAGTAGAGGAACACCAGCCAGCCGATCAGCGGCACCAGATTGACGAGGAACCACCAGCCGCTGCGGCCGGTATCGTGCAGGCGGCGCACCGAGACGGCCAGCGACGGGATGAAGATCGCCAAGGAGAAGATCGAACCGAGCGGCTGGTAACCCTCGCCCGAAAAGGGCGCGAGGCCCATGGCCGGGCCGACGAGAATTGCATCGAGGATGCCCAGGACGAAATTGCCGAGCAGCGTGAACAGCGCGAACCACCAGAATTCCGAGCGCGGCGCGCGGCCCCGGAACGTCGCGTAATTTGCAAAGACCGAACGGATGGCTTCGGTGAACGACATGGCGTGCCCCTTGCACCTGCCGGCCGCTTGCCGGCACCGCCAGCCTGCCCGATCAAGACGCGGGACGCCACCTTGGGCGCTGTGCTGGTCTTCGAGGGAGGGGGCACTGAAGCGCGGAGGCATGGGTCCTCGGGTCAAGCCCGAGGATGACGCGCGGAGGGGGAGAGGTGCCGATGTTAGGCGTCGCGTGGTGGTGGCGTCGAGCAGCTGCCAACCTCGCCGGAAGAGCCGCTCCATCAAACAAGGTCGTCATCCTCGGGCTTGACCCGAGGACCCATGCCGTTCCCGGTGACGCATCGCTATCCTCCGACGGAGTTGACTCCGAACCGCTGAGGAATGGGTCCTCGGGTCAAGCCCGAGGATGACGCGCGTCGGGGGTGGGGTGCGCACGTGTGTGACGTCGTGCGGGTGGTGGCGTCGAGCAACCGCCAACCTCGCCGGAAGAGCCGCTCCATCAAACAAGGTCGTCATCCTCGGGCCTGACCCGAGGACCCATGCCGTTCCCGGTGACGCATCGCTTATCTTCCGACGGAATGGTCGCCGAGGCGCCGAGGAATGGGTCCTCGGGTCAAGCCCGAGGATGACGCGTGTCGGGGGTGGGGCGCGCACGTGTGAGACGTCGTGCGGGTGGTGGCGTCGAGCAACCGCCAACCTCGCCGGAAGAGCCGCTCCATCAAACAAGCCCGAGGATGACGCGCGTTGAGGTTGGGGGCCGTGTATGAGACGTCGTGCGGATGGCGGGCGTGGCATCTGCCGGCTTGCCGCCGAGCTGACCCCGCAACCGGCGGTTCGCGTCATTCCAGCAGCTGCGTCAGCGGTGTGTGGCGGCGCCTTCATCATCAGCCGCCGGGCACACCGAAATCCGCACGGGGGCGGCGGCGGTTTGGCCGAGGGTGAGGCAGGCGTCGGTCTCCGGGCTGTCCGCAACATCGCCGAGCGGGCACAGCGTCCAGCCGGAGCCGGTGGCGCCGGAGGCGGCGAGGACGAGTTCGGGGACCGGCGCCAGATGCGGCGTGTAGACATAGGCGCCGTCGCGCAGGACGGCGTCCGGCGGTGGCTCCATGCCGGCGCCGGAGCCCTCGACGCGGCCTTCGACGACCGTCAGCCCCTGCGGCCCCGCCACCCAGCGCTCCTCCCAGCGGGTCTTCTCGACCGAATGGGTCCAGGAGAGCGAGAAGGCGGTGGCGGCCAGGGTCAGCGCCTTGGCGCCAGCGGCGATGCAGATCATTCGGCCGGCGACACCGTCTCGTCGCGGGGGGCGGTGCCGGCTTTCGCGGGCCCGCTGCCGCCGCCGGTACGGTTGACCGCCTCGGGCCGGCCGTGCCGGCGGATCTGCAGCGCATGCCAGCCGAGGATCAGCGCTGCCAGGGCAAAGCCGATCTCGTCGGTGATGGGCATTGCGGCGATCAGCGTGAAGGCCGCGACGGTCGCCACCGCCCGCTCCCACCATTTCAGCGGCGCGACCAGGTAGCCGATCGCGGCGGCGCCCCACAGGCCGATGGCCAGGCACGCCTTGAAGACGATGTAGGCGACAGCCGGCCAGTAGCCGATGGATTCGGCCAGCGGACCGCCATCCTGCAGCATCAAAGCGGGCGTGTAGACCGCCATGAAGGGGATGACGAAGCCGGCCAGTGCCACCTTGACCGCCTCGAAGGAGATCTTCAGCCCCGGCGCCTTGGCGATGGGCGCGGCCGCAAAGCAGGCCAGCGCCACCGGCGGCGTCAGGTCAGCGAGAATGCCGAAATAGAAGACGAACATGTGGCTGACGATCAGCGGCACGCCGAGGGCGAGCAGCGCCGGGCCGGCGATCGACGAGGTGATGATGTAGTTGGGAATGGTCGGGATGCCCATGCCTAGGATCAGGCAGGTGATCATAGTCAGCACCAGCGACAGGAACAGCGAGGTGTCGCCGACCGCCACGATGAACTGGCCGAAGGTGTTGGCGACGCCGGTCAGCGTCATGGTGCCGACGATGATGCCGACGATGGCGCAGGCGATACCCACCGGCAGGGCCGTCTTGGCGCCCTCGGCCAGCGCGTCGCGGGTCAGGAGCAGCGTCTCGCGGCCGCCCCGGAACAGAGCGCACAGAGCGATCAGCACGGCCAGCGCGATGACCACCGGCAGGATGCCGTATTCGAAGAAGGCGGCGGCCGAGAGGCCGAGGCCGATCCAGAAGACGTAGCGCAGCCCCTGCACCGAGATCCGGCCGGCCAGCGGCGCACCGAGAATGAGCAGCGCGGTCAGCGCCAGGCCGATCGTGCCGGCATAGAGCGGGGTGTAGCCGGTGAACAGCAGATAGACGAGGACGCCGAGCGGCAGCAGCAGGTACCAGCCCTTCTTCAGCGCGTTCAGCGCCGAGGGCAGCTCGCCCTTCTCCAGGCCTATCAGGCCGCGCTTGCCGGCCTCCAGATGCACCATCCAGAACACCGAGCCGAAATACAGCACCGCCGGAATGACCGCGGCCTGGACGACGGCGGCATAGGGCACGTTCAGCGTCTCGGCCATGATGAAGGCGACGGCGCCCATCACCGGCGGCATGATCTGGCCGCCCATGGAGGCGGTGGATTCGACGCCGCCGGCAAAGGCAGCGCGATAGCCGAAGCGCTTCATCAGGGGAATGGTGAACTGGCCGGTGGTCACCACATTGGCGACGCCCGAGCCGGAGATCGTGCCCATCAGGCCGGAGGAGATGACCGCGACCTTGGCGGCGCCGCCCTTGGCCCCGCCGACGAGGCCGAGCGAGATGTCGGTAAACAGCTTGATCATCCCGGCCCGCTCCAGGAACGAGCCGAACAGGATGAACAGGAAGATGTAGGAGGACGAGACGTAGGTCGGGATGCCGTAGATGCCCTCGGTGCCGAAGGCCATGTGATCGACGATCTGGCTGAACGGGTAGTAGCGGATGACGAAGGGCGACGGCAGGAAGCGGCCGAACAGGCAATAGGCCAGGAACAAGCCGGCGATGATCGGCAGGGCCGGCCCCATGATCCGCCAGGTGGCGACGAAGAGCACGGCCAGCGCGGCGACGCCGACGATCGTGTCGGCCAGCGACGGCATGCCGGCGCGGAAGATCAGCGCCTCGTATTCCCACCATTGATAGACAGCGACGCCCATGCCGGCGAGGCCGAGCAGCCAGAACAGCGCCCTCAGCCCGGCATTCTCGCCCTTGATGGCGGCGACCAGCGGCAGGCCGAGCAGGCACAGGAAGCCGACATGGACGGCCCGCACGATCTGGCTCGGCAGGTCCCACAAATGCGCCGCCGTGGCGAGCTGGAAGATCGAGAAGGTGAAGGCGATCCAGAACAGGATCCGCCCTTCCGTGCCGAGCGGGAAGCCCGAGGACAAGGGATCGTGGTGGCTCACGGGCTCGCCGTCCGGCGCCAGCTCGTGATGCTTCTCCAGTTCTCCCGGCGTACCCTGACTCATCTACGGCTCCTCCCAGAGGCCTTTCACGGCCGGACCTTACATCATCGCCCCCGAAAGGCGACCGCCCTTTCCGGCACGATGGCCTCCCCCGTCAAGGCCTGCCGTAGATCCGGGCGATCTCGTCCACCACCGGCGCCGAGCCGAAGCGCACCGGATCGGTGGCCGGCAGGCCATGTTCCTCGGCCAGTTCGGCCAGCAACGCCCGCGCCGCATCCTCCTCGAGCTTGGCGGTGTTGACGCAGAGGCCGACGCAGCGAATGTCCGGATTGGTCAGCCGGCCCATGGCGATGGTCGCCTCGATGACCGCCGCGATGGTCGGCAGCGGCGTCGCCACGCCGCGCATCGTCGTGCGGGTCGGCTCGTGGCAGACGACGAAGGCATCGGGCTGCGAACCGTGCAGCAGACCGAGCGTCACGCCGGCAAAGGACGGGTGGAACAGCGAGCCCTGCCCTTCGACCACGTCCCAGTGGTCGTCCGCGGCATCGGGCGTCAGCCATTCGGCCGCGCCGGCGATGAAATCGGCGACGACGGCATCCAGCGGCACGCCGCGCCCGGCGATCAGGACACCGGTCTGGCCGGTGGCGCGGAACTCGGCGTCGAAGCCGGCCGCCTGCATGTCGCGCTCCAGGCAGAGAGCGGCGTATTTCTTGCCGACCGAACAATCGGTGCCGACCGCCAGCAGGCGCTTGCCGCTGCGCTTGTGGCCCTTGCCGGTGGCGTAGCTGCGATCGGGCTGGCGCAAATCGGTGAGCTTGCGGCCGTTCGCCTCGGCCGCCGCCGCGATACGCGCGATCGAGCCAAGGCGCACATGCAGGCCGCTGGCAACGTCCAGACCGGCTTCAAGCGCCGTCACGATGGTGTCGATCCAGTGCTCGGGCAGAACCCCGCCGGCATTGACGACGCCGACGACCATGGTCTTCGCCCCGGCCGCGACCGCCTCCGGCACCGTCATCTCGTCGAGGCCGAGATCGGCGCCGCAGCCCGGCAGCCGCAACTGGGCCAGGCACCAGTCCCGGCGCCAGTCGACGACCCCTTGCGCGGTCTTGGCGGCCAGCGCGTCCGGCACGTCGCCGAGGAACATGAGATAGGGAGGGGTGACGTTCATGGCGCGACTTTCGGGAAGGGGATCTTCTGGCCGCAGACTGACCGAGTTGGCACGGCTTGTGAAGCGGTGCGACGGCAGCGAATGCGGCAGTGCACATCTGGCTGGGGCGACGATCGCGAACCGGTTGTCCCGCGTCGCTCCGGCGCCGGCGCTCGTCCTGAGGACCCATGGCTGCCGGCAGGGTTCGCACCTGCCAGCCGCGCCGAATACGGGCGCGGAACGAGGCTGCGCTATCACCCGATGCTCGGATGCGACAGACGAAGTGTCACTTTCGTTTTGCAAGTTGTTTTTCCGTCAAGTAACTTGCAAGGGGACGGAAGAGGAGCAGCGGATGGGGCAGGATGACCGTGACACAACGCGAGGGCATTTTCGCTCGCGCTGCTCGATCGCCCGCACGCTGGACATCTTCGGGGACAAGTGGACGCTGCTGATCGTCCGCGACCTGCTCTGGCACGGCAAGCACACCTTCGGTGCCCTGCACGAAAGCGCCGAGCGCATTCCGACCAACATCCTCAGCGACCGTCTGCGTCGGCTGGAGACCTGGGGCCTGGTCGAGCGACGCCCCTATGCGGACCGTCCGCCGCGGCACGAATATCACCTGACGGCGCGCGGCCGCTCGCTGGAAGATGCGCTTCTCGGCGTCATGGCCTGGGGGCATGCCCATCTGGACGGCGGCTTTTTCGATCCGCGCACCGGCTGGAGCACGCCGCCGCGCAGCCGGGTTTCCAACGACGGCAACGCCTGACGGCGGTACGCCGAGGCCCCCGCTCCGCTCCGATCGCCGAAGACCTTTGGCCTCGCCGGCGAAATCCGGTAGAGCCAAGCAGACATTTTCCCTGAGCGAAGGCGATCCATGACCATCCGCGTCCACAAAGGCGATCTTCCCGACATTTCCCGCTACACCGGCCCGGTGGCGATCGACACCGAGACCCTCGGCCTCGACACCCGCCGCGACCGCCTCTGCGTCGTTCAGCTGTCGCCGGGCGACGGCACTGCCGACGTCGTCCAGATCGCCAAGGGCCAGCGTGAGGCGCCGAACATCACGGCGCTTCTCAAGGACCCGGCCAAGACCAAGATCTTCCACTATGCCCGCTTCGACGTGGCGGCGCTCTACCATGCCTTCGGCGTGATGACCGACGGCATCTTCTGCACCAAGATCGCCTCGCGCCTGACCCGCACCTACACCGACCGGCACGGTCTGAAGGATCTCGCCCGCGAGATGGTCGGCGTCGACATCTCCAAGCAGCAGCAATCGTCGGACTGGGCCGCCGAGACCCTGTCGCAGGCGCAGGTCGAATACGCCGCCTCGGACGTCCTCTATCTGCACGACATCATGGGCGGTCTCTACAAGCGGCTGGAGCGCGAGGACCGCATGGATCTGGCCAAGGCCTGCTTCACCTTCCTGCCGACCCGGGCCAAGCTCGACCTCGCCGGCTGGGACGACGAGGACATCTTCTCCCACTCGGCCTGAGGGTCTCAAGTTGGTGTTGGAGGGCTGCCGCATGGGCGGCCCTCAGCCCTTGTCAGGCAGGCGATTGAGGGCGTTGCTTGCACGAAACTGAAGCCGCGTGAAAGAATGTCTCTGGCGCGGCATCGCGTGTCGCAAAACAGACTGGATCGGCCCCTTCGTCCAACGCATATGCGCGGCATCAGCAACGCGCTCGACGAAAGGCGCACACCATGACCCGCAGCCCTCTCATGCAGTCCCTCGCCGTCTCCGGCATGCTTACCGTCGCGCTGCTTGCGACTGTCGCGTTGCTGAAGCTCGTCGGCTAATTTCCGCCCCCGGCGTCGCGCTGAGAACAGCCGGCCGGATGGGCGACAGGCGACCGACATGTCAGTCGGCGCAGACATGAAAGAAGCGCGGCGAACCCGGTTCGCCGCGCTTCTTTCGTTTGAGGGGCCGGCTTCGATAGCAGCTTAGCCGAACAGGGTCCGCCGGCTTCCCGGGATGTCGCGAACGCGCCTCAGGCCGCGACGACCGTCTGGCCCTGATGCGTCTCGTCCGCCGGACGTCGGCGGCGCTGGGCCCAGACGATCAGGCCGAGCACCGCAAGCGCGGGAATGAACATCCAGTATTTCGACGGCTGATCGGTGGGCGTGCGCACCAGGGTGATCTCCTGGTCCCAGTCGAGCCCGGCCTTCTCGGCGGCCGAACCGAAGGCGACATTGTCGATGATCGTCTTGCCGTCGCGGTCGATCAGTTCCAGGCCGGCATTCTGCAGCCGTTCCTCGCCGGTCGCGCCGGCCGGAAGCGGCAGTTCGACAGAACGCTGGGACGGCTCGCCGAAGGCATCGAGATAGTCGATGCGCAGGCGCAGCGGCTCGTCCTGCGGCGTCTCGGCCGCCGCCTCGACGACCTCGCTGCCCGGCCGCTCGGAATAGGGCGCGACCAGCATGTCCATCCAGAAGCCCGGCCGGAACAGGGTGAAGGCGATCAGCAGCAGCGCGACGGATTCATAAGCGCGGTTGCGGGTCAGGAACCAGCCCTGCGTCGCCGCCGCGAACAAGAGCATGGCGATCGTCGCGACGATGGCGATGAAGATGCCGTGCGGGATGTCGACATTGATCAGCAGGAGGTCGGTGTTGAAGATGAACAGGAAGGGCAGCGCGGCGGTGCGCAGCGAGTAGAAGAAGGCGATGGCGCCGGTCTTGATCGGATCGCCGCCCGAGACGGCCGCCGCCGCGAAGGAGGCGAGGCCCACCGGGGGCGTCACGTCGGCCATGATGCCGAAATAGAAGACGAAGAGATGCACCGCAATGAGCGGCACGATCAGGCCGTTGGCCTCGCCCAGCGTGACGATGACCGGGGCGAGCAGCGCCGAGACGACGATGTAGTTGGCGGTCGTCGGCAGGCCCATGCCGAGGATCAGCGACAGGACGGCGGTCAGAAGCAGGATCGCCATCAGATTGCCGCCGGACAGGACCTCCACCACTTCCGCCAGCGCCGAGCCGACGCCGGTCTGGGACACGGCGCCGACGATGACGCCGGCCGTGGCGGTGGCGATGCCGATGCCGATCATGTTGCGGGCGCCGGTGATCAGGCCGTCGATCAGGTCGAGGAAGCCGCGGGTGGTCTGGAACCCGTAATCGCCGGTGCCGCGGAAGAAGGCGGTGATCGGGTGCTGGGTGATCAGGATGAAGATCATGAAGGCCGCCGCCCAGAAGGCTGACAGGCCCGGCGACAGGCGATCCACCATTAGCGCCCAGACGAGGACGACGACCGGCAGGATGAAGTGCAGGCCGGATTTCACCGTCGGGCCGGGACGCGGCAGTTCGGTGATAGGCTTGTCCGGATCGTCCATCTTCGGCGCCGGATATTTCGCGCCGTACC
The DNA here is from genome assembly GCF_026153195.1 of Aurantimonas litoralis. Taxonomy (NCBI): domain Bacteria; kingdom Pseudomonadati; phylum Pseudomonadota; class Alphaproteobacteria; order Hyphomicrobiales; family Aurantimonadaceae; genus Aurantimonas; species Aurantimonas litoralis. The sequence continues at coordinate 97,612 of NZ_JAPFBM010000009.1, read as the reverse complement.
ACAGAAGGCCGACATAGACCGCCACGAGCAGCGCGAAGACCACCCAGCCGGCATTGTCGCCGAAGGCCGGGCGAATCCAGCCCATGCCGTAATAGACGCCGAAGGACAGGGCGCACAGGACGAGAATGCCGAAGACGACGCCGACCAGCCATTGCAGCCACGGCTTGGGCTCGTAGGAGCGCGGCAGGCCCTGCATGCCGGCCTTCATCGCCTCCAGATGCACGATGTAGACCAGCGCGATGTAGGAGATGATCGCCGGCAGGAAGGCGTGCTTGACCACGTCGAAATACGGGATGCCGACATATTCGACCATCAGGAAGGCCGCCGCGCCCATCACCGGCGGCATGATCTGGCCGTTGACGGAAGATGCCGTCTCGACGGCGCCGGCCTTTTCGGCCGAGAAGCCGACCCGCTTCATCAGCGGAATGGTGAAGGTGCCGGTGGTCACCACATTGGCGATGGACGAGCCGGAGATCAGGCCGGTCATGGCCGAGGAGACGACGGCGGCCTTGGCCGGTCCGCCGCGCATGTGGCCCATCAGCGAGAAGGCAACGTTGATGAAGTAGCTGCCGGCCCCGGCCTTGTCGAGCAGCGAGCCGAACAGCACGAAGAGGAAGACGAAGGAGGTCGACACGCCGAGCGCGATGCCGAAGACGCCCTCGGTGGTGATCCACTGGTGGTTGACCACTTCCGACAGCGAGTTGCCCTTGTGGGCGATGATCGACGGCATGTAGGGGCCGAGGAAGGTGTAGACGAGAAAGACGGTCGCCACGACCATCAGAGCCGGTCCGAGGGCCCGTCGCGTGCCTTCCAGGAGCACCATCAGGCCGACCGTGCCGACCATGAAGTCGGTCATGTTGGGCGCGCCGACGCGGCCCGAGATCGAGGTATAGGCGAAGAACAGGTAGGAGGCGGTCACCGCGCCGGCGATCGCCAGCGCCCATTCATGGGGCAGGACGCGGCGCGACGGCGACGGCAGCAGCGCGAAGACGACCATCGTCACCGTGATGACGGGAATGTACCAGCCCGGCAGGACGCCGGTCGCGCCCTCCAGGAAGAGATAGCCGAGCAGCAACGGCACGCCGGCGCCCAGCACGAGCTGGGGGATCGAGCGCGAGGCCGGGAAGGCGAGAAACGCCAGGAACAGCGCGAAGGCGAGATGGATCGAGCGCGTCTCGGTGTCGTTGAAGACGCCGAAGCCCACCATGAAGGGGATCGGCGAGGCGATCCAGAGCTGGAACAGCGACCAGGCCAGCGCGACGCCGGAGATCAGATAGGCGACGGGCTTGGCGGGGCTGCGTCCGCCGGTGTCGGAGGAGGCGACGAGCTCGTCGAGCTTTTCCTGCCGGGAGGTGGCGGATTCGACGTCGACGGAATCGATGGTGCGGTTGCGCTCGTCGTCGAGGCTTTCGGAATGACGTGGGTCTCGGGCCATCGCAGCTGGTCACTCCGCCTGTCTGATACGCGACTACAGGAACATTCTGGCACGACCGGCGGCGGGTCGCACGACCGGCCTCTCGTCGTCGCCGACGCCCCGCATGGGCGGAGCGCAAGGGAGCCGGCCGACGGACATCTGCCGCCGGCCGGCCGGATGCCGGGCCTTACAGGAGGCCGGCTTCCTTGTAGTAGCGCTCGGCGCCCGGATGCAGCGGCGCGGAATTGCCGGCCGAGATCATCTCTTCCTTGGTCAGGTTCTCGAAGGCCGGATGCAGCTTCTTGAACCGGTCGAAGTTCTCGAACACGGCCTTGACCACCTGGTAGATGGTCTCCTCGTCGACCTGATCGGACGAGACCATCGTGGCGCGCACGCCGAAGGTCTCGGTGTCCTCGGCATTGCCCTCATAGAGCCCGCCCGGGATGGTCGCCTTGGAATAGTACGGGTTCTCGTCGACCAGCTTGTCGATTTCCTCGCCGGTCACCGGGACCAGCTTGGAGGCGCAGGAGGTGGTGGCCTCCTGGATCGAGCCGTTCGGATGGCCGACCGTGTAGATGATGGCATCGACCTTGTTGTCGCACAGGGCCTGCGACTGCTCTGCGGCCTTCAGCTCCGAGGCCAGCGAGAAATCGCCCATCGACCAGCCCTTGCGGTCCATGATGATTTCCATCGTGGCGCGCGAGCCGGAGCCCGGGTTGCCGATGTTGACGCGCTTGCCCTTCAGGTCGTCGAAGCTCTCGATGCCGGCATCGGCGCGGGCGACGACCGTGATCGGCTCGGGATGGATGGAGAAGACCGCACGCTCACCGGCGAAGGGATCGCCCTTCCAGGGGTCCTGGCCCTCGAGCGCGTTGTACTGCATGTCCGACTGGGCGACGCCCATGGTCTGGTCGCCGGCCTTGATGGCATTGATGTTGGCGACCGATGCGCCGGTCGACGGCGCCGTGCAGCGCAGGCCGTTCTTCTCGCTCTCGCGATTGACCAGGCGGCAGATGGACTGTCCGACGACGTAGTACACGCCGGTCTGACCGCCGGTGCCGATGGTGATGAACTTTTCCTGCGCGGTGGCCGCGCCGGTCGACATGGCAAGGGCGGCAAGCCCGGCTGCGACCCATCCGGTTTTCTTCATTGGGAGCTTCCTCTTGTTTGTTCGGCCAGACACTCAATCCTAGGGGAGAGTTCGGTCGGGCCAAGTGCCGGCAGTAAGACAACTTTCCCGCTCATGTGCAAGATGGCGGACCGGGCAGATCCCGAACGCCATACAGGCGGCGCAGAGGTTGCCAAGGGCCGGGGATGCCCTCTCTTCGGCCACGCAGATGATGGAAGAGGGCCCTATGACACGCTGGACATGCACTGGACGCGGCATTGGCCTGGCCACGCTGACGGCGGCCCTTTGCGGGATCGGCGCCGGCGGGCCGTCCGTCGCCGCGGCGGCGCCTGGAGGTGCCGTACCGCCCGTCGTCTTCGTGCATGGCGACAGCGATTCCGCCGCCTTCTGGATGCCGGTCCTGTGGCGCTTCGAAAGCAACGGCGTGCCGGCCGAGCGCCTGTTCGCCGTCGATATCGACCACCCGGCGGCGCGGCTCGACGACAAGGTGGCGCAGGAGAACCGCTCCTCGACCGAGGACGCCGCCCGCGCCGTTGCGGCAACGGTGGACCGGGCGCTCACCGAGACCGGCGCCGACAAGGTTGCCATCGTCGGTCACTCCCGCGGCTGCCAGACCGCCCGCAACTACGTCAAGAATTTCGGTGGCGCGGCCAGGACGGCGACGATGGTACTGGCCGGCTGCGTCCATCACGGCGTTTATGTGAACCCGGAGGAGCGGACCGGATCGGAATATAACGGCGCCGGCGCGTTCCTGACCGCCCTCAATACGCCGCCCGCCATTCCCGACAGCATCCCGACGACGATCCTGCGATCCGACCGCTTCGATCTCTACGCCCAGCCCAACGGCCGGTTTCTCGGCCTGCCCGAGCAGGAGACCGGGGTCTCCTACGACGCACCGGAACTGGACGGCGCGCCGACGGTGGTGCTGGACGGCGCCGACCATCGCGAGACGGCCTCCTCGCCCGAGGCCTTCATCGCCATGTACACGGCAATCACCGGCAAACCGCCGACCCGGCTGGAGATCACACCGGAAGAGCAGCCGCAGATCGGCGGGGAAATCTCCGGCTTTGCCAATGGCGCCCCCACCAACCGCCCCCTTGCCGGCGCCACGCTCGACATCTTCGCGGTGGACGCACGGACCGGCGAACGCCTTGGCGACGCGGTGTTCAGCCAGACGGTCGGCGAGGACGGACGCTACGGGCCGTTCCGCGCCGCGCCGGACGCGGCCTACGAATTCGTGATCGCCGCAGAAGGCTATCCGCTGACGTGGATCTACCGCGCTCCCTTCCCCCGCTCCACGACGCTCGCCCATCTGCGGCTGTATCCGGCGCCGGACCTCTCGGCGCCCGGCGAGATTGTCGGCATGATGCGGCCGCGCGGCTATTTCGGCATCGACGACAACGCCACGCTGGATGCCCTGCCGATCGCCGGCCGCCCGGAAAACGAGCCGGTTCCGTCGGTCTGGCGGGCTGCCGTCGCGATCCCCGGCGAAACGCCGCAGACGGTGACCGGCGGTTTCGACGGCGAGGTCATCGCGGCCCGAACCTCGCCCGACGACCCCAACGATGTCGTCTGGATCGAGCTGACCGACTGACGCTGCGCGCCCCAGAGAGGTATCCGGCGGCATTTGTGCCGCAGCCATTGTTCGGCGGCGAAACCCCCTTACTCTTGCGATGACAGGGGGTAGACGTCTAGTTCCCTCCCATGACCTTCGAAGAATGCGCCAGCGGCCCGTATCAGCATTGACCATCCTCACCCCCACCTACACCGAAGCCGAACGGATCGAGGCGCTTGAGGCGTACGAGATCCTCGACACCCCCCGCGAGGAGGAGTTCGACGATCTCGCCCGGATCGCGTCGGAGGTCTGCGGCACGCCCATCGCGGTGGTCAATTTCGTCTCCGATACCCGCCAGTTCTTCAAGGCCGAGGTCGGGCTGGGCGTGCGCGAGACGCCGGTGGACATCTCCTTCTGCAAGCATGCGCTGCTCGCCGAAGACATGATGATCGTTCCCGACGCGACGCAGGATTCCCGCTTCGACAACAATCCGCTGGTCTATGGCGACCCGCCTCTGCGCTTTTACGCGGGCGTTCTCGTGCGCTCGTCCGAAGGCCTGCCGCTGGGCACCATGTGCGTCCTCGACCACACGCCGCGCGAGCTCGACGCCCACCAGATCCGCACGCTGCGCCTTCTCGCCCGGCAGGTCTCCGTCCAGCTCGAGCTGCATCGCTCCCTGCGGCGCACCAAGGCCGCCCTCGGCAACGTGCGCCGGCTGGAATCGCAGTACCGGCAGATCGTCGACAGCGCCGTGGACTTCGCGATCATCACCACCGATCTCGACGGCAAGATCACCTCCTGGAGCCCGGGCGCCCAGCAGATCTTCGGTTGGAGCGAGACCGAGACGCTGAGCCGGCCCGCCGCCCTGGTGTTCACGGCCGTGGATCGCGAGGCCGACCTCGCCGTCCGCGAAATGGCGACCGCGCGCGAGACCGGCCGCGGCATCGGCGAAGGCTGGTACCAGCGCAAGGACGGCAGCCGGTTCTGGGCGTCGGGCGAGATCATGCCGCTGATGGGCGAGGACGAGGTCCAGATCGGCTATCTGAAGATCCTGCGCGATCGCACGGTCGAGTATCAGGCCGAGGAACAGCGCAAGGAACTGACCCACGAATTGTCGCACCGGATGAAGAACGTCCTGGCGACCGTGCAGTCGATCGTCACCCAGAGCCTGCGCACCGCCGAATCCCTCGATGCGGGGCGCGACGCGATCTCCAGCCGGGTGCAGGCGCTCGCCCGGGCGCAGGACATCCTCACCCAGACGAGCTGGTCCGGCGCCGGAATCCGGCAGGTCGTGGACGAGGCCTTAGCCGCCCACCGCGCCGGCCAGGGCCGGATCGTCATTTCGGGCCCGGACGTCGTCCTCAGCCCGCAGCAGGTGCTCGGCCTGTCGCTGGCCCTGCACGAGCTGGCGACCAATGCCGCCAAATACGGCTCGCTGTCGATGCCGACCGGCAAGGTGGAGATCAGCTGGGATGTCGGGCCCGACAAGGATTTCCGCTTCGACTGGATCGAGCGCGATGGCCCCCATGTGAACGAGCCGAGCCGGCGGGGCTTCGGTTCGCGGCTGATCGAGCGGATCGTCGGGTCGTATTTCGACGGTGGCGGCCAGCTCGACTTTCCGCCGTCCGGCGTCGTCTTCCGGCTGACGGGATCGCTCGGTTGAGCCGGCAGCCGCGCCGCTGATGGCCGGCCCGAACTCGCCCCTGCGCTGGTTCGCGAGCCTTCTGTGGCACAGTTTCTGGGGCTTGCCGGTCCTGATGATCGCAGCGGCGATCGCTATTGCCTTCGCCCTTCTGCTGCTCGATGCCGGCGGTGCATCGGCCTGGATCGGCAGCTTCGGCTACCCCTTCGCGCTGTCGGGCGGCACGGCCCGCGAGCTGGCGAACACCTTCGCCGCGGTCCACGCCACCTTCGTCTCCCTGTATTTCTCGATCACGCTCTTGGTGCTGACGCTTGCCGCCGGCAATCTCGGGGTACGGCTGATCGACCGCTGGATCGGCCATGGCCGGGTCCGCTTCACCATCGGCCTCCTGCTCGGCTCCCTCGCCTGGGCGCTGATGGCCCTGGCCGCCGTCAATGCCGGCGACGGCGAGGACGGCTATGCGCGCCTGACCCTGTTCACGCTGCTCGTTGTCACGCTCTTCGTCATTTCGTGGCTGGCCTTCGCCCTGCACGATCTCGGCCGCATCATCCATGTCGACACCGACATCACGGCGCTCCGCATGGACGCGGTGGCCGACGCGACGCCGCTCCGCAGACTGGCGGCCACGGCCCCGACGATCGACTGGACCGCCGGCCGGGTGCTCGCCGCACCCCGCGACGGCTATGTCGAGACCATCGACCGCCTGGCGCTGGCCGACCGGATGGGCGAGGCGGGCGGGCATCTGAAGCTCGTCGTGAGCGTCGGCGACTATGTAATGCGGGGCGAGCCGCTGGCCCTTCTCGCAAGCGACCCGCTGGACGACGGGCAGGCGACGGCCCTGACGCGCGCCTTCGGCATCGGGCGCTTCCGCAGCGGCGCGCAGGGCGCGCCGTTCCACGTGAATCTTCTGGTCGAGATCGCCGGCCGGGCCCTGTCCCCGGCGGTGAACGACTTCTACACGGCCTTTGCCTGTATCGACGGGCTCGGCCCGACCCTGATCGCGCAGGGCAATCTCCCCCAGCATCCGCAATGGGTGGCCGACGCCGCCGGCAATGCCCGCCTCCTGGCGGTCGAGGAGCCCTTCATCCGGCTGTTCCGAACGCCGCTGGACGGGTTGCGAAACGCCGCGGCGCCCAATCCGCAGGTGGCGATCCGGCTGATCGTCATGCTGCGCCGGGCGACCGGCATGATCGGCGATGCCGGGATCCGGCGATTCCTGGAGGATCAGGCCCGTGCGCTGGCCGACCAGGCCGTGGCGAAGGCGGAGACCGATCGCGACCGCGCCGCCATCGCCGCGGCATGGGACGGGGCGGCCATCCTGCACGATGCGTAACGGCACGCGGGTCCGCTGCAACCGGCGGTGAGGCTCGCCGTTTCATCACCATGAGGCACATGGCCCGATTGTCTCGCAACGCGGCAACGACGATAGTCGCAAGGAAGCGCCCGGCGGCGCGGGAGGAACGCAGGTGACACCCATCAGGCGACGGCGCGCCATAAGCGACGCGGCAGCGAGCGGTTCGGGCAGTTCGCGGACGGTGGCCGCCACGCTGTTCGGCGGCGTCCTGGGGCTGGCCCTTGGTCTCGCCGCGCCGTCCGCGCTGGCCGCCGACTGCAAGGGCTCGGCCGAGCCCGGCATCGACTGGAGCCATTGCGACCGCAGCAATCTCATGCTGTCGGGCGTCGACCTCGCAGGCGCCGACCTGACCGACACCGATTTCACCCTCACGGATCTGCGCAACGTGAATCTCGCCGAAGCCAATCTGGAGAAGGCGACGCTGGTGCGCGCATCGCTGGCCGGGGCACAGGCCGACGGGGCCAGCTTCCGCAAGGTCGAGGGCTACCGCGCCAACCTGTCCTATCTGGCGGCCAGGGACGCGGCCTTCGAGGGCGGCGAATTCCAGCGGGCGAGCTTCGACGCCGCCAAATTGCCCGGCAGCCGCTTCGACAAGGCCGAACTCGGCCGCGCCTCGTTCCGCGGCGCCGATCTCACCGGGGCCCGCTTCAGCTACGCCAATCTCGCCCGCGCCCAGTTCACCGGCGCGACCCTGACCGGGCAGCCCGATTTCACCGGCGCCTATCTGTATCTGACACGGCTGGAAGGGCTGGATCTTGCGACGGCGACGGGCCTGGAACAGGCGCAGCTCGACCTTGCCTGCGGCGACGATGCGACGCGCCTGCCCGACGGCCTGCAGCGCCCGGCCGACTGGCCGTGCCCGGCGGAGTGAGAGCTGAGAGTACGGGCGGCAGGACCCGACAAAGGGCCGCGAAACAATCGCGCGATCGGCACTCGTCGCGGCAGGAGCCAGGACAGGCCATCGGTCATCAGGGCCCAGGGACGGACCGCCCGGTGGCTCGCTGTCTGTTCAGAATGGTGAGGAAAGAATTTGGTGGAGCCAAGCGGGATCGAACCGCTGACCTCTACAATGCCATTGTAGCGCTCTCCCAGCTGAGCTATGGCCCCACGCCGCCGGTTGACCGGCGAATGACGGAGCCCGTCTGGTGGTCGGGCTCGCGTTGTGTGGGCGGGGTTTAATCAAGCCCGCCGCGAGGGTCAAGTGGTTTTCCCTCGTCGGGATGCGATGCCGGAAAATTTTCCGGAACCGCCTGTTTTCGCACGGTCCCGCCGGCCGGTCGGCCGACGGTTATGCGCTTCGAAGACCGGATCAGTCCTCGTCGTCGTCGCGGCCGCCGCCGATGATGTCGGAGACGTCGTCGTCGTCATCCTCGTCGTCCGGCAGGTAGGCGGCGTCGTCATCGTCGTCGTCGGTGGCGTCTTCGTCGTCGGTCTCGTCGACATCCGTTTTGGCCTTGGCCTTGGCGGTGCCCTCTTCTTCCTCAACGTCGTTGAGCGACACGGTGTTGTCGGTCTGCTCGATCTCCACCGTATCGTCCTCATCCTCCTCTTCCTCGTCGGCCGCCTGCTTGGCGGCGGCCGCCTTGGCCTTCGCCTTGGCGGCGGCGGCGGAGGAGCGCGAAACCTCGACGGTCTCGAAGAAGGACAGCGGATAGGTCTTGCCGGTGAAGGGCGAGACGATCGGATCGCGGTTCAGGTCGTAGAACTTCTTCCCGGTCTCGGGATCGGTCCGCTTGGTACCAAGTTCGGGTTTCGCCATTATCGCCTCGTGATGATCGGGATGGTCGCCTGACGCGTCCAACTGGTTGATCGGGGTCCGGGTTGCATGCGGCGGTCGATGTCCGCCGATCCGCGGCCCAGGCCGGAACAGGCAGACCGGGCCGCCGAGCGCTGCGACGAAGCCGCCGGCCCCGCCGCGGCAAGCCCGTGACGCGGCCGGTATCTGGCGCTTTCGCGACGCTGTGCCGGTCCGTTGAAAATCGGTTGGTCCCATACGGCCTAGACCGGCCCTTGTCAAAGCCCGATTCGGGCGACAGAAAGGGCCGCCGTCCCGGCCGCCGATTTCCACCCCGGCAGGCGGGACGACAGGGTGGCCGCCGCGCGGCCCCGATGCCGCCGGCCGGGCCGTTCGCCCGCCGCGCCACGACGCCAGGCCACCCGTGCGGGGCCGAAGAGAACCGGGAAGAACGTCACATGCATGGAAGCGCAGCCAACCCCCGGCCGATCGCCGCTCGCCATTCGGCCGCGCTGACCGGCACGGTCACGGTTCCCGGCGACAAGTCGATCTCGCATCGCGCCTTCCTGTTCGGCGGCATCGCAGCCGGAACGACCCGCGTCACCGGGCTCCTCGAAGGCGAGGACGTGATCGCCACCGGCAATGCCATGCGCGCCATGGGCGCACAGATCCGCAAGGAGGGCGAGACCTGGGTGGTCGAGGGCGTCGGCAATGGCTGCCTCCTGGAGCCAGAGGGCATCATCGATTTCGGCAATGCCGGCACCGGCGTGCGCCTGACCATGGGCCTCGTCGGCTCCTATGATTTCGGCGCCACCTTCGTCGGCGACGCGTCGCTGTCGAAGCGCCCGATGGGCCGGGTCCTCGATCCGCTGCGGCTGATGGGCACCCAGGTCGTGGCGCGTTCGGGCGACCGGCTGCCGCTGTCGCTGCACGGGCCGCGCGTCGCCGCGCCCATCGAATACCGGGTGCCGATGGCGTCGGCGCAGGTCAAGTCGGCGGTGCTGCTCGCCGGCCTCAACGCCCCCGGCATCACTACCGTCGTCGAGCCGGTGATGACCCGCGACCACACCGAGAAGATGCTGCAGGGCTTCGGCGCCGCGCTGGAAGTGGAGACCGACGCCGAGGGCGTGCGCCATATCCGGCTCGAGGGCCAGGGCGACCTCAAGGGCGTTGCCGACTTCACCGTGCCGGGCGATCCGTCCTCGGCGGGCTTCCCTGTCGTCGCCGCGCTGATCGTGCCGGGCTCCGACGTGACGGTGGAGAACGTCCTGATGAACCCGACCCGCAGCGGCCTCGTCGAGACGCTGATCGAGATGGGCGGGTCGATCGAGATCCTGAACCGGCGCGTGGCCGGCGGCGAGGACGTCGCCGATTTGCGCGTGCGCCATTCGGAGCTGACGGCGGTCGAGGTCCCGGCCGAGCGCGCACCGTCGATGATCGACGAATATCCGGTGCTGGCCATGGCCGCCGCCTTCGCCAGGGGCACCACGGTGATGCGCGGCCTCGACGAGCTGCGGGTCAAGGAGAGCGACCGCCTCGCCGCCGTCGCCGCCGGGCTCGCGGCCAACGGCATCGTCCACGAGGAGGGCGCCGACTGGCTGACCGTGACCGGCAATCCGGACGGCCGCGGCCCGGACGGCGCCTATGGCGGCGGCACGGTGGCCACCCATCTCGACCACCGCATCGCCATGAGCTTCCTGGTGCTGGGCATGGCCTGCGAGCGCGCCGTCACCGTCGATGACGGCCGGATGATCGCGACCAGCTTCCCGGCGTTCCAGGCGATGATGGCCGGCCTCGGCGCCGATCTGTCCGACGGAGCATGATTTGACGGCGTTTCTGGCGCTCCTGTTCTTCTCGCCGCTGGCCTTCATCTACGGGCGTTACCGCGCCCGCCAGCTGCAGGCCGCGCCGGGAACCCTGAAGGGCCGCCTCACCGCACTGCTTCCCATGCCGCTCTTCGTCGCCGGCTGCGTCGTCCTGGCCCTCCTCCACGCCAATGCGCCGCTCGGCGCGGGCGACGCGGTACTGGCCACCGGCAACGGCGTCATCGACTTCGTCATCGGCGCGGCCCGCAAGATCGGCGAACTGGCGCTGATCCTGTTCATGGTGGCGATCCCCTATCTCCTCGGCGCGGTGATCGCCGCCGTGCTTCTGGTTCTCGACGCCCGCGGTGTCGCCACCCTTGCCACCCCGACGCCCGGACCGGATGCGTCGGCCAATACGGATTGACCCCATGACCACGGCGCTCACCATCGCGATCGACGGCCCTGCGGCGGCCGGCAAGGGCACGCTGGCCAAGCGCGTCGCGGCGCATTACGGCCTGCCCTATCTCGATACCGGGCTGCTCTACCGCGCCGTCGGCAAGCTCGCCGACGATCGCGGCGTCGATCTCGACGATGCGCAAGCCACCGGCGCGATCGCGACCGAGCTCGACACCAGCCATCTCGACGACGGGTCGCTGCGCGGCCGCGAAGCCGGCGAGCTCGCCTCGCGCGTCGCCGTGCACGGCGCGGTCCGCACGGCGCTGACCGAATTCCAGCGCAGCTTCGCCGCCCGCGCCGAGGGTGCGGTGCTCGATGGCCGCGACATCGGCACGGTGATCTGCCCGCAGGCGCGGGTGAAGATCTTCGTCACGGCTTCCGCCGAGGTGCGGGCACGCCGGCGCACCGACGAACTCGCCGCCAAGGGCCGCGACGTGGATTACGAGCGGATTCTCGCCGAAGTGCGCGAGCGCGACGCCCGCGATGCCGGCCGTGCCATCGCGCCGCTGCGGCCGGCGCCCGATGCACACTTGCTGGACACCAGCGAATTGGGTATAGAAGCGGCGTTCCAGGCGGCCTGCGCGGTCATCGATCGCGCCCTGGCCTGACGGAACGGAGTTTGCGGGGCGGGTTCAGAACTGGACCACGTCCTTTTCGGCTATCGGCCTGCGCGTATCTGCCGGCCCTGCCCAGAGCTTCGATATCACCTGTCCGGCCGCGGTCCCGCGCGCCGCACGAATGCCGACCCGCCTAGAGGCGGTCGTCCTTCGGGCCCCTCCCCGCCGTCAACGCCGGGATGGGCCGGACCGCGATCCCGGACGTTTGCAACGTCTGACCCGGGGCCTCGCCCCACGGCGCGCTGCTCTCTCGACCAGACCGAGAGAGTCCCCAAGGAGTAGGAATGTCCAACGTATCCCCGCGCGAAGATTTCGCCTCACTGCTCGAAGCCTCGTTCCATGAGCAGGACGTCGCCGAAGGCATGGTCGTCAAGGGCACCGTCGTCGCGATCGAGAAAGACATGGCCGTCATCGACGCCGGCCTGAAGGTCGAGGGCCGCGTCGCCCTCAAGGAATTCGGCGCCAAGGGCGCAGACGGTGGTCTCCAGGTCGGCGACGTCGTCGAGATCTATGTCGAGCGCATCGAGAACGCCCTCGGCGAAGCCGTCCTGTCGCGCGACAAGGCGCGCCGCGAGGAGAGCTGGGTTCGCCTCGAGGAGAAGTTCAACAACAACGAGAAGGTCGAAGGCCAGATCTTCAACCAGGTCAAGGGCGGCTTCACGGTCGACCTCGACGGGGCCGTGGCCTTCCTGCCGCGCTCGCAGGTCGACATCCGTCCGATCCGCGACGTCGGCCCGCTGATGAACACGCCGCAGCCGTTCCAGATCCTGAAGATGGACAAGCGTCGCGGCAACATCGTCGTCTCGCGCCGGACCGTGCTCGAGGAGAGCCGTGCGGAGCAGCGTTCGGAGATCGTCCAGAACCTCGAAGAGGGTCAGGTCGTCGACGGTATCGTCAAGAACATCACCGATTACGGCGCCTTCGTCGACCTCGGTGGCATCGACGGTCTGCTGCATGTGACCGACATGGCATGGCGCCGCGTCAACCATCCGACCGAGATCCTGCAGATCGGTCAGACGGTGAAGGTCCAGATCATCCGCATCAACCAGGAGACGCATCGCATCTCGCTGGGCATGAAGCAGCTCGAGGCCGATCCCTGGGATGGCATCGGCGTCAAGTACCCGATGGGCGTCAAGGTCACCGGTCGCGTCACGAACATCACCGACTACGGTGCGTTCGTCGAGCTGGAGCCGGGCATCGAAGGCCTCATCCACGTCTCCGAGATGTCCTGGACGAAGAAGAACGTCCATCCGGGCAAGATCCTCTCCACCTCCCAGGAGGTCGAGGTCGTCGTTCTCGAGGTCGACCCGAACAAGCGCCGCATCTCGCTGGGTCTCAAGCAGACGCTCGCCAATCCGTGGGAGAGCTTCCGCGACCAGTTCCCGATCGGCACGATCGTCGAGGGCGAGGTCAAGAACAAGACCGAGTTCGGTCTGTTCATCGGTCTGGACGGCGACGTGGACGGCATGGTCCACCTGTCGGATCTCGACTGGAACCGTCCGGGCGAGCAGGTCATCGAGGAGTTCAACAAGGGCGACCTCGTCAAGGCCCAGGTGCTCGACGTCGACATCGACAAGGAGCGCATCTCGCTCGGCATGAAGCAGGTCGGTGGCGATCCGTTCGTCGAGGCGGCTGAAGCCGGTGACGTGCGCCGCGGCGCCGTGGTCACCTGCGAGGTCACGGAAGTGAAGGATGGCGGCCTGGAAGTGAAGATCGTCGATACCGATCTGACCTCCTTCATCCGTCGCTCCGACATTGCCCGCGATCGCGACGAGCAGCGCCCCGAGCGTTACTCGGTCGGCCAGAAGATCGACGCCCGCGTCACGCAGTTCGACAAGAAGGCGCGCCGCGTCGGCGTGTCGATCAAGGCGCTGCAGATCGCCGAAGAGAAGGAAGCCGTCGCACAGTTCGGTTCGTCCGACTCCGGCGCTTCGCTGGGCGACATCCTCGGCGCGGCCCTGAAGGGTCGTGGCGACGAAGAATAGGCCTTAGGGCCTTCGCATTCCGCGCCGCTTCAGGTGGCGCGGAATATTTCACGTGAATCAAAAAGGCCCGCGGCGAGAGCTCTCCGCGGGCCTTTTCTCGTCAGCTTCTCCAGACACAGAGCGCGCGCCCCATGCAGCTTCCCGACGGCTTCACCGCCATCCCGCCCGGCAAGATCGCCGCCATCGCCACGGTGCTGGAGATGACCGCGCCGCCGGCCGGGCTCGAACAGCTGCCGGGCGAGGCGAACTGGCAGTTCCAGCGCGTCACCGAGCCAGATCCGGCCTGGTACGAGGCGCTGTATCGCCGCATCGGCGGCAATCATCTGTGGTATTCGCGGCTGGCGCTGCCGGCAGACGAGCTGGCCGCGACGATCCGGCATCCGGATGTGGCGATCCACACGCTCGACGTGGACGGGGTGCCGCAGGGGCTGGTGGAGCTGGATTTCCGCGAGGACGGCGCCTGCGAACTGGTGTTCTTCGGCGTGACCGAGGTGCTGATCGGCACCCGCGCGGCGCGCTTCATGATGGGCCGCGCCATCGCGGCCGCCTTCGCCCGGCCGATCGACAAGCTCTGGCTGCACACCAACACGATGGATCATCCCAAGGCGATGGCCTTCTACCGGCGCTCGGGTTTCACGCCGGTGCGCCAGATGGTGGAGGTCGCCGACGATCCGCGGCTCATCGGCCTGTTCGACCGGCAGGCGGCGCCGCATTTCCCGATGATCGGTGAGCGCGCGGCGGGCTGATCCGCGATTGCCTTGCCGGCGTTGGTCGCCGGCGGGTCACGCTGATGGGTATAAAACGAGGGCGCCTCGCGGCACCCCCGAATTGTTACGCGGTCTCGTCGAGGCTTTCGACGACGACATTGTCGTTGGTGTAGATGCAGATCTCGCCGGCGATCTTCATGGCGCGGCGGGCGATCTCCTCGGCGTCGTAATCCGTATCGGCAAGGGCCCGTGCCGCGGCCAGGGCGTAATTGCCGCCGGAGCCGATGGCGATGACGCCATGCTCGGGCTCCAGCACGTCGCCATTGCCGGTCAGGGTCAGAGTCACCTGCCGGTCGGCGACGATCATCATCGCTTCCAGACGGCGCAGATAGCGGTCGGTGCGCCAGTCCTTGGCGAGTTCGACACAGGCGCGCATGAGCTGGTCGGGATATTGCTCGAGCTTGGCCTCGAGCCGCTCCAAGAGGGTGAAGGCGTCGGCGGTCGCGCCGGCGAAGCCGGCGATGACATCGCCCTTCTTGCCGATCCGGCGCACCTTGCGGGCATTGCCCTTCATCACCGTATTGCCGAGCGACACCTGCCCGTCGCCGGCGATGACCACCTTGCCGCCCTTGCGCACGGTGACGATGGTGGTGCCGTAGATCGTGGCCGGGTCGTGGTTTTCCATGCTCATCGCACTGTCCTTTTCCATCCAGCGGGCCGCTGCGCCGTTCGAGGCCGCAGGAACCGCCGATCCGGGCCCCATGTGGGCCTTCGGGCCGGCCTTGCCAAGGAAGCGGCCTGCGAGGTGACATCTGCCATGGGGCGGTGGTAAGAGCGCCGGGACATTCCCCGCGAAGGTGACAGCGATGGGCCAGACTGCCGGGCGGCGTGATGCCGTCGTCGAGAGACAGACCAACGAGACCGCGATCCGCGTGCGCGTCGATCTCGACGGCAGCGGCCGTTCGACCATCGACACCGGCGTTGGCTTCTTCGACCACATGCT
This sequence comes from Aurantimonas litoralis, assembly GCF_026153195.1. NCBI lineage: Bacteria > Pseudomonadati > Pseudomonadota > Alphaproteobacteria > Hyphomicrobiales > Aurantimonadaceae > Aurantimonas > Aurantimonas litoralis. The sequence continues at coordinate 82,210 of NZ_JAPFBM010000009.1, read as the reverse complement.
CGAACAGCTGTCGCGCCATTCGCTGATCGACATGGACATCTCGGCCAAGGGCGATCACCACATCGACGACCACCACACGGTCGAGGACACCGGCATCGCGCTCGGCCAGGCGATCCGCCAGGCCTTGGGGGAGCGCCGCGGCATCCGTCGCTACGCCTCGCTCGATCTTGCCATGGACGAGTGCCTGACCCGCGCCGCGATCGACGTGTCGGGCCGCCCGTTCCTCGTCTTCCAGGCTGAGTTCTCTCGCCACAAGATCGGCAGCTTCGACACCGAGCTGGTGCAGGAGTTCTTCCAGGCGCTGGCGCAGAATGCCGGCGTGACGCTGCATCTGACCAATCTTTATGGCAGCAACGCCCACCACGTCGCCGAGACCTGCTTCAAGGCGGTGGCGCGGGTGCTGGGCGACGCCGTGGCGATCGATCCGCGCCAGGCCGACCTCGTGCCCTCCACCAAGGGCACGCTGGCGTGACCGCGCGGCCGGCGGGACGACCATGGGCCTGAAGCGCTTCATCGCCTTCGAGCCCAGCGAGACTGCCGTGGGGGCGCGCTCCGACGGCGTGGTCTTCGTGCGCGACGGCTTCTCCTTCTGGGCGTTCCTGTTCACCGTCCTGTGGCTGTGGCGCTACCGGCTCTGGCTGGAAGGGCTCGCGACGCTGCTCGTGCTCGTCGCCATCAGCCTGTGGGGCGAGGCCAGCGGCCATTCCTTCGCGGCCTCGCTTCTCCAGCTTCTCGTCGGCCTTCTCGTCGCGCTGGAGGGCCCGAGCCTGCGCGCCTGGCGCTATCGCCGCAAGGGATGGCGCGAAAGCGCCGCCTTCCTGGCCAGCGACCGGGCCGAAGCCGAGCTGACCTATTTTGCCACGGCCGGACGGCCTGCCGATCCCGCGGGCACCACCGCGCCGTGGCCGGCGCCGGGGCCGATGTCGCGCCGACGCGGAACCTCGACCCGCAGCGCCGGGTTCTTCGGTGCCATGGAGCAACGATAAACACATGCAGACCGTCGCCATCGTCGATTACGGTTCGGGCAATCTGCGCTCGGCCACCAAGGCCTTCGAGCGCGCCGCCCGCGAGAACAATGCCAATGCCGAGATCGTCCTCACCGACGATCCCCAGGTGGTGCTGGCCGCCGACCGCATCGTCCTGCCGGGCGTCGGCGCCTATGCCGATTGCCGCGCCGGCCTCGATGCCGTCCCCGGCATGACCGAGGCACTACGCGAAGCCGTCGAGACCAGAGCCCGCCCCTTCCTCGGCATCTGCGTCGGCATGCAGCTGATGTCGTCCTATGGTCGCGAGAAGGCGGTCACCGAGGGTCTCGGCTGGATCCCCGGCGACGTCGTGCGGATCGAGCCGTCGGACCCGACGCTGAAGGTGCCGCAGATCGGCTGGAACACCATTCACGTGAATCACGACCACGCGCTTCTGGCCGGCATCCCCACCGAGGAAGGCGGGCTGCACGCCTATTTCGTGCATTCCTACCATCTGGTGGCGCGCAACCCGGACGACGTCGTCGCCACTGCCGATTACGGCGGTCCGGTCACGGCGATCGTTGCCAATGGCAACAAGGCCGGCACCCAGTTCCATCCGGAAAAGAGCCAGACGCTGGGGCTCGGCCTGATCGCCAACTTCCTGTCGTGGAACCCCTGATCCGGCCCCACGCGGCCGCCTGAAAGCCCTGGACGCCATGCCTATTCTCTTTCCCGCCATCGACCTCAAGGACGGCGCCTGCGTGCGCCTGAAGCTCGGCCTGATGGACCAGGCGACGGTCTACAATGCCGACCCGGCAGCCCAGGCGCGGGAGTTCCGCGACGCCGGCTTCGACCATCTGCATGTGGTGGACCTCAACGGCGCCTTTGCCGGCCGGGCCGTCAACGACGCCGCCGTGGACGCCATCCTCGCGGCGGTCGGCTCGCAGATGAAGGTGCAACTCGGCGGCGGCATCCGCTCCATGGAGGACATCGAGCGCTGGCTGGACAAGGGCCTCGCCCGTGTCATCCTCGGCACGGTCGCCGTGCGCGATCCCGACCTCGTCCGCGCGGCGGCCCGGCGGTTCCCCGGCCAGATCGCCGTCGGCATCGACGCCAAGGGCGGCAAGGTCGCCGTCGAGGGCTGGGCCGAGACCTCCGAGCTGACCGTGGTGGACCTTGCCCGCCAGTTCGAGGATGCCGGCGTGGCGGCGGTCATCTACACCGATGTCGATCGCGACGGCATCCTCACGGGCATCAACTGGGACGCCACCATCGATCTGGCCGAACAGGTCTCGATCCCGGTGATCGCCTCGGGCGGCCTCGCCTCGCTGGCCGATGTCGTGCGGCTGACCATGCCCGATGCCGAACGCCTCGAAGGCGCGATCTCCGGCCGGGCGCTCTATGACGGCCGCATCGACCCGAAGGAAGCGCTGGACGTCCTGTCCGGCAGGGGCTGAGACGGATGGCGGGGTGAGTTTGTCCTCGCCCTCGAAGGGCTTGGAATCACGCTGGCTCTTGCCCACCTCTATCGCGGCATCGCATAAGGCGGAAAATTCGCCGTTTCCGCCCATCCGGACGTTGCCCGTGCCCTCCCGACCCATCCCCTGCCCCGCCGACGAGAAGGCCACCCGTCCATGAGCCTCAAGGCACGCATCATCCCCTGCCTCGACGTCAAGGACGGCCGGGTGGTCAAGGGCGTCAATTTCGAGGGTCTGGTCGACGCCGGCGATCCGGTGGAGGCCGCGCGCGCCTATGACAGCGCCGGGGCGGACGAGCTCTGCTTCCTCGACATCACCGCCTCATCGGACGACCGCGACACGATCTTCGACGTCGTCGCGCGCACCGCCGAACAGTGCTTCATGCCGGTGACCGTCGGCGGCGGCGTGCGCACCGTGGCGGATGTCCGCAAGCTGCTCCTGGCCGGTGCCGACAAGGTGTCGATCAACACCGCGGCGGTGAAGCGGCCCGAATTCGTCGCGGAAGCCGCCGACAAGTTCGGCGACCAGTGCATCGTCGTCGCCATCGACGCGCGCCGCGTGGCCGAGGACGGCGCCGCGCCGCGCTGGGAGATCTTCACCCATGGCGGCCGCACCGCCACCGGCATCGACGCCGTCGACTTCGCCCGCCAGGTCGTGGGGCTGGGCGCAGGCGAGATCCTGCTGACCTCCATGGACAAGGACGGCACCAAGTCGGGCTTCGACATCGAGCTGACCCGGTCGGTCGCCGATGCCGTCCACGTGCCGGTGATCGCGTCGGGCGGCGTCGGCACGCTGGATCATCTCGTTGCCGGCGTGCGCGACGGCCATGCGACGGCGGTTCTGGCCGCCTCGATTTTTCACTTCGGCACTTATACGATCGCGGAAGCCAAGGCCCATATGGCCGCCGCCGGCATCCCGATGCGGCTCGACCCGTCGGACTGACCGAAGCCTCGGCGGATCCGCGCAGCGAGCGCCGGCCTACGAAAGGGCATCATGACCGATTTCACGCTTGCCGATCTGGAGACCATCGTCGCCGCCCGCGCGACCTCCGACGACGCCGGCTCCTACACCGCCTCGCTCGCCGCCAAGGGCATTGGCCATGTCGCCAAGAAGCTCGGCGAGGAAGCGACGGAGACGGTGATCGCTGCCGTCTCCCAGGACGATGCGCGGGTGACCAGCGAGGCCGCCGACCTTCTCTACCACCTGCTCGTGACGCTGCATCTGCGCCACGTGCCGGTGTCGGCGGTGATGGCCGAGCTCGGCAGGCGCACGGCCCAGACCGGCCTGCAGGAAAAGGCGGGGCGGCCCGACAGTTCGGCCGGATGATGGACCAGCTCGCCCCGTCGCGTTTCTCGCCCTACCGCATCTTTCCGGCGGCCGAATGGGCGAAGTTTCGCGCCGACGCGCCGCTGACGCTGACCGCCGACGAGGTTCGCCGGCTCCGCTCGATCGGCGATCCTGTCGATCTCGACGAAGTCGCGCGGATCTACCTTGCCGTCTCGCGCCTGCTCTACGCCCATGTCGAGGCCTCGCAGCTCCTGTTCGGGCAGCGCCAGAGCTTTCTCGCCGAGGATTCGGGGCAGAAGACGCCGTTCATCATCGGCATTGCCGGCTCGGTCGCGGTCGGTAAGTCGACCACGGCGCGTGTCCTGAAGGAGCTCCTCGCCCGCTGGCCGTCCTCGCCCAAGGTGGACCTGATCACCACCGACGGGTTTCTCTATCCGAATGCGGTGCTGCAGGCCGAGGGTCTGATGCAGCGCAAGGGGTTTCCCGAGAGCTACGACATCGGCGCGATCCTGCGCTTCCTGTCGGAGATCAAGGCCGGCGTGCCGCGGGTCGAGGCGCCGGTCTATTCGCATTTCTACTACGACGTGGTGCCGGGCCAGAAGGTCACCATCGACCGGCCGGACATCCTGATCTTCGAGGGCCTCAACGTCCTGCAGGTGCGCGACATGCCGGCCGACGGCACGGCGGTGCCCTTCGTGTCGGACTTCTTCGATCATTCGATCTACATCGATGCCGACGAGGCCGACATCAAGCGCTGGTACATCGAGCGCTTCATGCGGCTGCGCGAGACGGCGTTCCGCGAGACCGGCTCGTTCTTCCACCGCTACTCGCAGATCTCGCCCGAGGAAGCGCTGACCATCGCCCAGGGCCTGTGGTCGAACATCAACGAGATCAATCTCCACGCCAACATCCTGCCGACGCGGCCGCGCGCCGACCTGATCCTGCGCAAGGGGCCGGATCACCTCATCGAGCAGGTCGCGCTGCGCAAGCTCTGAGCCGGGCGCAGGCTCGCGACGTTCGATTGGCCTGACTGCCGGCCGCGTAGCGCATCAGGCGGCGCGAAGGCCGGAACCTTGCGCATATCTTCCGTAACATTATTCTGCATCTTTCGCGTGCCGCCGGGCCGGCCCGTTCGCCGGTCCTCAGCAGGACGCCGATCGAGGTTAGACCGATGAAGTTCCGGCCGATAAAGTTCCGACGGCTGCAGGATCGCATTCTCGTCCGCCCCGTGGCGCCACCCGAGCAATCGTCCGGCGGCGTCCTGCCGGAAAGTGCAGCGAACAAGCCGACCGAAGGCGAGATCGTCGCCGTGGGCCCCGGACGGCGGCGCAAGGGGCGGATCGCTTCGATGAACATGGCGGTGGGGGACCACGTGCTCTTCGCGCCCACGGCCGGCAGGCAGCGCAAGGTATCGGGCCAGGATCTCCTGGTCGTCCGCATGTCGGAGCTTCTCGGCGTGATGAACCGTTCCGCCCTTCCCGGCGAGCCGACCACGGGTCCAGCCCCGCCGGCGCGTAAAGCCGAGCCGGATCAGGGACCTGAGGATCGCGCGCGCGGCGTTGCGGCCAAGGTGCGGCGACGGGTCCGCCCGCCCGGGCACGATCAGATGGAGCGGATGGGGCTGCCCGGGGAGCCGACGATCGGGCCGGGGCGGCCGCGGCCCGGTTCCGACGACCCCGACGATACCTTCTAGTCCGCCGGGAGCCGCCGCATGGTCGCCAATCTCGCCAAGCTGGCCGATCGATCGTTCATCGTCGGCTTCCTGTTTCCCGCGCTGGTCTTCTACAGTTGCGCGCTGCTGCTGATCGTCGAACCGGTCAATCCGGCGCTCTACACGACACTGACCGAGACCGTGACGCTAGGCGACGTTCTCTACAACGCCCTGCTCGTCTGGACGCTGGCGATCTTCCTGATGCTCGGCAACGATCCTCTCTACAAGCTGCTCGAGGGCTACTGGCCTCCCGTGTCCTGGATCAAGCCACTCAAGGCGCGTGAAGAACGGAAGCTCGACGCCATCGACAGCGAGTTTGCGTCCCTGCGTGCACGGTGGATCGATGAGGATAAGGCATTTCCCGCCGCTGATCGCGCGCGCTACACCAAGTTGTTGCGAAAGCGGGTGGACCGGTACCCGGAGAAACCCGAATCCATCCTGCCGACGCGCTTCGGCAACGCCATCCGGGCCTTCGAGACCTATTCCAGCGCCGTCTACCGGGTCGATTCGATCCCGCTCTGGATTCACCTCTCGACGGTTTTCTCGGATGATTTTCGCGAGGCTGTCGAGGATGTCCGCACGGCCGTGAACTGCGCGATGAACTTCGTCTTCCTGGCGGGCCTTCTTGCCATCGGCCTGATCGTCGTCTTCGCGATGAGCTTCGACTATGCGCTGCGGATTTCGCAGGTCCGCCCGTTTCTGGAATCCGGCGAGTACGGGCTGCTTCTGGCGGCGGTCGTCAGCCTGGGCGTCGCCTGGGGAAGCTATGAACTTGCCATCGATCGGGCCGTGGGATGGGGCCGCGTGGTGCGGGCCGGCTTCGACTGCTATCTGCCGGCGCTGGCAAAGCAGCTCGGATACAAGCTGCCGGACGACCCGGCGGTCCAGGGGGAGTTCTGGGAAGCCGTCAGCCGCCGGGCGATCTACAACCAGACATTCCCGCCGGAGCTGCTGGCCAAGCTGAAGCCGCCCGAAGCCGGGAAGGCCGAGCCGGCGGAATGATCAGGTGCCCGCAGGGGCCGTCACGCGGCGCAGGGTCAGGTTGATCCGGCCGCCCTTCTTCAGAAGCGTCGAGGTCGCTGGGTAGATCCGGTCGACGCCGTGATAGGCCAGACGCCCCTCGCCGCCGAGAACAACCACGTCGCCCGAATGCAGCCGGATCGAGTTCGTGCGGCCGCCGCGGGTGGTCTCGCCGACGCGGAACAGGCAGTCATCGCCGAGCGAGACGGAGACGACCGGCGCCGACAGATCCGTCTCGTCCTTGTCCTGGTGCAGGCCCATCTTCGCGGTGTCCTCGTAGAAATTGACGAGGCAGGCCTGCGGCGGATGATCGAAGGCGGCGAGGTCCTGCCAGATCTGCAGGAGCTTCGGGGGAATTGCCGGCCAGGGCGTGCCGGTGACCGGGTGGGTGGGCTGGTAGCGATAGCCGGACCGGTCGGTCACCCAGCCCAGCTCGCCGCAATTGGTCATGCGCACCGACAGGGGTTTTCCGGTCCGCGGCATTTCCGGCCGGTATAGCGGCGCGGCCGCCACCACCTCGCGCACCGCATCGACCAGCGCGACCTGTTCGCCGCGGGAGAGATGGCCCGGAATGTGCCGGACGCCTTTGGGCAGGACGTTCATGGGCGCTCATCTAGAGCAGCGTCGAGGATTCCCAGCGCCCATACCGTGCTTCAGCACCGATACCATCTCGTGATATCAATCTGCCATGAACAGGAAGCACCGCGAGACCTTGGCCGCAGTCTTCGCCGAGCCCATATCTGGCAGCATCGCCTGGCGCGATATCGAGGCAATGCTGAAAGCGATGGGCGCAGAGGTCACCGAAGGCCAAGGCTCGCGGATACGGATCAGCCTCGGCGGCACGCGCGCGGTGTTTCATCGTCCGCATCCACGCAAGGAAACCGACAAGGGCGCGTTGCGCTCACTCAGACGCTTTCTGCTGCAGGCGGGAGTCCAGACGTGAACACGATGCATTACAAGGGCTACGAGGGGATCGTCGCCTATGACGAGGACGCCGAGATTTTTCACGGCGAGGTCGTCAATCTTCAGGACGTCATCACTTTCCAGGGCGGTTCGGTGTCGGAACTGAAGAAGGCGCTGGCGGAATCGGTCGAAGACTATCTGGCGTTCTGCCGCGAGCGCGGCGAGGAGCCGGAGAAGCCGTATTCAGGGCAGTTCCTTGTGCGCGCCGGACCGCGTTTGCATCGGGAACTGGTCGCGGCGGCCCAACGCGCCGGCGTCAGCCTCAACAATCTCGTGACAACCACGCTCGAACGGACCCTGAACGAGCACAGCTGACGCGCTGCAGGCCGCTTCAGGACAGGTAACCGAGCTGGGCGGCGAGGGCGACGGCGTGGGTGCGGTTGGAGGCGTCGAGCTTGCGCTGGGCGGCCGTGAGATATTGCGAGATGGTGTATTCGGACAGGCTCAGGATGATGCCGATCTCGGACGACGTCTTGCCGAGCATGGCGAGCTTCAGGCAGTCGCGCTCGCGCACCGACAGGGGATTGTTGCGCCGGTTCTCCTCGAAGCGCGCCGCCGCCAGCATGCCGAACAGGGCAAAGGCGAAGAGATGCAGCTCGCGGATCGCCTCCGCCGGGAGGGCACAGCTGCGGCCCGCGAAGGACAGGGCGCCGTTGAAGGCGGTGAGCCCGTGCACCGGAAAGAAGGCCCCGGCAAGGTATTCCGCCTCCAGCAGCATGCGGGCCGCCGGCGACGGATCGGGCTCGTCGGCGCCGTAGAGCGTGTCGATGTCCCAGACGAAGGGCATGGGATCGGTCTTCAGGGCGCCCACGACCAGCTTGGAACGGTGCAGGCCGAGCTGTTCATAGGCCTGGCCGAAGCTCTCCGACCAGTTGGACAGGAGGAGCCGCGTCGCCGTCCCGCCATCGTCCGTCGAGGGGACCGACAGAACCGCGGCATGGGAGAAGCCGAAATCCGTCGCCACGTCGCCGAGAAGCTGGGTCAGCGCGATTTCGTCCCAGGGCGGGGCGAGCCGGTTGAGACGGTCGAGCGCGCCGCTCATGGGGGCGCCCGGCACGGCCGCGCCGACATCCGCCTGGCCGCTTGCGCCGGGCAGTCTGTCGCTCAGGGCCGGGGCGCCCGCGGGGGCGCTCGTCGAACCGTTCGAAGATGGCATGATGGCACAGCCTCTCGCGATCTCTGAGGTCCGCCTCGCGCGCCTCGCCGCGAATCGGACAAGGCTCATACTGGCCCCTCCGGGCCGAGGATTGAAGTCTTGACATGACGATCGGATGGTTTGCGTTTCCGGCTGCCGCGGGAGACCCGGTGGCCAAGGGTGGCAGGATGGCGCCGCCACCCCCATCTAGCGGCGAGTTGCCATGGTGGCCGGCCCGGCCGACCCCCATCGATGCCAGCGTGTGTCGGCGCGGCCCGCCGGCCTGGAAAGAGATATCCATGACAGATTTTTCCCCCCGCGAGATCGTCTCCGAGCTCGACCGCCACATCATCGGCCAGAAGGACGCCAAGCGCGCCGTCGCCGTCGCGCTGCGCAACCGCTGGCGGCGTCAGCAGCTCGAGGGGAGCCTGCGCGAAGAGGTGATGCCCAAGAATATCCTGATGATCGGACCCACCGGCGTCGGCAAGACCGAGATCTCGCGCCGCCTGGCGCGGCTCGCCGGCGCGCCCTTCATCAAGGTCGAGGCCACCAAGTTCACCGAGGTCGGCTATGTCGGCCGCGACGTCGAGCAGATTATCCGCGACCTCGTCGAGATCGGCATCGGGCTGGTGCGCGAGAAGAAGCGCGAAGAGGTGAAGGCCAAGGCGCATCAGGGCGCCGAGGAACGGGTGCTGGACGCCCTGGTCGGCAAGACCGCCTCGCCGGCGACGCGCGATTCCTTCCGCAAGAAGCTGCGCGCTGGCGAGCTCGACGACAAGGAGATCGACGTCGAGATCTCCGACACGTCCAACCCGATGGGCGGCATGGACATTCCCGGCATGCCGGGCGCCAATATCGGTGTCCTCAACCTGTCGGAGATGTTCGGCAAGATGGGCCAGCGCACCAAGCAGCGCCGGACGTCGGTGCGCGAGAGCTACGATCTCCTGATCGGTGAGGAATCCGACAAGCTGCTGGACCAGGAGCAGCTGGTGCGCGAGGCGATCTCGTCGGTCGAGAACAACGGCATCGTCTTCCTCGACGAGATTGACAAGGTCGCCAACAAGGAAGGCCAGAGCGGCGCCGGCGTCTCCCGCGAGGGCGTGCAGCGCGACCTGCTGCCGCTGGTCGAGGGCACCACGGTGGCGACCAAGCACGGCTCGGTGAAGACCGACCACATCCTGTTCATCGCCTCGGGCGCCTTCCACGTGTCGAAGCCGTCGGACCTCCTGCCGGAGCTGCAGGGCCGGCTGCCGATCCGCGTCGAGCTGCGAGCGCTGACCAAGGAAGATTTCCGCCGTATCCTGACCGAGACCGAAGCCTCGCTGATCAAGCAGTATATCGCCCTGATGAAGACCGAGAATGTCGATCTGGTGATCACCGACGATGCCATCGACGCGCTGGCGGACACGGCCGTGGCGCTGAACGGCTCGATCGAGAATATCGGGGCGCGGCGGCTGCAGACCGTGATGGAGCGCGTCCTCGACGACATCTCCTTCGAGGCGCCGGACAAGTCCGGCGAGAGCTACACCGTCGATGCCGCCTATGTGCACAAGGCGCTGGACGGCATTGCCGGCGACACCGACCTGTCGCGCTTCATCCTGTAAGGCGCCGTCCTCAGGCGGCGGCACGGTCAGGCAGGCGGGGACAGAACGCCTGGCTGCGCATCGTGCCGTCGCGGCGGATGGTCAGGACGGTGTCCGCAGCGACCATCGTCCAGCGCTCGGCGTCGTCGCAGGGCTCGGAGGCGATGACGACGCCCTCTTCTTCCCTGCGCCAGTAAAGCGAGGGCGGCGGGCCGTCGCTGGCCCAGCGATAGGCCCAGAGCGTTTCGCCATCGGTGTGGATCGCGGCGAAGCGGATTGGTGCCGCCTCACCGGTGCGCGCGGCCGTCGCCTCGATCTCGGCCAGCGTCGCGGCAATGGCGCCGACCGGATCGGTGGCGAGACCCCGCCCGAGGGCCGACAGGAAGATCGCCTCGGAATCGCTGGTGCCCCGCCGCCGCGGATAGAGCGCGTCCGGGATCAGGGCGTCGATCTGGCGGCGCAGACGGGCATAGCCGCCGACCTGGCCATTGTGCAGGAACAGGTGCCGGCCGTCGGCGAAGGGATGGCAATTGGCCGTCGAGACCTCGCCATAGGTCGCCGAGCGCACATGGGCGACGAACAGCGGCGCGCGGATCTGCCGGCACAGGGACACGAGATTGGCGTCCGACCAGGCCGGCAGGATGGCGCGATAGACACCGGGCTCCGGCCGCTCGCCATACCAGCCGATGCCGCAGCCATCGCCGTTGACGACGGTCTTGGCCTCCCGGGCGGCCAGCGATTGCGAGATCAGTGAGGCACGCGGCTCGATCAGCAGGCGATCGAGAAAGACCGGCGGACCGGCATAGGCGAGAAGGCGGCACATCGGACGGCGACACCACTGGACACGGGCGCCGCAGCAGCGCCCTCACCTGCAGTCTCCGGCCGGCATGGTAAACAAAGGCTTAAACCCGAGCCTCGCCCTGTTTCACGTGAGTCTGCCGTCCGTGCCGGCGTTCAGCGGCGGCGACGACGGGCCCGCAGGGCTTCCTCGGCCCGGGTGGCGGCCTCTTCCAGCTCGGCACGCAGGCGTTTCAGATCCGCTTCGGGCAGGATGGCGATGGTTTCGGCCAGACGGTTGGCGAGGGCCGTGGCATCGGGGCCGAGGCCGGCGGTCTCGACGGTCACCTTGGGATGCGAGAGTTCGGCCAGACGCTCCAGCTCCTCCGCATCGTCCCAGATGACGTTGAGATAGCCGATGATCCGCTGCAGGAGATCCCAGGTCGGCCGACCGCGGCGGCCGTGCTCCAGCGCCGAGAGATAGGCGCTGGAGACCCCGAGCGCCGCCGCCATCTGGCTCTGGGTGACGCCGCGCTCCTTGCGGAATGCCCGGACCTTTTCGCCGAACGGGGTCATCCGAACCGCCTGACGCGCACATAGAGCGCCCCGTCGCCGCCGTGATGCCGCTCGGCGCTGTCGAAGCCGGAGACGAGCGGGCGAAATTCCGGGCTGCCGAACCACATGGGCACGACCCGGCGCAGAACGCCGCGGGAGCCGAAATGTCCGCCCGATCCGCCCCGTCCGGTGATCACCAGCACATGGCGCAGGCCCATGGCCTGGGACTGGCGCAGGAAGCCGACCAGCGCGTCATGGGCGACGCCCTGGGTCATCTGGTGCAGGTCGATCCGCGCCTCGATGGGCAGCCGCCCCTTGGAAATCTTGCGGCGGGTCGGACGTTCGATCGGGTGCTGCGTCAGCCGCGGCTGCGGCGCCGGCTGCTGGATCGGCGCCGGCAGGGCGGGCGCTGCCGCCTTCGAACCCTTGCGCCCGACCGGCGCCGGTGCAGCCGGGGGTTCCGGCGCGTCCTCGGGCGGCATCTGCGGATGCGACTTGCCCTTCAGCGGCACCGCCGAGCGGGCGACGCTCGCCCACAGGCGCGCATCCTCGACGCTGAGCGTGCGATGACGGCGCTTCATCGGGCGAGGCGTGCCGCCAGCGCTGGCGGCACGAGAACGGTGAAGTCGGCAACATGGCGGATTCGCCCGGCGATCCGGCCGGCCGCGTCGCCCGAGCCGACGAAGATGTCGGCGCGGGCCGGGCCGAGAATCGCCGATCCGGTGTCCTGCGCCACCATCAGGCGGCGGAACGGTGCGCCGTCCATGGCAAGATCAGGCGCCGCAATGAAATAGGGCACGCCGAAGGTCGCCAGTTCGCGGTCGACGGCGATGGAGGCCAGCGGCGTCAGCGGCACCTTGGCGGCCCCGACGGGACCGAGCTCGGCGTCCTCCACCGGCGTCTCACGGAAGAAGATGAAGGAGCGGTTGCGATCGAACAGGCTGCGCACGCGCTCCGGATGCGCCACCAGCCACGCCCGGATGCCGTCCATGTCGGCCTCGGCAAGGGTCAGCTCGCCCTCGTCCACCAGGATGCGGCCGATGGCGGTGAAGCGGTGCCCTGTCTTGGCGGCGTAGCCGACGCGGACCTGCCGGCCATCCTCATAGGCAAGCCGCGCCGAGCCCTGGATGTGGATGAAGAACGCGTCGACCGGATCGGCCAGCCAGGCGATCTCGAGGCCCATGCCATCCAGCGCACCTGCCTCGATGGCGGCGCGGTCGGCATATTCCTCCAGAAGGCCGCAGGGCTTGCGGCGCGCAAAGCGGAAATAGGGATCGAGCCCGGGTGGCCGCGAGACGTCGTCGATCTTCACCAGATCCGGCGGCGGCGCATACAGGGGAAAGCGGTAGCGCTCGGTGCGCACCGGCGAGCCGGCGACCACGGGCTCGTAATAGCCGGTGACGAAGCCGGACAGCGCCGTGTCGGCGTCGTCGGGGCGGATCTGCAACGGCTCGAAATGGCGTTCGAAGAAAGCGCGGGCCTCCGCCTGGCCCAGCGCACCGGCCGGCTTCAGCGCGGCGCGGGCGGCCTCGGCAAAAGCCTCGGCGTCGATCCCGAGCGAACCGGTGGGAAAACTGCCCTGTTCGAGCCGGGCGGCGCTGGCGCGGAAGGCCGACAGCGCCGCTGCATGATCAGCGCCGTCCCAGCCTTCCAGATCGGACCATTGCCGGCGAACGAATGCCGTCATCGTCGCCGCTCCGGCTCACGCGTCTTCGGACTCGGTCCCGGCCAGCTTCCAGTTCGGATCGCGCGAGCGCGTGTCGCGGGCGAAGGTCCACACGTCCTTGACCTCGACGACCGTCTCCGGGTCGCCGTCGACCACGGTGTCGTCGGGCTTGAGGACGGCCGAGATGATCTGCGCGACGATGCGCACGGTGACCATCGCCTCACGGTCCTTCTGCTCGGCGGAGACAATGGTGGCGTCGTCGATGCCGACGAAGGAGAACTGCATGCGCTCGTCGCGCTGCTCGCGTTCGCTGATCGCCTGCTCGAAGCCCTGGTAGACATCCGGCGACAGGAGGTTCTTCAAAAGCTTGCGGTCGCCATCGGCAAAGCCGGTCACGATCATTTCATAGGCGACCTTGGCGCCATCCAGGAATTCCTTCGGGTCGAAGGAAGGATCGGCGTCGCGGATCCGGCGCAGCTCGGCATTGACCGGGGTGCCCGGCTTGGCGACCTTGTCGATCGCCTCGTAGGGCGTCGCCGCCGGCGCCGCCTCGCCTTCGATCTCGGTGCCGCCGCGGCGGTTGGGCAGCGTCACGACATTGTCGTTGCGGGCCGCGTCGTCGCGCGGCGCATCCCGGCGCGAATAGGGGTCGAAGGGCGGGCGCTCGCTGCCCGTACGCTTGCCCAGAACGCTTCGCAGCTGAAACAGGACGATCGCCGCAACAATGATAAAGAAGATCGTCCCAAAACTCATTGCGCGTCGTCACCCCTAATGGCCGGTCAAGTCATTCGCCGTCATATAGAGACGAGGGGCGGCGCATTCAAATTTGTTTCCGCAGTTCCTATGTCCCGAGGCGGCGGCCAAACCGCACATGCCCGGCCACGGGCCCGCATAGGCGGGTTTTGGCCATCGAACGGCCGCGCAAGGAGAAGACGGACCATGCCCTTCGCCCTGATACCCTTTCTGCTGCTCGCCATCCCGATCCTGGAGATCGCGGTGTTCATCCTGGTGGGCAATGCCATCGGCCTGTGGCCGACGCTGGGTCTCGTCATCCTGACCGCCGTGATCGGCTCGATCCTCTTGAAACAGCAGGGCATCTCGACGCTGGCCCGCATCCAGACGGAAATCGGCGCCGGACGGGTGCCGGGACGCGATCTGGTCAGCGGCGTGATGATCGCCATGGCCGGCGTCCTCTTGCTGACCCCGGGCCTCGTCACCGACGCGCTCGGCTTCCTCCTGTTCGTGCCGGGCGTCCGCTCGCGCATCTTCGACTTCCTGAAGTCCCGCGTCGTCGTCGTCGGCCAGAACAGCTTCCAGTCCGGCATGGGCGGGCAGCCGCGCCGCGAACCGCCTTACTCGGCGGGTCCCGACGTTGTTGATCTGTCGGGCGAGGAATTTCGCCGCGGGCCCGATCCGGCGTCGCCCTGGCACGAGCCGGAGGATGGCGACGGCGGGACCAACGGCCGCCGCCTGCATTGAGCGGGTGACGCAGATGCCGGGCCGCTTGCGCCCGGCCGCGGATCGTCTTGTTCTGATGCCCCCCGCGTGATAGCGCTCGCCCCCGTGTTTTTCCTGCCGGACGGACCGTCGGCCCCTCCGGCTCTTCACCCGGCACGAGCGCGCGAACAGGCGCCGGCCCTGCCGGGTCATCAGCGATACGGGAGCAGACCATGTCCGAGACCAACGATCTGAATGCGACGAATGGCGGCAATGGCGCCGGCGGCGACGAGAACGCCAACCCGCCCCGCATCAACATCCTGACGCAGTATATTCGCGACCTCTCCTTCGAGAGCCCGAATGCACCGGGCGTCCTGCGCGGCCAGACCAAGGCGCCGAACATCAATATCGGCGTCAATGTCGGTGCCAACCCGATCCAGGGTTCGGACGGCGACTACGACGTGCGCCTGACGCTGAACGCCAAGGCCGGCGAAGGCGAAGAGATGATGTTCGCCGTCGAGCTGGAATATGGCGGCGTCTTCAAGCTGCAGAACTTCCCGCAGGAGCATCTCCTGCCGGTGCTGTTCATCGAGTGCCCGCGCTTGCTGTTCCCCTTCGCGCGCCAGGTGATGGCCGACATCACCCGCAATGGCGGCTTCCCGCCGCTGATGATCGACCCGATCGACTTCGCCCAGCTGTTCCAGCAGCGCATGGCCGAAGAGCGCGCCCGCCAGCAGGTTCAGCCGAGCTAAGCTGCGCTGTCAGAACGCAAGATTACGCCGGCAGCCCATCGGGTCTGCCGGCGTTTTTCATGGCAGGGCATTCTTGGGAATGCGGCCGGGCTCAGCTCGCGGACGCCTCGGCCTCCGGCCCCTCCAGATAGTTCCACCAGATCGCCTCGTCGCCGAGGGTGGAGACGAAGGCACGGTGCCGGGCGATCTCGTCCTGCGACAGGCGCGGCGGCAGCGGCACGGGCCGCGGCGCGATCCGCCAGACATTGCCGTCGGCGTCCTCGTGCGCATCTTCCTCGACCGCCAGGCCCAGTGCCGCCTGCCGGCCGCCGATCAGCTCGATATAGACTTCCGCCAGAAGCTCGGAATCGAGCAGAGCGCCATGCTTGTCGCGGCGCGACGTGTCGACCGAAAAGCGCGAGCAGAGCGCGTCGAGCGTCGCCGGCGCCATGGGGAACTTGCGCCGCGCCATGGGCAGGGTGTCGATCACGACGCTCGGGTCGATCGGCGGCTGGTCGATGCGCTTCAGTTCGGCATTGAGGAAACGCACGTCGAAGGCGGCGTTGTGGGCGATCAGCTTGGCGCCGGAAAAGAACTCCAGGAACTCGTCGGCGATCTCGGAGAACAGCGGCTTGTCGGCCAGGAAGTCGTCGGAAATGCCGTGCACGTCGAAGGCGGCCGGGTCGACCTTGCGGCCGGCCGGACGGATGAAGGCGTGGTAGTTCTTGCCAGTCGGAATGTGGTTCCACAATTCCACCCCGCCGATCTCGATGACCCGCTCGACATCCGGGTCGAGGCCGGTGGTTTCGGTATCGAAGACGATTTCGCGCATGAAGGCTCCCGCTGACCGCCCCTTTTCCGTGACCGGAAGAGCCGAGACAAGAGCTTGCCGGCATCCGTTCGAAGTATCCCCGAGCTTCAGCGTATGTTCACTTTTCGTTCTTACTGTGTGAAGTCTGTGCCGAACGTGCCGGGGCGATCATCGGCACCGGCCTGCGCGATGACCGACCCCCTCGCAAGACCCGCGCAAGTCGCAGCGTCTTAGCGTCAGTTGCGAAATGCAATCAGGGGAGAACGGGCATTGGATGTGGCAGTCAGTCTGCACGCGGTCATTTTCGGGGTCGTCGCCTCGCTCGCGCTCCTCTGCGGTCTGATCCATCTGGGCCTGCGCGGTCAGTCGGCGCTGGTATGGCTCGCCGCTGGCCTGACCTGCGGCGCCGTTGAAACCGTCGTCCTCGGGATCGACGGCGGCTCGATTGCCGCCATGGCGGCGGTGACAATGCTGATTCCGGCCGCCTATTCCTGTGTCACCCAATCGGTTCGGCGGGCGCTCGGCCTTGGCCTGTCGCCCCGGCCCCTGTGGATGGCGATCGCCGGCCTGACGGCGATGTCGCTCTTGCTCCTCGCCGGGAATGCCGCACCGATCCTTCAGACCCTGCCCTTCCAGTTCGCGGCGCTGCTGGCGCTGGGCGACGCGATCCTCTGCCTCTGGCGCCTCAAGGGCCGCGGCGTCGTCGAGACCGGCCTCCTGGTCGCGCTTGCGGGGATGGCTGCGTTGCTGATCGTGCGGATGCCGCTGTTCCCGCTACTCTTCGAGGGAACGACGCCGATCGCGAATATCGCCCAGAGCGATCTGGAGCGGGCACTGATGCTGGTTTCGGGACTGCTGGCTCCCGCCGCGGTGCTGCTCATCATCGCCCGCATCGTCGGCAATGTGATCCGGCGCTATCGCATCCGCAGCGAGCGAGACGACCTCACCGATCTCCTCAACCGGACGGCCTTCGAGCGCGTGGCAGCACAGGCCGGCCTCGCTGGCGCCGCGATCATCGTCTGCGACATCGATCACTTCAAGACGGTCAACGACCGCTACGGCCACCCGGTCGGCGATCGTGTCATCCAGGGCTTTGCCGAGATCCTCTTGCGGACCGAAGGAACGGCCGGCCGGCTGGGCGGCGAGGAGTTCGCGCTGCTGCTGCCCGGCGCGACCCTCGACGCCGCGGCAAGCGCGGCCGAGGCGATCCGGCTGGCCTTCCATGCCTGGCGGGATCCCGCCATCGACGACGGGCACGCTCTGAGCGCAAGCTTCGGGGTGGCGATGCTGCAGGGCGCCGAACCGGCGCAGGACGCCATCGCGCGGGCGGATGACGCGCTCTACCGGGCCAAGCGCGAGGGTCGCAACCGCGTGGCTGTCCATGCCGCCGCCGCGAAGCCGGCCCGTCTCGTCGCGGCCGCCTGACGGAGCGGCGACCGCGAACGGCGTCAGCCGGCGGCGTGGCGCATGATGATGGCCGTCACGGCGAGGCGCGCGGCCTCCATGCCGTTGCCGGTGTCGATGACATAGTCGGCGCGTTCGCGCTTGTCGGCGTCGGGCATCTGGCGCGCCATCAGCGCCGCGAACTTCGCCTCGCTCATGTCCGGGCGGGCAAGCACGCGCTCACGCTGGATCTCCGGGCTGGCGGTCACGACCAAGGTCTTGTCGCACCGCTTGTCGGCGCCGGTTTCGAACAGCAGCGGAATGTCGAGGACCGCCAGCGCCTTGCCGGACTGGCGGGCGCCGTCCAGGAAGGCGCGCTCCTCCTCGCCGACCAGCGGATGGACGATCGCTTCCAGGCGGCGCATCGCCTCCGGATCGTTGACGACGCTCGCCGACAGCGCCTTGCGATCCACTACCCCGTCGACGACGGTGCCGGGAAAGGCGGCCTCGATCAGAGGCGCGGCGCGTCCGGCATAGAGGCGATGAACGGCGGCGTCGGCATCGTGAACGGGCACGCCCTGTTCCGCGAACATCGCCGCGGTGGTGGATTTGCCCATGCCGATGGAGCCGGTGAGGCCGAGCACGATCATCGGCAGCACCAGAAGTGCGCTAAACCGCATGTCGGTCGATGTGTATGAATCGCAGAATTTCTGCTCATACGCCGTTTTCGATGTCGGTGACGATCCGGGCGCGTAGGGTCTCGGAGACCTCCGGCCGCTGGCCGAACCAGCGTTCGAAACCGGGCACCGCCTGATGCAGCAGCATGCCGAGACCGTCGCAATGGCGCAACCCCCGCTCCGCCGCGGCGGCGAGAATCGGAGTCATCAGAGGCACATAGACGATATCGGTCACGAGGGCACCGTCGCGGAGGGCCGAGAGATCCGGCAGCCGCGGCGCGAACCAGTCGGGCGTCTCGTCGTCGGGATCGGGCGCCGGGATCGGCACCGTATTGACCAGAAGGTCGGCAGCCGCGAGCTGCGTCTTGCGTTCGGACTCGGCATGGGCGGAGACGCGTGGGCCAAAGCGGGCGGCGAGTTCCTCGGCCCGTTCGATGGTGCGGTTGACGACCCGCACCTGTTTCACGCCACGCTTCAGAAGCGCGAAGATCACCGCGCGGGAGGCGCCGCCGGCCCCCAGCACGGTGGCGACCTCCGCGTCTGCCCAGCCCGGGAGCCTTTCGTCGAGATTGGCGGCAAAGCCATAGGCATCGGTGTTGCCGCCGACCATGCGGCCGGACTTCTCGAACCAGATCGTGTTGACCGCGCCGATCGCCTCGGCCGCGGCGTCGCGGCGGGACACGGCTTCGAGCGCCGCCAGCTTGTGGGGAATGGTGACGTTGCCGCCGACATAGCCCTGGCGGCGCAGCGTCTTGAGGAATTCGCCGATCTCCTCGGGCGGCACCCCCACCCGCTCGTAGGAACCGGGCAAGCCGAATTCCTTCAGCCAGCTGCGATGGATGGCCGGAGAGCGGGAATGCCAGACCGGCCAGCCGGTGACAAAGGCGCGCGGGCCTTCGGTCCTGGCGGGCGTCACGTTCGGATCGAAGATCGAGCCTTCGCCGCGCGGGCGCTCGGCACCGCTGACATAGGGTTTCGGCGTCCAGTCCGCATCAGCCATCGATTTCGCCGCGCTCCCGCAATTCCTTCAACAAGGGCAACAGCGGCAGGCCGATGATGGTGAAATAGTCACCCTCGATCCGCTCCATCAGCTGGATGCCTTCCTTCTCGATCTGGTAGGCGCCGACGCTGGTGGTCGCCTTGCGGCCGGCCTGGGCGAGATAACGTCCGACGAAACCGGGATCGAGCGCGCGCAGGGTGATTGTCGCCGTGGCGACGTGCCTCCAGGTGACCTTGCCGGCCTCCACCAGCACCACGGCGCTGTTGAGCTGATGGGTACGGCCGGACAGTTTCAGAAGCGTGCGCCGCGCCTCTTCCATATTGGCAGGCTTGTGCAGGACCTCGTCGCCCAGCGACAGCGTCTGGTCCGCCCCGATGACGATCTCGTTCGGATGGCGCTCCGACACGTCCGTCGCCTTGGCCTCGGCGAGGATCGCGGCGACATCCTCAGGCCCGACGCCGGATTCCAGGAGCGGCGCCTCGATGGCGCGCTCGTCGAGATCGCTGGATTCGGCGGTGAAATCGATGCCGGCGTTCTTCAGTAGCTCGCGGCGGTGAACGCTGCTCGAGGCGAGCACGATGCCCTTGGACATGTGAATCCCATTGTACCGGTTTCGTCACGTACGGCCCGACTGATAGCCGCTGACCGGCAGAATTGCCATGGAGGGCGCCGGACTCGATTCTCCCCACCGGCACAAGGGCGAAGCCGATTCCCTCCCGGGATTCTTCGCAGCCTGTGGGTTGTGCGGGAGTAGTCGACCGGTCGGAGACGCCATCCGTCAGGCCGGTGACAAACCCCTGTCTTGTCCACAATTGGCGACAGGATCCGCTTGGGCATGGCGATTGCGGAAGACTGGGGACAAAAGCGATTCGTCCCGCGTCATCCCAAACTCATCCCCAGGCAGGGCGCCCAATGGGTCAGGACGCAAACTGCTGATAGACCGATCGGATCCGGCGATCGTCCCTGGGATTGTCCCCTGACGACACGATGCGGCATTCCGGCCTGTGGACGATCCTGCTAAGGGCTCCATCTAGGCGGGACCCTGTGAATTCCTGCAATCCACCGAGTCATAGAATCAAAAGACTCATCTGAAAGAAATCTTTCTTTTTTAATGGGAGCCCTGACCTGATGAAGACGCGCAAGCTTGTCCGTGTCCTGGAAGGCGAACGCATCTTCCCCCCTCCGGTGTGGTTGATGCGGCAGGCCGGTCGCTATCTCCCGGAATATCGGGCCACCCGTCAGACGGCCGGGGGCTTCCTCGAGCTCTGCTACAATCCCGACTTTGCGACGGAAGTGACGCTTCAGCCGATCCGACGCTTCGGATTCGACGCGGCGATCCTGTTCTCCGACATTCTAGTCATCCCCGACGCGCTCGATCGCGGCCTGCATTTCGTGCAGGGCGAGGGACCGAAGCTGACGCCGATCCGCCCCGACGAGATCGCCCGCCTCGATCCGAGCCGCGCCGACACGCATCTGGCACCGGTGATCGCGACGGTGGCGCGGCTGCGCAAGGAACTGCCCGAAGAGACGTCGCTGATCGGCTTCTGCGGCGCGCCCTGGACAGTGGCGACCTACATGATCGCCGGCCACGGTACGCCCGACCAGGCGCCGGCACGGCTGTTCGGCTATCGCCATCCCGACGAGATGGAGCAGCTTCTGTATCTCCTCGCCGAGATGGGCGCCGACTATCTGATCCGGCAGCTTCAGGCCGGTGCCGACTGCGTCCAGATCTTCGATTCCTGGGCCGGCGTTCTCGATGAGGCGTCCTTCGAGGCCTATGCGGTCAAGCCCGTCGCGCGGATGGTCGAGAAGGTCCGCGCAGCAGTGCCGGACGCCAAGATCATCGGCTTTGCCAAGGGCGCGGGTTCGCTGCTGAACGGCTATCGCCAGAAGACCGGCGTCAATGCCGTCGGTCTCGACTGGACGGTGCCGATGGACCAGGCGCGCGCGCTGCAGACCGAAGGCGCGATCCAGGGCAATCTCGATCCGCTGCGGCTGATTGCCGGCGGCAAGGCGCTGGACGAGGGCGTCGACCGGATCCTGGAAGGGCTGGGTGACGGGCCCCTGATCTTCAATCTCGGCCACGGCATCACCCCGGATGCGCCGATCGCCCATGTCGAGGCGTTGTTGAAGCGCATCCGCGGCTAGGTTCCTCGCTGTGCGGCATGCGCCTCGCGCCGGACTTGGAAGCCTGCGGGCTTCGGGTTATGTCGCGGGGCCCTCTGCCGCCGGTCTCTCGTCCCGGGCGTCATTCAGTGAAGGCACGCTGCATCAGCCTCGAAGGATCGTTGCATGAAGAAGGCCATTATCGCCCTCGCCGTCATGGCCGCCGTGATCACCGCCGTGTTCTGGCTGGTGCCGGTGGAAGCCCTGTTGTGGATGAAGACGCTGCACATCCTGGCGGTGATCGCCTGGATGGCGGGCATGCTCTATCTGCCGCGGCTGTTCGTCTATCACGCGGACGCTGCGACCGGCACGCCCCAGTCCGAGACCTTCAAGATCATGGAGCGGCGGCTGCTCAAGGCGATCATCAACCCGGCGATGATCGTGACCTGGGTCGCCGGCCTCTGGCTGGCGGTGAGGGGCGGCTGGTTTTCCGGCGGCAATGGCTGGCTGCACGCCAAGATCGCACTGGTCGTGCTGATGTCCGGCGTTCACGGCTATTTCTCAGCTTCGGTGCGCCGCTTTGCCAATGACGCCAACACCAAGCCGTCGCGCCATTGGCGGATCATGAACGAGGTGCCGACCGTCCTGTTGATCGTGATCGTCATCCTCGTCGTGGTGAAACCGTTCTGATCCCTGTCTTATGCTGTCACGCTGGACGCATTCTTCTCAAAACCCGTGCGAAACGGGTCGTCGCAATCGTATCGCCTGCCGCGACGCCGACCGTGCCCCGAGGGATCGATGACTGATACGCAGATGGACCGGCCAACGTGCCTCGTGGTGATGGGACCCGCCGGCGTCGGCAAGACGACCACCGCGGCGGGCCTCGCCGAAATGCTGGCCTGGCCCTATGCCGAGGCGGACGAGTTTCACCCCGCCGCCAATATTGCCAAGATGGAATCCGGCACACCGCTTGACGATGCCGACCGGGCACCCTGGCTGGCGTCCATCCGCGACTGGATCAGCGCTGAGGCTCATGCCGGGCGGTCCACCGTCGTCACCTGTTCGGCCCTGAAGCGCAGCTATCGCGATCTCCTGCGCGAAGCCGATGCGCGCGTGCGCTTCGTCTGCCTGACCGCCACCCCCGATCTGGTCGGCCGGCGCATGGCGACCCGGCAGGGCCACTTCATGCCGGTGTCCCTGTTGAAGTCGCAGTTCGACACGCTCGAGCCGCTGCAGGTCGACGAGGACGGAATCGTGGTGTCCGTCGATCTGCCGGCGGACGAGGTCGTGGCAACGGCGTTGCGGGCGCTCCGACTGAAGCCCGCCCCGGAAAGAGACTGATCCGCCGCCGCCGCTGCTGATCCTTGCTGCCTCCGACACGGACCGCGTGCGGAAGGCCCTTCGCCCGGACGTCCTCGCCGCGACCACCACACGTCGCCGAACGCCTTGCGCTGCCGGGATTGTCGGTCTATGTGTAGCGCCTACATCCCGCCTTTGGGCGATGCGCGACGTTTCCGCCGCGTCGATCCCCCGCCGCAGACCAGTTCGCGTTTCCGGCCCAGCGTTTTCCCATCTCCGCCTTGATTGTCTGGAAGAACTTTCCGGACGAACCCCGTAAAGAGCCTTTCCCGAATGAAACTTCAGGACCTGAAGAACAAGAGCGCGCCGGAACTGATCGCGTTTGCCGAAGAGAACGACGTCGAGAACGCCTCCGTGCTGCGCAAGCAGGAATTGCTGTTTGCAATTCTCAAGCAGCTTGCGGCGCAGGAAGTCGAGATCATCGGCGAAGGCGTCGTCGAGATCCTGCAGGACGGTTTCGCGTTCCTGCGCTCACCCGAGGCGAACTATCTTCCGGGCCCCGACGACATCTATGTCTCGCCGTCGCAGATCCGCAAGTTTCAGTTGAAGACCGGCGATACTGTCGAAGGCCCGATCCGTAGTCCCAAGGAAGGCGAGCGTTACTTCGCTCTTCTGAAAGTCAACACGATCAACTTCGACAATCCGGAGAAGATCCGCTACAAGAGCCACTTCGACAATCTGACGCCGCTCTATCCCGACGAGCGGTTCAAGATGGAGCTCGACGAGCCCACCGGCAAGAAGGACATGTCGGCCCGGGTGATCGATCTGGTCGCGCCGCTCGGCAAAGGCCAGCGCGGCCTGATCGTCGCCCCGCCGCGCACCGGCAAGACGGTGCTGCTCCAGAACATCGCCCATTCGATCACGGCCAACCATCCCGAGTGCTACCTCATCGTTCTGTTGATCGACGAGCGGCCCGAGGAAGTCACCGACATGCAGCGCTCGGTGCGCGGGGAGGTCGTTTCCTCGACCTTCGACGAGCCGGCGCAGCGCCATGTGGCCGTCGCCGAAATGGTCATCGAGAAGGCCAAGCGCCTGGTCGAGCACGGCCGCGACGTGGTCATCCTCCTCGATTCGATCACCCGTCTCGGTCGCGCCTACAACACGGTCGTTCCCTCCTCCGGCAAGGTGCTGACCGGTGGTGTCGACGCCAACGCCCTGCAGCGGCCGAAGCGCTTCTTCGGCGCGGCGCGCAATATCGAGGAAGGCGGTTCGCTGACCATCATCGCGACGGCGCTGATCGATACCGGCAGCCGCATGGACGAGGTCATCTTCGAGGAGTTCAAGGGCACCGGCAATTCGGAAATTGTCCTTGACCGCAAGGTCGCCGACAAGCGGATCTACCCGGCCATGGACATCCTCAAGTCCGGCACCCGCAAGGAGGACCTCCTGGTTCCGAAGGCGGATCTGCAGAAGATCTTCGTCTTGCGCCGTATCTTGTCGCCGATGGGCACGACCGACGCGATCGAGTTCCTCAATGACAAGCTCAAGCAGACCAAGACCAATGCCGATTTCTTCGATCAGATGAACACCTGATCGAACGCCGAGGGCATGATTCACGTGAAACGGCGACCTCTAGCGGTCGCCGTTTTCGTATGGAGCGCGCATCAGCACAGGAGCCACGCGAAAGGCCTCTTGATTCCGCTCCGCGCCGGTCCGAAAACGGCAAGACGCATCGGGGGAGGATGACAATGGGAGAGATACCGGCAGCCGTGGCACGGGTCGAGGCAGCGGCAATCGACAAGGGACTGAAGATTTCCGTGGTCGAAACGCGCAGCTCTGCGCGCTCGGCCGAGGAGGCGGCCCAGGCGGTCGGCGCCAGTGTCGGCCAGATCGTCAAGTCGCTGGTCTTCCGCGGCAAGGACACCGGCAAGGCCTATCTGCTGCTGGTATCCGGCGCCAATCGGGTCGACGAGGCATTGGCGGCCCAGACCATAGGCGAGGCCCTTGAGCGCCCCGACGCGGATTTCGTCCGCTCCGCGACCGGCTTTGCCATAGGCGGCGTCTCGCCGCTCGGTGCAACGGCAGAGCTCTCCGTCTATATGGACGAGGACCTCTTCCAGCATGCGGCTGTGTGGGCCGCGGCCGGTACGCCGAAGCATGTCTTCGAAGTCGTGCCGCTGCAATTGCGCAGCGCGACCGGCGCGGTGATCTTTCGGGTCGCCTGAGGCCCAGTCCAGCCCCGGCTCGCCATTGAACCCGCAACCATCTGAATCGAGCCCATCGAGGCCCCGCTTGACCCATAGCGACACCATCGCCGCCCTTTCCTCCGGCGCCCTGCCCGCCGGGGTCGCCGTCGTGCGCGTCAGCGGTGCGGCCGCACGAGGGGTCATGGAGCGCCTGGCGGGATCGGTGCCACCGGAGCGCCGCGCCAGCCTGCGCCGCTTCCGCGACGCCGCCGACCGGACGATCGACCGGGGCATCGCGCTGTTCTTCCCGGGCCCGGGCAGCGTCACCGGCGAGGATCTGGTCGAATTCCACCTGCATGGCGGGCGCGCCGTCGTGGCGGCCTTCCTGGATGCGGCGACAAGCATTCCCGGCGTGCGTCTGGCAGCGGCAGGCGAGTTCACCCGGCGCGGCTTCGAGAATGGTAAGATCGACCTGACCGAAGCCGAGGGCCTCGCCGACCTCCTGGCAGCCAGCACGGAGGCCCAGCGCCGCATGGCCGTCGCCCAGGCCGGCGGCGCCCTGCGCGCCCTCTACGAGGGCTGGATGCGCGATCTCACCAATGCCCGGGCGATGATCGAGGCGTCCTTCGACTTTGCCGATGAAGGCGATGTGGATGACGACGTTGCCAGCGGTGTGGAGCGGCAGGTGGCCGTGATCGCCGAGGCCATGCGGACGCATCTCGCCAAGGCCGACCGCGGCGAGATCCTGCGCGAAGGCTTCAAGGTGGCGATCGTCGGCGCGCCCAATGCCGGCAAGTCGAGCCTTCTGAATGCGCTCGCCGACCGGGAGGTCGCCATCGTCACGGAAATCCCCGGCACCACGCGAGACGTCATTGAGGCGACCCTCGATCTCGGCGGCATCCCCGTGCGCTTCTCGGACACCGCCGGCATCCGCGAAACCGCCGACCGGATCGAGGCGATGGGCATCGAGCGGGCGCGCGCGGCGATGGATGAGGCCGATCTCGTCCTGGCGCTGGTGGATCCGCATGCCGGCCCGACGACGCTGGAATGGCTGAGCGGGCTGATGACTCACGTGAAACACCCGCTGATGCTTGCCGGTCAGGAACCAGCACCGGACGAGACGCCCGAAGATCAGCCCGCATCCACCCGGCCGATCCTGACCATCCGCACCAAGATCGATCAGGACGAATTGACCGGCGGCGCTCCACTCCACGACCCCGGCTGCGATCTTGCGATCTCCACCCGCACCGGCGAAGGGCTCGCCGACCTGGTCGACCGGATCGCGAATATCGCCGCGGCGGCCGTGGGCGATCCCGACGATGTTGTTCCTGCCCGCACGCGCCACCGGGAACTGATCGGCGATGCATTGCGGCTTCTGACCGAATTCCAGGCCGCGGCCGACATGCCGGCGGAGGTGCGCGCCGAGATCCTGCGCCGGACCAGCCATCGGCTTGGCGCGCTCACCGGGCAGGTCGGGGTCGAGGATTTGCTGGAAGTCATCTTTTCCGAGTTCTGTATCGGCAAATGATTCACGTGGAACACCGGGCCAGTGCCCACAGGGCGCACTGAACCCGGTTTCGTTACGTCGCAACGTTGCCCGGATTGACAGATCCGCACGGCGCAGTCTTTACCCATCGCCATGGAACACTCTTTCGATGTCGTCGTCATCGGCGGCGGTCATGCGGGCTGCGAAGCGGCCAGCGCGGCCGCGCGCGCCGGTGCCCGCACTGCTCTCGTCACCCACCGCTTCGACACAATCGGGGCGATGAGCTGCAATCCCGCCATTGGCGGGATCGGCAAGGGCCACCTCGTCCGCGAGATCGATGCGCTCGGCGGATTGATGGGCCAGGTCGCCGATGCTGCCGGCATCCAGTTTCGCCTGCTCAACCGCCGCAAGGGACCCGCCGTGCGCGGCCCGCGCACCCAGGCCGATCGCCGCCTCTATCGCGAGGCGATGCAGGCCGCCATTCGTGCCCAGTCGGGCCTTGAGGTGATCGAGGGCGATGTTGCCGATCTGACCCTCGACGACGCGAACCGGGTCACCGGGATCGTTCTCGGTGACGGCCGGACGATGAGCTGCCGCGCCGTGGTCCTGACGACCGGGACATTTCTCTCCGGCCTGATCCATATCGGCGACCAGAAGATCCCCGCCGGTCGGATGGGCGAAGACCCCTCGACCGGCCTGTCAGGAACGCTCAGCCGCCTGGGACTGACGCTTGGCCGTTTGAAGACCGGCACGCCGGCGCGGCTCGACGGCCGCACCATCGACTGGGCCGGTCTCGACCGTCAGGCGCCGGACGACGTCACGGTGCCCTTCTCCTATCTGACGACGACCATCGCCAATCGCCAGATCGATTGCGGGATCACCCGGACGACGCCGGAGACCCACGCGATCATCCGCGACAATCTCGGACGTTCGGCGCTGTACTCCGGACAGATCGCCGGCAACGGTCCGCGCTACTGCCCGTCGATCGAGGACAAGATCGTCAAGTTCGGCGATCGCGACGGTCACCAGATCTTCCTGGAGCCGGAGGGCCTCGACGACGACACCATCTATCCGAATGGCCTGTCGACCTCGTTGCCGGAGGACGTTCAGACACTCTTCCTGCGGTCGATCCCCGGCCTTGAGCGGGTCGAACTGCGCAAGCCCGGCTATGCCATCGAATACGACCATGTCGATCCGCGTGAACTCGACCGTCGGCTGGCCGTGCGCCGCGCCGAAGGATTGTTCCTGGCCGGCCAGATCAATGGCACGACCGGCTATGAGGAAGCTGCCGCACAGGGGCTGATCGCCGGCCTGAACGCGGCCATGCTGGCCGCCGGCAGTGTGGCCGTCACCATCGGCCGGGCCGACGCCTATATCGGCGTGATGATCGACGATCTCACCCGGACTGGGGTCTCGGAGCCCTATCGCATGTTCACGTCGCGGGCCGAGTTCCGGTTGTCGCTGCGTGCCGACAATGCCGACCGGCGGCTGACCCCGCTTGGCCTGTCGCTGGGCATCATCGATGACGAGCGCCGCACGGTGTTCGAGACGAGCGAAGCCGCGCTGGAAGCAGCGCGCACGCGGTTGGAAGCATCGACCCTGACGCCGTCGGAAGCCCAGCGTCATGGCCTGCCGGTCAATCTCGACGGCCGTCGCCGGTCGGCCTGGCAGCTCCTGTCCCAGACCGATGTCGATCTGGATCGGCTCGCCATTGTCTGGCCGGAGCTTGCCGAATTTTCCGGTCAGATCCGGGAGCGGATCGAGATCGAAGCGGCTTACGACGTCTATCTCGACCGTCAGCGCAAGGACCAGGAGCGGCTGCGCCGGGACGAGAAGCGGGCCCTCCCCGCGGATCTCAACTATATGGCGATGGTCGGCCTTTCCAACGAACTGCGTCAGAAGCTGACGGACCGGCGCCCGGGGTCGATTGCTGAGGCCGAGGCCATCGACGGGATGACCCCCGCCGCCCTGGCGATCATTCTGGTCGCGTTGCGCCGGGTGGAGATCTCCCATGCGGCGTGACCGTGATTCGGAAAAGCCGGCGAGGCCTTACGTACGCCCGGTGAACAAGCCGCGGTCGGCCCCGAAGCCGCGTCCGGCCGATGTGGCAGCCGCGCAGGAGCGCGGACGGGCGGAGTTCCTGTCCACACATAATGTTTCACGTGAAACGCTCGAGCGACTTGACCGCTACGTTGCGTTGCTGACCGAATGGCAGACCCGCATGAACCTCGTCGCTCCAGCGACGATCGGTGATGTCTGGTCCCGCCACATCGCTGATTCGCTGGCCCTCGAGCGGCTTCTGCCCGAAGCCCGCTTCTGCGTGGATCTGGGCTCGGGGGCGGGCCTGCCCGGACTGGTGATCGCCGCCGTGCGTCCCGGCCTCAGCGCCGATCTCGTCGAGGCGAACAGCAAGAAGATCGCCTTCCTGCGGGCGGTTCAGCGCGATCTGGGCCTCACCGGAACGGCCCATGCGGCGCGGATCGAGGATTGCGGCGCCGTGCTCGCCAAGGCCGATATCGTGACCGCCAGGGCGCTGGCATCGTTGACGGAGCTTTTCGCCCTTGTGGCGCCGCATATCCGCGTCGATACGCGCTGCTTCTTCCAGAAGGGGCGCAACCATGAACAGGAAATTAATGCGGCGACTGCCCATTGGCGATTCAGCATGATAAAGCATGAATCGAGCCTCGATGACGGATCTGTCGTCCTCGAGATCGACGAGATCGCGCCGCGCTGAGCGGCGGCAGCCCAGGCGGAGACGGGACCGGTCCTCTCCGGTCGGCAGCCGACACCGCTCGATGGCGGAGCGGGAGCGGATCGATGGATGCGATGAGCGGACAGCCGATGCGGATCATCACGATTGCAAATCAGAAGGGCGGGGTCGGCAAGACGACCACCGCCATCAACCTTGCGACGGCGCTGGCCGCGATCGGCAAGCGTGCGCTGCTGATCGACCTCGATCCCCAGGGCAACGCCTCGACCGGGCTGGGCGTCGATCGCGACAATCGCGAAGTGTCGTCCTACGACGTCCTGACCGAGGCATCCTCGATCACCGAGGCCGCCATGCCGACGGCCGTGCCCAATCTCAGCCTGATCCCGTCGACGCTGGACCTTCTCGGCCTCGAGATGGAGATCGCCGGTGCGACTGGGCGCGCCTACCGGCTGCGCGACGCGCTGCATTTCCACCAGGTCGAGACGCCGCAATTCGACTTCGTGCTGATCGACTGCCCGCCGTCGCTGAACCTCCTGACCATCAACGCCATGGCCGCGGCCGATTCCATCCTCGTGCCGCTGCAGTGCGAGTTCTTCGCACTCGAAGGCCTCAGCCAGCTCCTGCAGACGGTCGAGCAGGTCCGGGATTCGCTGAACCCGACGCTCGACCTGCATGGCATTGTGCTGACCATGTATGACGGTCGCAACAATCTGGCCGCGCAGGTGGTGCGGGACGTGCGATCCTATATGGGCGACCATGTCTACGAGACGATCATCCCGCGCAATGTGCGGGTTTCCGAAGCGCCGTCCTTCGGCAAGCCGGCGATCCTCTACGACATGAAATGTCCGGGCAGCCAGGCCTATATCCGGCTGGCCTCGGAAATCATCCAGCGCGAACGCGGGCTGCAGGCAGCATGAACAACTTCCGATATGGCGATCACGGAAGGGCGGGCGGAAACCCCGATGCAACGGACGGGGATGGCGCGGGCGCGCCGAGGAACGGGGAGACCAAGATGAACGAAGACAAGTCGCGCCAGCGTCTCGGGCGTGGACTCGCCTCGCTGATCGGGGCCGGTGCATCCGCCCCTGCCCGTCCCGGCCAGGGTTTCGGTGCCCAGGCCGAGCAGCCGGCACCGCCGGCCATCCCGGCCGAGCGCCATATTCCGATCGACGCGATTTCGCCGAATCCGAACAATCCGCGGCGCACCTTCCATGAGGCCGATCTCGACGATCTGACGGCGTCTGTGCGCAATCACGGCGTCGTGCAGCCGCTGCTGGTGCGGCCGCGGCCCGGCGTGCCGGACGGTTTCGAGATCGTCGCCGGCGAGCGCCGCTGGCGGGCCGCGCGCGCCGCGGGGCTCACCGAAGTTCCGGTTGTCATGCGCGAGATCGGCGACCGCCAGTCGCTGGAAATCGCCATCATCGAGAACGTTCAGCGCGCTGACCTCAACGCGGTCGAGGAAGCGCTGGGCTACGAGATGCTGATCAACGAGCATGGCTATACCCAGGCCGATCTCGCCGATGTGCTGGGCAAGAGCCGCAGCCATGTGGCGAATACGCTGCGGCTTCTGAAGCTTCCCGAGGAAGTCCGCACAATGGTGGCCAGCGGGACGCTGTCGCCGGGCGCGGCGCGCACGGTCGTCACGGCCGAGGACCCGGTGTCCGTGGCCAAGCAGATCGTTTCGCGCGGCCTCAGCGTGCGCGAGGCCGAGGAGCTGGCGCGCCAGCCTGCGGCGGGTGAGACCGCGAAGCCCAAGAAGGCGTCCGGCGGCAAGAGCCCGCCGAAGCCCGCGCCCGAGAAGGATTCTGACGCACTGGCGCTGGAGCGGCTGCTGGCCGAGCTTCTGGGCATGCCGGTCGAGATCGACGTCAAGGGCGAAGGCGGGTCGATCCGGATCGAATATGCCGATCTGGAGCAGCTCGACGAAATTTGCGGTCTCCTCCAGACGCGGGTCCAGCGCGGCTCCGAGACGGCGCGTACGCGCGATCTGTAGCAAGGTGCGGACGCCACGTTTCACGTGAAACATCCCGCGTATGGCTGCTGCGTACGCGGGTAAGGTGCTGTCTTGGCTGGCTATTCCGCCGCGATGATCCGTGAATCAGTGGCGCGTGCGGAGACGGGCCGCTTCGACGGCGACGTCGAGCAGGGTCTGGCGGGTGATCGTCAGCGCCAGCCCGCCTTCCTTGCGGCTGGCCAGGATATCGGCGTCGATTCGCTGCAGGATGATTGTGATCGCGTCGAGCGGCCAGGCCGAAAGGGCGACCTCCATGGCGTGCTTGCGTCGGAAGTGGGGGCGGCGCCGCTCGACCACGCGGCCGACGGGCTCGCCGCCCTTCTCGACCATCTCCCGCATGGTCTGCAATTGCTGGAAATAGCGCAAGAGCTGCTGGTGAAGCTGGAAGGTGGCGGTGCCGGCCGAGACCAGCCGGTCGATCAAATGCGGCAACCGCCGCACCTCGCCGCTGGCCGCGGCATCAATGGTCTCTTCCAGCGTATCGGCCGAGACGTCACCGACAATGGCGCGCACGTCTTCCTCGGTCACCGATGACGTTCCCAGCGCGTAGAGGCAGAGCTTGCGGATCTCGCCCCGTGAGGCGATGCGGTTGGCGCCGAGGCGCGCGCGCAATTCGTCCCGCGCCTCGCGGCCGATGGTCAGACCGCTCTCGCGCATCTCCTCGTCGATCATCTTGTCGATCGCCCGCCCCTCGTCCTGGTAGCAGGGCAAGGCGATGGCGAACTTGCCGCGCTCGGCATTGGCCCGCAGGGCCGAGCTCTTCTTGAGATCGCCGGCTTCCAGAATGACGATGGCGCCGTCGAGCTTCTTTGCCGAGAGCTCCGCCACGGCTTCGGCCAGGGACTTGCCATTGCCCGCGCCGCGCACGCGGATGAGGCGGGTGCCGCCGAACATCGAGACGGTCTGCGCCTCGTCATAGAGGCGGCCGATGTCCTTCTCCAGCTCGTCGGCGGCCAGCGTTACGGCGGCGAAGGGATCGCTGCGGTCGACGCCGGAGAGCTCGGCGACCTTCTCGGAACGCTCGGAGACGAGGCCGGGATCGGGGCCGTAGAGGAGGATGACCGGATAGGAGAAGTCGGGCCGCGACAGGAACGCCTCGACCTCGCCGGGTTTCTTCTGCGCCATGAAAAGGTCCCTGTTGCGCCGGCAGGGGGCCGCCTTGGACCGCCTGCCCTGCCGGCGTTTCGCCTGGGGACGTGTCTACACGCCGGCCTTGGTCAGCGCACGGGCAATTTCCAGTTCGATCTGTCCGGCGACGGCCTTGCCGGCCCGGTCGCGCGCGTCGATCACCGCCCGCTGGCTCTGATAGAGCTGGCCGGTGCGGTCGAAGGGCACCGTCTCGGTGCGCGTGCCGGTGGCCAGTACGGTGCCGTCGGAGTTCCGGGTCAGGGTGTAGCTGGCGCTCATGTAGTAGAGCGACGCCGCCGCCTGCCCGCCCGGCTCGACCGCGATGCCGATCTCGCTGCCGCTGCCGCTGAGGGCGACGGTATAGAGCGGCTCACTCACCCGCGTGCCCTGGTTCAACCGGAACAACAGGGCGTTGCGGACGATCTGGATGGTGCGATTGCCGGCTTCGGAGACGGCGATCCGCCCGCGCAGGGAGACGAGCTGCCCGTCCGGCGCCATGACATCGGTGGTCAGGCCGCCGGCATAAAGCGGCCGCCCGGTGCAGCCCGACAGGGCAAGGCCACCGGCGAGGAGACAGAGCGCCGCGAGAGCGCGAGGCCGGCCCGCATCAAAGAACGACATTGACGATTCTCCCGGGGACGACCACGACGCGCTTCGGCGAATTGCCGGCCAGCGCTGCCTGCACGACGTCGAGCGCCAGCGCCGCCTGTTCGATATCAGGTTTGCCGGCCGAAGCCGGTACGGTCAAGTCGCCGCGCTTCTTGCCGTTGATCTGGACCGGCATGGTGATGCTGTCGTCCTTCAGGAGCGCCGGGTCGACGTCGGGCCAAGGGGCCGCTGCGGCGAGACCCATCATGCCCAGGGTCGTCCAGCATTCCTCGGCCAGATGCGGCATCATCGGGGCGATCAGGCGCACCAGGATGGTCAGCGCTTCGCGGGCCGCGGCCTTCAACGCCGGGTCGCTGTCGGCCGCGACACCGGAGACCGACGCGGCCAGCGTGTTGACCAGTTCGTAGATGCGGGCGACGGCCTTGTTGAAGCCGAGGCGCTCGATGTCGTCGGCGACGCCGGCCGCGGCGCGGTGGGCGGCGCGGCGGATGGTCAGCACCGCCTCGTCCTCGCTCTGCGGGCTGGCGTCGGCACCGGCAATACGCGGCGCGGTCTCGGAGACGAGGCGCCACAGGCGCTGGACGAAGCGGTGGGCGCCCTCGACGCCGGCCTCGGTCCAGATCACGTCGCGGTCCGGCGGCGAATCCGACAGCATGAACCAGCGGGCCGTGTCGGCGCCGTAAGAGGCAATAATGTCGTCCGGGTCGACGACGTTCTTCTTCGACTTCGACATCTTCTCGATGCCGCCGATCTCGATCGGGCTGCCGGTCGACAGGCGCGTCGCGGTGCGGGTCCCCTCGCCTTCGGCGATCGCCACGTCCACCGGAGCGACCCATTCGCGGCCGTCGCGATAGGTCTCGTGGACCACCATGCCCTGCGTGAACAGGCCCTTGAAGGGCTCGTCGAGAGCGACATGGCCGCATTCGCGCATCGCCCGCACGAAGAAACGCGAATAGAGCAAATGCAGGATCGCGTGCTCGATGCCGCCGATATACTGGTCGACCGGCAGCCAGGCATTGGCGGCCTGCGGATCGGTCGGCTCATGCGCCTGCGGCGCCGTGAAACGGGCGAAATACCACGAGGAATCGACGAAGGTGTCCATCGTGTCGGTCTCGCGCTTCGCCTTGCCGCCGCATTGCGGGCAGGTGGCGTCGCGCCAGGTCGGATGGCGGTCCAGCGGATTGCCGGGCTTTTCGAAATCGATGTCGTCCGGCAGCTTCACCGGCAGGTTCTCGCGGGCTTCCGGCACGACACCGCAGGCCTCGCAATGCAGGACCGGGATCGGGCAGCCCCAATAGCGCTGGCGCGAGATGCCCCAGTCGCGCAGGCGGAAATTGATTTGGCGCTCGGCCTGGGGCCGGCCGTTCAGCGTGGTGGCCTCCAGCCGCTCGGCGACGGCGTCGAAGGCGGCGTCCGGCGACAGGCCGTCGAGGAAGTCCGAGCGGCAGATCGTACCGTCGCCGACATAGGCCTCGGTGCCGACATCGAAGGTCTCGGCATCGGCGCCCTGGGGCAAGACGACGGCGCGTACCGGCAAATCGTATTTGCGGGCGAAGTCGAGATCGCGCTGGTCATGGGCCGGGCAGCCGAAGACCGCGCCGGTGCCGTAATCCATCAGCACGAAATTCGCGACATAGACCGGCAGCTTCCATTCCGGGTCGAAGGGATGGGTGACGGAAATCCCCGTCGGCATGCCCTTCTTCTCGGCCGTCTCCAGCGCCGCGGCGGAGGTGCCCTGACGCCGGCATTCGGCAATGAAGCCCTGCAGCTCGGGATTGGTCTCGGCGGCCCTGGCGGCCAGCGGATGGTCGGCGGCGACGGCCACGAAGGAGGCGCCGAACAGCGTGTCGGGCCGCGTCGTGAACACGGTGACGTCGTCGAAGCCCTCGGGCTTCGTTGCGGCGTCCAGCGCCCAGCGCACCAGCAGGCCCTCGGACTTGCCGATCCAGTTCTTCTGCATCAGCCGGACCTTCTCCGGCCAGCCCGGCAGATGGTCGAGGGCCGAGAGCAGGTCGTCGGCGAAATCGGTGATGCGGAAGAACCACTGGGTCAGTTCGCGCTGCTCGACATCGGCGCCCGAACGCCAGCCCTTGCCGTCGATCACCTGCTCGTTGGCGAGCACGGTCATGTCGACCGGATCCCAATTGACCTTGGACTTCTTGCGATAGGCCAGGCCCTTGGCCAGGAAGTCGAGGAACAGCATCTGCTGGCGATGGTAGTATTCTACGTCGCAGGTCGCGAATTCACGCGACCAGTCCAGCGACAGACCCATCGACTTCAACTGGCCGCGCATGGTCGCAATGTTCTGGTAGGTCCATTCGCGCGGATGCACCTTGTTCTGCATCGCGGCGTTCTCGGCCGGCATGCCGAAGGCGTCCCAGCCCATCGGATGCAGCACGTTGAAACCCTTGGCCCGGCGGTAGCGCGCGACCACGTCGCCCATGGCATAATTGCGCACATGGCCCATATGGATGCGGCCCGAGGGATAGGGAAACATCTCGAGGACGTAGTACTTTTCGCCCGGCGCGTCGGTCTGGGTCTCGAACAGCTTCGCCTCGTTCCAGGCGGTCTGCCAGCGAGGTTCGGATGCGCGGGGATTGTAGCGTTCTGTGGTCATGCGGCCGATCGGGATGCTGGTCCCGCCGGATCTCGACCGGCAGGCGAATGGGGGATGCGGCTTGACTTACTCTGTTGTCACGCCTGCGTTCAACATGACGGGGCGGAAATTCCGCCGATTGCGGCGATAGTGATGCAGGTGCGGCGCTGACGGCCCACCGGAAGGAGACGGCATGAACGAAGCGCTGCTGGAGCGGCTGGAGACGGTGCGACAGGCGATTGCGCGGGCCGCGCGGGAGGCAGGGCGCGCGGACGACGCGGTGGCCCTCGTGGCGGTGTCCAAGACCCATGACGCCGAGACGATCCTGCCGGTGCTGGAAGCCGGCCAGCGGATCTTCGGCGAGAACAAGGTGCAGGAGGCCAAGGCCAAATGGCCGGCGCTGCGCGAACGCTTCCCGGACATCGAATTGCGGCTGATCGGGCCGCTGCAGTCGAACAAGGCCGGCGAGGCGGTGGCGCTGTTCGACGTGATCGAGAGCGTTGACCGCGAGAAGATCGCAAAAGAACTCGCCAAGGAGATGGCCAAGCAGGACCGCCATCCCCGCCTCTATGTGCAGGTCAACACCGGCGAGGAAGACCAGAAGGCCGGCATCGCGCCGACGGAGGCCGTGACGTTCGTCGAGCGTTGCCGCAGCGAGCATGGCCTGACGATCGAGGGGCTGATGTGCATTCCGCCGGCCGACGAGAAGCCGGGGCCGCATTTCGCGCTGCTGGAGAAGATCGCCGCCGAGGCCGGGGTGGAGAAGCTGTCGATGGGCATGTCGGGCGACTACGAGATCGCCATCGGCTTCGGCGCCACCTCCGTGCGCGTCGGCTCGGCGATCTTTGGCGCCCGTGACTATGGCTGAGGTTCCAGGCTCCCCTGCCCTCACCGGCTGGGGTCCGCCAGGCAAACCGTCGAGCGGCGTTGTCTTCGCCACCGCATGAAACCGCCGGCGGCTTCGCTCGTTACGGGCAGGATTGCCAAGGCCAGCGAAGGATCACGCCATGGGATTTTCCAACTTCAGCCCGCTCGGCGTGCTGATCGCCGCCCTCCTCGCATTTGCCTTCGGTTTCGGCTGGCACCGCGCTCTCGAGAAATCCTGGATGACGGCGAGCGGCTATGAGGGCCGACCGGCGCTGAAACCCGGTCCGCTGGCGATCGTCTTCATCGCCGAACTGGTGATGGCCGGCGTCCTGGCGGGGCTGGTCGGTCATATCGGTCCGGTCACCGTCGGCAACGCGCTGATCACCGGTATTCTCGCCTGGGCTGGTTTCGTTCTCACCGCGATGGTCGTCGATCACTCCTACGAAGCCCGGCCGCGCCGGCTAACCTATCTGAATGCCGGGCACTGGCTCGGTGTCCTGGTCATCATGAGTGTGACCATCGGCCTGTTCGGCTAGGCGGTGCGCCGCGTGCCCTTGCCCCGCGAAAGTATGACAGCGGCGAACTGGACCCTTCCGGCGCTTTCACCCTAGATTGCCTCCAAATGCCGGACCTGTTCCGGCGATACTGCGGGAGGCGAAAGCATGAGCACGATCCACGTCAAGGACGAGTGGAAGGCGCGGGCGAAGCTGACGGACGATCAGTACCAGGACTGGTACCGTCGCAGCGTCGAGGACCCGGACGGCTTCTGGGGCGAGCACGGCAAGCGCCTCGACTGGATCAAGCCCTATGAGCGGGTGAAGAACACCTCCTTCGCACCCGGCAATATCGACATCCGCTGGTTCGAGGACGGCACGCTCAACGTCGCCGCCAATTGCATCGACCGGCATCTGGAAACCCGCGGCGACCAGACGGCCATCCTCTGGGAGGGGGACGACCCGGCCGATTCCAAGGTGATCACCTACCGGCAGCTCCACGAGGAGGTGTCGCGCATGGCCAATGTCCTGAAGGATCGCGGCGTCCGGAAAGGCGACCGGGTCACCATCTACATGCCGATGGTGCCCGAGGCGGCCTATGCCATGCTGGCCTGTGCCCGGATCGGGGCGATCCATTCGGTGGTGTTCGGCGGGTTCTCGCCGGACGCGCTGGGCGGCCGGATCGAGGG
The DNA here is from genome assembly GCF_026153195.1 of Aurantimonas litoralis. Classification (NCBI taxonomy): domain Bacteria; kingdom Pseudomonadati; phylum Pseudomonadota; class Alphaproteobacteria; order Hyphomicrobiales; family Aurantimonadaceae; genus Aurantimonas; species Aurantimonas litoralis. The sequence goes on along the minus strand of NZ_JAPFBM010000009.1, from coordinate 44,847 downwards.
CGCGCAATCGGATGTGCTGATCACTGCCGACGAGGGTCTGCGCGGGGGCCGCAAGGTGCCGCTGAAGAAGAATGCCGACCGGGCCTGCGAGATCGCCGAGAAGGCCGGCCAGACGGTCAAGACCATGCTGGTGATCCAGCGCACCGGCGGCGAGGTGGCCTGGCAGGACGGGCGCGACGTGTGGTGGCACGAGGCGCGCGAGGCGGTCTCCGCCGATTGCCCGCCGGCCGAGATGCAGGCCGAGGACCCGCTGTTCATCCTCTACACGTCGGGCTCGACCGGCAAGCCGAAGGGCGTGCTGCACACCTCGGGCGGCTATCTCGTCTACGCCTCGATGACCCACGAATACGTCTTCGACTACCATGACGGCGACGTCTACTGGTGCACGGCGGATGTCGGCTGGGTGACCGGCCACAGCTACATCGTCTACGGGCCGCTCGCCAACGGCGCGACGACGCTGATGTTCGAGGGCGTGCCCAACTATCCGGACGCGTCGCGCTTCTGGCAGGTGATCGACAAGCACAAGGTCAACATCTTCTACACCGCGCCGACGGCGATCCGCTCGCTGATGGGGGCTGGCGACGAGATGGTGACCAAGACCTCGCGCGCCAGCCTGAAGGTGCTGGGCACGGTTGGCGAGCCGATCAATCCGGAGGTCTGGAGCTGGTACTACCGGGTCGTGGGCGACGAGCGCTCGCCGGTGGTCGATACCTGGTGGCAGACCGAGACCGGCGGCATCCTGATCACGCCTCTGCCCGGCGCCACGGACCTCAAGCCCGGCTCGGCGACACGGCCGTTCTTCGGCGTGCAGCCGCAGCTCGTCGACAATGTCGGCACGGTGTTGGACGGCGCCAATGACGGCAATCTGTGCATCACCGATTCCTGGCCGGGCCAGATGCGCACGGTCTATGGCGACCACGAGCGCTTCGAGCAGACCTATTTCTCGACCTATCCGAACAAGTACTTCACCGGCGACGGGGCACGGCGCGACGCCGACGGCTATTGGTGGATCACCGGCCGCGTCGACGACGTCATCAACGTCTCGGGCCATCGCATGGGCACCGCCGAGGTGGAATCGGCGCTGGTCTCCCATGCCAAGGTCTCGGAAGCGGCGGTCGTCGGCTATCCGCACGACATCAAGGGGCAGGGCATCTACTGCTATGTCACGCTGATGGAGGGCGAGGAGCCGTCCGAGGCGCTGCAGAAGGAACTCGTCGCCCATGTGCGCAACGAGATCGGCCCGATTGCCTCGCCGGACAAGATCCAGTTCGCGCCGGGCCTGCCGAAGACCCGCTCGGGCAAAATCATGCGCCGCATCCTGCGCAAGATCGCCGAGGACGATTTCGGCGCCCTCGGCGACACCTCGACCCTCGCCGATCCGGGCGTCGTCGACGACCTCGTCGAGCACCGCCAGAACCGCAAGGGGTGACTGCCAGGCCGGCCGGCAGCGATGCCGGCCGGCGCGACCTGCGCTGTTTTGACTTAGCGTAAGGTCGTGGTATGTTTCGTCAGGACAGAAGAACTGACTGCATCGATCGCGTATTCAATGAATTCATTCGTCGCGGGCGAACACTTATTCAGTGATTGTTTTGTCTGGCAGCCACAGATATCGGCATCATCGGCGTTCTGCGCAATCGATCCGTTGACCTTCTGATCCGAGGCCATTTGCTCGGAGACGACGGACATGACCCATATCATCAAGATGTTGCATGGTCGCGGAACGCGCGAGATGAGCGCCCGTTCGCTCCAAGCGCTGGACGGGCATGCCGATCCCGGCAAGTTCGGCCGGATGTTTCCCAAGCTCGAGCCGCTGATCATCGACGACGATCCGCTGTTCGATCTCGGAACGGCCATGAAGGACGCCGCGCCGACCGACACGGCCGGCGACAATCCTGACATTCCCGGCGGCTTCACCTATCTCGGGCAATTCGTCGATCACGACATCACCCTCGATCTGACACCGCTGGACCAGCAGACTGCGGACCCGCTGGCCACTCAGAATTTCCGCACGCCGGCGCTCGATCTCGATTCTCTCTATGGGCCGGGACCGGCGCTTGCGCCCTTCATGTATCAGCGCGACCTGCGCGGCCGGCAGACCCCGAAGCTGCTGATCGGCAAGGCAACCGAGTCCTTCGATCCCGATGGCGGCAACATAGGGGAACTGCCGAACGACCTGCCCCGCAACACGGTCGGTCGGGCGTTGATCGGCGACGAGCGCAACGACGAGAACCTGCTGGTCGCCCAGACCCATCTGGCCTTCCTGAAATTCCACAATGCGATCGTCGACTGGCTCGGGCAGACACGGCCGGGTCTCGATGGCGGCGAGACCTTCGAGGAGGCGCGGCGTCTGGCGCAATGGCACTACCAGTGGATCGTTCTCTACGATCTGGTGGAGCGCCTCACCGAGAAGGGACTGATCGACAAGATCCGCGAGAGGGGGCGGCGCTTCTACCGCTTCAAGACCCGGCCCTACATCCCGGCCGAGTTCGGAGCCGCCGCCTATCGTCTCGGGCACTCGATGGTGCGCGAGACCTACGACCACAATCGCGTCTTCCGCGACGGTGGCGTGGCGCCGGGAAGCCTCGGATTGCTGTTCACCTTCACCGGCAAATCCGGCGCGATCATCGGCGATCTCGCCGCCCAGGCCGATCCGGCCGATTTTCCCAACGCGCCGGGCGGTGCACAGGCCCATCTGCCGTCCAACTGGGTCATCGACTGGCGGCGGTTCTACGACTTCGGGACGGCGCCGGAGCCGAACTTCAAGGTCAACCAGACCCGCAGGCTCGACCCGTTCATCGTTCCGGCCCTGCATTCCCTGCCGGGGGAGCAAGGCCGGCATGCGCAACTGGCGTTCCGCAACCTCAAGCGCGGGGTGCAGGTGCTGCTGCCGAGCGGTCAGGACATTGCCCGCGCGATGGGGGCCGACCTGCTGTCTCCGTCCGACATCGCGAACAGCGGGGACGATGGTGCGGCCGCCGCCGCACACGGCATGCACAAGGCATCGCCGCTCTGGTACTACATCCTGAAGGAGGCAAGCGTCATGCATGACGGGCGTCGCCTCGGCCCCGTCGGCAGTACGATCATCGCCGAGACCTTCCTCGGCCTTGTCCATGGCGACCACGAATCCTTCATGTGGCTACGGTCGAACTGGAAGCCGGTACTGCCGTCCGCCAATCCGGGCGAGTTCACGATGGTGGATCTCCTGAACTTCGTGGGAGACGTGAACCCGGTCGGCTGAGCTCAGGCTTGCGCGAACCATGCCGGGGGGAGGCGGGGGCGAAAAACCCTCTTGCGCCCAAGGCGTTGGGTTCCCATACTTCTCATGTGTTCAACGAAGTGGAAGGAGGTGATCCAATGTCGAGTGATAATCTGAAGCCGGTTGGGTCTATGATTCTCGGTGGTTCGACGGAGCAGCCTCCTCGCTTCGCCTGAGAATTGCGGATGCCGTGATACGGTCTTCGACGACCGCCGGCTGACGTTCATCACGGGGCCGCTTCCGAAAGGGAGCGGCCTTTTGATTGTCTGCTGTCCGGTTGCGGCGAGTAGCGGCGACATCCGGCTTTGAAACCCGACGTCGCAACGCAAAAGGCCCGCACCAATCGGTACGGGCCTTCTGTCTATCTGCGGCTATGCCGGACGACCCGGCACAGCTTTATCCCTGGCGGATTACTGGGCCGCCGGAGCGTCGCCGGCCGGCGCCATCGTGCCATCGGCAGCTGCGCCGCCATCGGCTTCCGCCATGCCGTCATCGGCCTCTTCCGGCTCGTTGTAGGCCGGAGCCTGCTCGAGCTGCTCACGCGAGACATTGAGGACGATACGGTCCGGCAGATTGTCCTCGCCGACGACCGGGGTCACCGGTTCAGCCGACGCGTCGGTGCTGGCGGTCGACATGTTGGCGTCGCCCGTGCCCATGCCCGTGCCGCCGGCAGCCGGATCGGCCGCCATGCCGGTGCCACCCGTGGCCGGCGCCGCAGCGCTCGCCTGGGCATTGGCCTCTTCCTCGGTCGGCAGACCCTCGGTCTTGCCCGGGCCGAATTCCAGCGCGCTCATCGACACGGCGACATCCTTTTCGCCGATGCCAAGGAAGCCGCCGACGCCGACCAGAACGGCCATCACGTCGCCTTCCTCGGAGACCAGCACGTCGGTGATCGAGCCGATGCTCTCGCCGGCCGTATCATAGACGTCCTTGCCGTCGAGATCGGTGACGCGCCAGGCGCCGGACGGCGGGACGGTCACAAAGGGACCATCGGCACCCGCGCTGGCAGTGGCCATGTCGCCAGCGTCAGCCGGCTCTTCGGCGGCCATGTCGGCAGGCTCCTCGGTGGTGCCGGCCGGGCTTTCCGCAGTGTCGGTCGGTGCGTCGGTGGCCGACGGTGCGGTGTCGGTCTGGGCCGAGGCGCCGCCGGTCGGAGCAGCCGGGTCCATCGTGCTGCTCGGTGCCGCGGCGTCGGAGCTGTCCGACGGCATGGCGCTGTCGGTGGCGGCCGGCGGGGTGTCCGTCGGAGCCGCGGGCTGGGCGTCCTGCGCGAAAGCCGCGAAGGGCATGACGGCGCCGGCGAGAAGGGCGGTATAGAAGGACTTTTTCATCGTGCTTACTCCCGATTACAGATAGCCGCACAATGACCGGCTCCGACAGGTGGTTCCGCCAAAGACGCAAATAACCGCGCTTTTTAGACTTGCGGCTTTTCTGTGGCGAAAAGCTCACGGGCTGTTACAGGCGGTAACGGCAGGGAGTTTGCTGCACCGCATGCAAGTGGGCATGAGGCGTCTGCTTGCAGCTAACCCATTGATCCCTGAACCTTACGGACCATAAGGCCGCACCGGGGAGTAGCGTTGCGGGGTGACAGCGAAGGGGGGAGTGTGGCGGTGGCGAAGGGATTTGGCCGGTGTGTTTCTGCCCTGGTTCCAGACCGCCCATTAGACGGAACCCATGGGTCGTGCCGCGCAGTGGAGATCCGGCCGGAGCAATGGAAACCCCCGCGGAAGGCGCAACCTCTCGGCCGGAAGGCAGAGCTTTGCGGAAGCAAGCGCTGCGGGTGCCGGCCTAGTCGTAGAGATCGCGACGGGTGGGCGGCAGTTCGGCCGGACCCTTGGCCCGCCTGGAGGCCAGCGTCTGGTAGATCAGAAGACCGCCGCGCTGGAAGCCGAGGGATACGCCGGCGAGATACAAAAGCCACAGCCGGGCGCGGGGTTCGCCGGCGATGCGGCTGGCCTCCGGCATCGCGGCGAGCAGGCGATCGTGCCACAGGCGGCAGGTACGGCCATAGTGCTCGCGCCAGTTCTCCACGTCGTGGACCTCGAAGCGGTGCGCTTCCAGAAGCTGCGCCGAATGGCCGACATGGTCGAGTTCGGCGCCGGGGAAGATGTAGCGGATGATCGCCGCATATTCCCGCGTCCCCTTGCGAAACTTGGCATCGCTGGTCTTGGCCGGCCGGGTGATCGCATGGTGCAGATAGAGCCCGTTCGGGCGCAGCAGCTTGCGCACCGCGGTCAGGTAGGTCGCATGGTTGTCCCAGCCGACATGCTCGAACATGCCGATCGAGGCGATCTTGTCGAAGCGCCCGTCGAGCTCCTCGAAAGGCTTCAGTTCGATCGTCACGCGGTCTTCGAGCCCCTTGGCGGCGATCCGCTCGCGGGCGAGGTCGTATTGGGCCTGGCTCAGGGTCACGCCATGGCCGGTAACGCCATAATGCTCGGCGGCATGGATCAGCAAGGCGCCCCAGCCGCAGCCGATGTCGAGGAAGCGCTCGCCCTCCTTGAGGCGCAGCTTGCGGCAGATCATGTCCAGCTTGTCGTGCTGCGCCTTGTCGATGTCGTCGTGCCAGCCATCGAAATAGGCGCAGGAATACAGCATCCGCTCGTCGAGGAAGAGGCGGTAGAAATCGTTGGAGATGTCGTAGTGGAACTGGATCGCGGCCTTGGACGAGCCGCTGGCGCCGGCGCCCGTGCCGCTCTGGGGCGCCGACCGCGCCGCCTTCCGGCCGCGCCGCGCCAGCGTATAGAGGGCGGGCAGGGCGGTGGCGATCGCCAGCCGGTCGATCTTCTTCATCGCGTCCCGCGTCCGGATGTCGGAGCGCGCCGTCGCCACGTCGAAGATCGTGCCGTCCTCGACATCGATCGCCTTGGACATCCAGAGTTCGACCGCCGTCACGATCCGCGGGCTGAGGGCGAGGCGGGCGATCGCCGCCGGATCGTTCAGCGCCAGGACAGGACCGTCGGCGGGGCCGATGCGTTCACCCGTCCACAGCCGCACAGCGATCTTTGGCTGGAATGCGGCGATCGCCTGACGGACGATAGCCTCGAGTCGCGCTTCCCCGGCTGTCATGGAGCATCCTGTTTCACGTGAAACGGTATCGTCGGCTGTACGGCACGCTGCTGCCGGGTGTCTGGTTCAGGAGTATCGGACGCCAGGTCTGCGATGGGCAAGGGGCATTGGGAGATGCCGCAGTCGGCGTCTGCGCGCGGTCAGCCCTTACGCCGGCCGCCGGTGTCCACGGCGCTCAGATCGGCGGGGAGGGTGCCGTCGCACCAGTCGCGGCGCTTGCCGCCTTCGTAGCGGACCACGAGGCCCTCGCGCAGAAGGACGCGGCCGAGATCGGGCTGCCCGGGCACCGACAGCGTCGCCAGCACGCGCCCGAAATATTTGTCGCCGGAAATGCCGGTGAGGGTGACGTTGCCCGATCCGATCAGGGCGACCAGACGGTCTCTCGCGATTTCGGCGGCGGCCTTTTCGGCTTCGCAGCGTCCGCGTTTCTCCGGCGCGTCGATCCCCTTCAGTCGCACCGCGACCTGAACTGCCTGCATCGGCCAGACGAAGGCCTCGACCTCTATCGTGTCGCCGTCGCGGACCTTCAGGACGCGCGCCTCGACCGGGCCGGAGATTGCCTGCGGGTAGTCGTCGTCATCCGCGTGCGCGGCGCCGGCCGGGATGGCGAGCGACAACGCGAAGATACAACTGCAGATGGTTCGACGGGAATGCGTCACGACAACGGCCAACGAATCGGAGACGGTCTCCGGACAATATTCCTATGCAGGTAAGAGATCAAGCGGAGACCCGAAGGAGCCCGCCATATTGCGCATTCCTGACGTTGGGGAAGATTAAGCGCGGGCTCGCGGTGCGGGTGTCTAGGACGATGGGCCCACAATCATCGCGGGAAGCCGTTGCGCGCCGCAGGCCCGGGCAGAATGACGGGCTGCAACGGGAACCGGCTTCAGAAGTCCGAGATCAGGCCGTTCTTCTCCCAGTCGCCATAGCGGATCGGTTCGGGTCCCTTGGGTCCGTTGATCTCCTTGGCCTGGGATGCTGCGGCCTCCGCATCCGCCTGACGGCGGCGTTCCTCGGCTTCGGCGAGGGCACGGCGGGCGGCGGTCGGCAGCTCGCGCTCGGCCGGCGCGCCATCGCCCGGCGCTGCCGGTGCCGGATCCCTTGCCTCGCTATCGCTCATCGCTCGTCTGCCCTCTTGCTGCGGTCGGTGCCATGTTGCGGTTCGTCGCCATCAGATAAGGGCAGGGACGAAGGCTTGAAACCCTTGCCGGTGTCGCAGCCTGCCCGGGCCGCTGCGGTCGCGCTGGTTTCCCCGCAATATTGAAGCGGTACCCCGCAATCCCCATTTTCCCGGGCGATTGGCGCGGGTGGACCGCGCAGACTCCTTGGTGGTGGAACCTGCGATGAACATGATCAAGACGGCGATGCTCATCGCCTTCATGACTGCCCTCTTCATGGGGCTCGGCTTCATGATCGGCGGCCGCGCCGGCATGATGATCGCCTTCGTCTTCGCGGCCGGTATGAACCTGTTTTCCTACTGGAACTCCGACAAGATGGTGCTGAAGATGCACCATGCGCAGGAGGTCGATGCGCGCAGCGCGCCGGAATACTACCGCATCGTGGAAGGTCTGGCCGGACGGGCCGGCCTGCCGATGCCGAAGGTCTATGTCATCAACAACGCCCAGCCGAACGCCTTCGCCACCGGGCGCAATCCCGAGAACGCGGCGGTGGCTGCGACGACCGGGCTCCTGGAACGCCTGACACCGGAAGAGGTCGCCGCCGTCATGGCGCATGAGCTCGCCCATGTGCAGAACCGCGACACGCTGATCATGACGATCACCGCGACGCTGGCCGGTGCGATCTCGATGCTGGGCAATTTCGCCTTCTTCTTCGGCGGCAACCGCGACAACAACAATCCCCTCGGCTTCATCGGCGTGATCGCGGCGATCATCGTCGCGCCGCTGGCCGCGATGATCGTGCAGATGGCGATCAGCCGGACGCGGGAATATGCCGCCGACCGGCGGGGCGCGGAAATCTGTGGTAATCCGGGCTGGCTCGCCTCGGCGCTCGGCAAGATCGCCAGCGCAGCCGGGCGTACGGTGAACCAGGACGCCGAGCGCAATCCGGCGACGGCCCACATGTTCATCATCAATCCCCTGTCAGGCCAGCGCATGGACAATCTCTTCTCCACCCATCCGGACACCGCCAACCGGATCGCGGCACTGAAACAGATGGCGCTGGAAATGGGCGGTGGCGACGGCGGCTTCGTTGCAGCCGCACCGCAGGCCGGGATCGACCGGACCCGTTCGGGCCCATGGGGCAGGGGCGATGGCCCCTCCGGCGGTGGCCGCAAGCGGGGACCGTGGGGTTGAGCGCTGGATCGGACGGCCGCAAGACCCGCCGCGGCGGCAATTTCGATGCCTCCCGCTCGGCGCCGCGCAAGCGGCCTTTGCCGGGCAAGGCGCCCCGGCACAATGACGGCGTGGGCAACGGCCCGCGGATTTCGGACGGTGCCGACGGCTTCGTGCCCGATGGCTACTCGGCGAATGATCGCCCCGGCCTCGGCGCCCGGCTGGTGGCAACGAAGCTCCTGTCGGCGATCGTCGATGCCCGCACCTCGGCGGACGGTCTTCTCGACGCGGCCGGCGGACATCCCGGGTTCCGTGCGCTGGAAGGCCGCGACCAGGGACTGGTCAAGGCGATCATTCTCTCGGCACTCAGGTTCCGCGGCACCATCAGCCGCGCCCTCGATGCCTGTCTCGACCGGCCGCTGCCGCCGAATGCAGCGGCGCTGAAGCACATCCTGCATGTCGGCGCGACGCAGATCCTGTTCCTCGACGTGCCGGATTCGGCCGCCGTCGACCTTGCCGTCGCGGCGGCGAATGTGGATTCGCGCAGCCGTCGCTTCGCCGGCATGATCAACGCCGTGCTGCGCCGCCTGTCGCGGGAGAAGGACGCCTTGCGCGAGGTCGCCACGGCGACGGAGAACATGCCGGACTGGCTGGCCGCGCGCATGGTGGCGGCCTATGGGCCCGAGCGGACCGAGGCGATCGCGCGGGCGCATCTGACGCCGGCCCCGCTCGACCTCACCGTCAAGAGCGACCCTGCGGGCTGGGCCGGGAAGCTGGGCGGCGTCGCCCTGCCGAACGGGACCGTGCGGCTTGGCAGCTTCGACGGGCCGGTGACGGCGCTCGAGGGCTTTGCCGAGGGCGAATGGTGGGTGCAGGACGCCGCCGCGGCGCTGCCGGCGCAATTGTTCGGGGATCTGACGGGCAAGCGTGTTGCCGATCTCTGCGCCGCGCCGGGTGGCAAGACGGCGCAGCTGATCGCCGCCGGCGGCGCGGTGACCGCTCTCGACATCAACGCCAACCGGATGAAGCGGCTGAAGGCCAATCTGGCGCGCCTGTCGCTGGAGGCCGAAACCGTGGTGGGCGACATCGCCGCCTTCGAGCCGGCCGAACCCTTCGACGCCATTCTCCTCGACGCGCCGTGCTCGTCCACCGGCACGATCCGCCGGCATCCGGACGTGCCCTACACCAAGGACGCGGAGGAAATCGCCAAGCTGGCCGGCGTGCAGGCACGCCTGCTCGGCGAGGCGGTGCGGCTTCTGGCGCCGGGCGGCCTGCTGGTCTTCTCCAATTGCTCGCTGGACCCGGCCGAGGGCGAGGCGATCGTCGCGGCTCTCCTCGCCGACCGTTCGGACATCGTGCGCGATCCGGTGCAGCCGGACGAGCTGCCGGGCATGGAGTTCGCGCTCACCCCGGAGGGCGATCTGCGCACCACGCCGGACATGATGGGCGGTGGCGCGGACGCACCCGCGACCGGCGGGCTCGACGGCTTCTACGCCGCGCGGCTGAAGCGGATCTGAGCGGGCCGCGCCGGGCCAAAGGGCGCGGTCCCGCTTTCGCCGCAAGTCTTAGCGAAGTTTTTACCACATTCGGAGAAAGTGATGGCTGTTGCGCTGACCCGCTGATCCTGCCCCAATGGGGTCGGAGACGGGTTTCGCGAAGGATATCAACCAGTCGAACGGGCGCGTTGCCCGCAGTGGGGTCCGGGAGTGACGACGAGCTTGGCAGGTCAACCGCTCCTCGCTGTCCTGACGCTACGTGAAGTGTGGCGGCGGGCGAGACGGCGGCTGCGGACCGGTCCGCTGCACCGCTGGCGTTTCGCCGGTGGCCGCGCCGGCAAGCTTCTGGTCGTGCCGCCCTCGCTGCGCCATGGCGACCCGATGATCGCCGAGGCGATCTATGCCGGCCGTTTCTTCTTTGCCGGGCAATTGCTCGAACCGGGCCGCACCTCGATCTTCCAGGCGACGCTGCCGTCGGAAGCCTATGCGGCCGAACTCCACGGTTTCGACTGGCTGCGCCATCACGCCGAGGCCGGCGATGCCCTGGCCGTGCAGAACGCCCGCACCCTCGTCGACGACTGGATCCGCCAGAAGGGCGGCACGCTGGCCGATCCCGCCTTCGAGCCCGCGGTGGCCGCGCGCCGGATGATCGCCTGGCTGAGCCATGCCGACATGCTGCTGGCCGAGGCCGATGCCGGCTTCCACAAGCGCTTTCTGCGCAGCCTGTCGTCGCAGGCCCGCTATCTGCGCTCCGTCGCCCAAGAAGCGCCCGAGGGCACGCCCCGCCTGCAGGTGCGCACGGCGCTCGCCTTCGTCTCGCTCTGCCTGCCGGCCGCCAGCGGTCGCATCAAGATCGCGGCGCAGCATCTGGCCGAGGAACTCGACCGCCAGGTGTTTCCCGATGGCGGCCACATCTCGCGCGATCCGGCTGCGCCGGTGGCGATCCTCGCAGATCTGATCCCGCTGCGGCAGACCTATCTGCGCCAGGGCCAGGCGCTGCCGCGGGGGCTCTATTCGGCGATCGACCGGATGCTGCCGGCGGTGCGCTTCTTCCGCCATTCCGACGGCTCGCTGGCGCTGTTCAACGGTTCGGGCGCCTCCGACATCCATCTGATGACGGTACTCTTGCGCTACGACGAGACGCTGGGCGAGCCGATCACCCATGCACGGCAGTCCGGCTACCACCGGCTGGCCGCCGGCTCGAGCGTCATCGTCGCCGATACCGGCTGCCCGCCGCCGGCGCTGGTCTCGCGCAATGCCCATGCCGGCACGCTCGGCTTCGAGCTCTCCTGCGAGGCGAACCGCATCGTGGTCAATTGCGGCCGCCCGCTGACCGCCGACGCCGAATGGCGCCGCCTGTCCCGCTCGACCGCCGCCCATTCGACGGTGACGCTCGACGATCGCTCGTCGTCGCATTTCGCCCGGTCCGAAAGCCTCGACCGGTTTCTCGGCACGCCGCTGGTGCCGGGGCCGACGGAGGTCCTGTCGGGCGAACTCGGCGATCCGGTGCGCGGTTTCGAGGCGACCCACAACGGCTATGAGCGCCAGTCCGGCCTGCTGCATCGCCGTCAGGTGAGCCTGGCCGAGGATGGCTGGACGGTGGACGGCCACGACAGCTTCCAGCGCAGCGCCACGGTTCGCACCGGCAGCGACGCCGGCAAGGCGACGGCCCGCTTCCATCTGCATCCTTCGGTCAGCGTCGAGGTGATCGGCGACGGCGTCAGGCTGGCGGTGCGCGGGCAGCGCTGGCTGTTCCGGGCCGATGCCCGGGTCGAGATCGAGGATTCGATCTTCTTCGCCGATGCGGGCGGCGCGCGGCGTACGCTGCAACTGGCCGTGCCCTTCGACGCCTACGATCCGGCCGGCATTGCCTGGCGCTTCGAGCGCGAAGCCTGACCGGAACGGGCGCAGCCCATCTCCCACCGAGGATTGGATGAGGGGAATATCGGGCACGCCGTCACGCCGCGCATGACGGGGCTGGATTGCGCCGCTCCGCTCCCCATCTGCCGCTCATGACCCGGATCGCACTTCTCTCGCTCTGCCTTGCGCTTCTTGCCGGTTGTGGCGGCATGAACCGCGCCGTCGGCGTCCTGCCGAACACGCTGGACGATCTGGAGGCGCGCTCGGCCGCGGCGCGCGACGCCCCCGACGACATGGTCAATCCCGGCACCGCGGCGACGCCTGCGCCGCAGCGATAGCGGCCCGGAGCGCCGACCACCATTGTGGGAAGCGGCGCGGCTGACTATCAGGGGCGGACCCTCCCATCCGTGCCACGCAGGAAAAGCCGATGTCTCTCAAAGCCAATGCCACGCAGGCCCCCGATCGCGTGCGGGTTCGCCGCGCGCTGCTGTCGGTCTTCGACAAGACCGGCCTCGTCGATTTCGCCCGTGAACTGGCGGCGCTCGATGTCGAGCTGGTCTCCACCGGCGGCACCTACCGGGCGCTGAGCGAGGCGGGCCTTGCCGTGCGCGACGTCTCCGAGCTGACCGGCTTTCCCGAGATCATGGACGGCCGGGTGAAGACCCTGCATCCGGGCGTCCATGGCGGGCTCCTAGGCATTCGCGACGATGCCGAGCATGCCAAGGCCATGGAGACCCATGGGATTGCCGGCATCGATATGCTGGTCTCCAACCTCTATCCGTTCGAGGAGACGCTGGCCGGCGGCGCCGACACCGCGACGATCGTCGAGAATATCGACATCGGCGGACCGGCGATGATCCGCGCCGGGGCCAAGAACCATGGCTATGTCACCGTGGTGGTCGATCCGGCCGAATACGACACGGTGCTCCAGGCGCTGAAGTCCGCGAATGGCGAGACCGATTTTGCCCTGCGCCAGCGGCTGGCCGCGGCGGCCTATGCCCGCACCGCGGCCTATGACGCGGCGGTGTCGACATGGTTTGCCGGCGTAGTGAATGATGGAGTGCCCCAGCGCGTCAGCGTGTCGGGCACGTTGTCGGAGGCGCTGCGCTACGGCGAGAACCCGCATCAGAGTGCCGGCTTCTACCGGACCGGCGAGAGCCGCGCCGGCGTCGCCACGGCGCGCCAGCTGCAGGGCAAGGCGCTCTCCTACAACAACATCAACGACACCGACGCGGCCTTCGAGCTGGTTGGCGAGTTCGATCCGGCCCGCACCGCCGCGGTCGCCATCATCAAGCACGCCAACCCTTGCGGCGTAGCAGAGGGCTCCGACCTTCTCGACGCCTATCGGAAGGCGCTGGCCTGCGACCCGGTCTCGGCCTTCGGCGGCATCGTCGCGCTCAACCGCAAGCTCGACCGGGCGGCGGCGGAGGCGATCGTGCAGGTCTTCACCGAAGTGATCATCGCGCCGGAGGCCGACGAGGACGCCATCGCGATCGTCGCCTGCAAGAAGAACCTGCGCCTGCTCCTGACCGGCGGCCTGCCCGATCCGCGCGCCGCCGGGCGCACGGTCAACTCGGTCGCCGGCGGGTTGCTCGTCCAGTCGCGCGATGCGGGCGTCGTCGACGATCTCGACCTGAAGGTGGTCACCCGGCGTGCGCCGAGCGAGACCGAGCTGGCCGACCTGAAATTCGCCTTCCGGGTGGCCAAGCACGTCAAGTCCAACGCCATCGTCTATGCCCGTGACCTTGCCACGGTCGGCGTCGGCGCCGGCCAGATGAGCCGGGTGGATTCGGCCCGCATCGCGGCACGCAAGGCCGAGGATGCTGCGGCCGCTGCCGGCCATGCCGAGCCGCTGACGCGCGGCGCCGTCGTTGCGTCCGACGCCTTCTTCCCCTTCGCCGACGGGCTTTTGTCGGCCGTCGCGGCGGGCGCCACCGCGGTGATCCAGCCGGGCGGTTCGATGCGCGACGACGAGGTCATCAAGGCGGCCGACGACAACGACATCGCCATGGTGATGACCGGCATGCGCCACTTCCGACACTAGGCCAGTGCTGGCCGGCCTATGCGGCCGGCTGGCGCTCCCCGCCGGCATCGTGGCCCCTGCCAACCGCGCGGGGGCCCGGCGTTCCCGCAAGGATCGCCAGCCCCACGATGAAGAACAGGATCAGCGCCGACATGCCGATCCGCGACGCGGTCGCCGGGTCGGTCAGGCCCGCGGCGACGGCGGTGAAGGCCGCGACGGCCGCCGTGCCCAGAAAGGATGTCGCGCGGCCGGTGAGGGCGTAGAAGCCGAAATAGCGGCCGGCCTCGTCGGCGGTGACCGATTGCGCCAGCCACGAGCGCGACGAGGCCTGGACCGGGCCGAAGGCCAGCCCGATCAGCAGGCCGAAGACGATGTAGCTCTTCTCCGCCGGCGTGGCGAAGAGCCCCGTCGCCTCGGACGGCGCGAAGGTCAAAAGTCCGAACAGGGTCGAATCCGGCGCTGTGGAGATGATCCCGATCGTCGCCATCATCAGGCAGAGGATCGACGCGACGATGACCGCCTTGGAGCCCAGCCGCGCGTCGAGGATGCTGGCGCCGACGCAGCCGAGAATGGCGGTGACGTTGAGAATGACGCCGAACAGGCCGCTCTCGGTGATCGACCAGCCGAACATGCCGGCGGCGAAGGCGCCGCCGAGAACGAGCAGCGCATTGACGCCGTCCTGGTAGATCATCCGCGCGATCAGAAAGCGGAACAGCGTGCCGCGCACCCGGATCTCGCGATAGGTCGCCTTCAGGTCCTTCAGCCCGTCCCGTGCGGCGACGCGGATCGGCTCGGCCTTCTTGCGGTCGGGCGTCAGCAGGAACATCGGCAGGACGAAGACGAGATACCAGAGGGCCGAGAGCGGGCCGGTGGCCCGTGCGCCTTCGCCCTCGGCCGGGTCGAGGCCGAACCAGGGCTCGAGGCCGAGCAGGGTCAGGCCGGTCTGGGGCGATCCCGCCAGGAAGGCGAGGGTGACGAACAGGAAGACGATCCCGCCGACATAGCCGAGACCCCAGGCGAGGTTGGACACCCGCCCGATGGAATCGCGATGGACGAGGCGGGGGATCATGGCGTCGTTGAAGACGATGGAAAATTCCGCTGCCACCATGGCGAAGACGATGAGCGCGGCAGCGAAGATCAGCGGCGTGCCGGGCGCGGCGAACCACAGGAGCAGCAGCGCCGCGATCTTCACGACGGCGAAGCTGGCGATCCACGGCTTGCGGGGCCCGGCCCGGTCGGCGATCGAGCCGAGAAAGGGCGACAGGATCGCCACGCAGATGCCGACGAGGGTCACCGCGCCACTCCACCAGGCCTGGCCGGTGGCCGGATCGGAGGCGAGCTGGGAGACGAAATAGGGCCCGAAGACGAAGGTGATGACGACGGTGAAGAAGGGCTGGGCGGCGAAGTCGAAGGTCATCCAGCCCCAGACGGCGCGCTGGCGCAGCGGGACCCGGTAGGGCAGGCCGGCGACGGTCGGTGCGAGTTCGGTCATCGGTCGGCGCCGCGGGATGATCCGTCGCGCACGGCGGGTGCGCCGCCGCGCCGGGCGACGACCTCCACCGGGTCGCCGCGGCGGATCATGGCCGGGCCACGCGGCACCGCGTTCCAGCCGAACAGCACGCCGGGCACGCGCGGCGTCGCCGAGAACCGGATACGGCGCATGGCGTCCATCGGCTGGGTGCCGGCGATCATGCCGGTCGTCTGGTCCACGGTCGTGACGATGCAGCGGGCGCAGGGTTTGACCAGATCGATCACCGCCTCGCCGATGCGGATGGTGGCCCAGTCGTCCTCGGTCCACGCCTCGGCACCGTCGATAACCAGGTTCGGCCGGAAGCGGCTCATCGGCACGGCGTCCCCGTCCTGGCGGACGCTGTCGCCATTCAGCGCGCGCAGCGAGGCCGGATTGGCGATCAGCAGCGGGAAGCCATCGGCAAAGGCGACAGGCGGAACACCGTCGATGCTCTCTGGCGCCCAGGCCGGATCGATATGGCGGGCATCCGTCCGGTCGAGATGGACCAGCCGGACCGGCCGCTGCAGCCATTGCGACAGCGCCGCGTTGGTGGCCTCGTCGGCGAGGGCGGCATCGACCGCGTCGCCCCAGATGGTGACGGTCAGCCGGTCGTCGCCCTCCGGTACGGGAACGAAGCGCTCGCCGATTTCCTCGTAGGACAGGATCAGCCCGTCGACATCCGGCTGGGCGTCGAGCAGCGCCAGCGGCGGATGCTCGCGCTGGGAGAGGAACCGGCCCGTCTCGTCGACCAGCATCCAGCGGCGGTCGCCCTCGAGGCCCCACACCTCCAGTGCATTCTCGTCGCGTTCGATCGACCGCCCGGCTTTCACCGGATGGATATGGATGGATCCGAGTTCCATCACTCCCCCTTATTCGCTGGGCGTGACATCCGAAAGATGCCATCCCCCACGACGTCCCCCACGTGCTATTCTGTCAGCGGATCAATCAGGATTCCACAAAGGATACGATCATGGCCAAGGGTCAGATGCGCGGCAACAAGGAAGTCCGAAAGCCGAAGGCGGACAAGACGAAGGCAGCGGTGCCAGTGACGGTGCCCGGCAAGTTCGCCGCGGCCCGGCCCGACGCCAAGAAGGGCTGAGGCCGGCCTGGTCCCTCCTGCGCCGGCCAGCAATGCTGGCCGGCCACCGGCCGCCATCGCGCGGCATTCCCTCTGCCCCTCTAGCCGGCCAGATCCGACAACAGGCCTGCGGCGACCGTCAGCCGCGCCACCGACGTGCCGCCCGATCCGGCGAGGGCACCGATCTGCCCCCCGATCCTCTCCACAGCTGTCCGTCGGCTTTCCGCCCAGGCCGCGGCCGGGTCTTTCTCCGCGCCAAAGTTCCGCAGGGCCGTCGCCGTCAGCTTGCGCCGGGCACCGGCGATCTGGCTGCCGGCCCGCTCCAGGGCCAGCGTCTCGTAGTAATCGTCCGTCTGCAACGCGAAGAGCGCGGCTTCGAGCCGGCCGATCTCGAACTGCCGGGTGATGCCGAAATAGCAGCCGATGGTCGCTTCGAGCCCCGTCGATGTTTCACGTGAGACAGAGGCTATATCCGGCACCAGCGAGAGGAGCGGCAGCAGTGCGATCGCTTCGGCCATATCCTCCGGCACGCCCTTCTCGACGAAAGCCTCGGCGCGCGACTGGGCCTCGGCCCGGCCCGCCTCGGTGGCCAGCTCGACGAGCTGCGGCTTGAGCTTGTCCAGCGCGTCGCGACTGGCGACGACAGCGCCGGTCAGGCCGCCCTCGAAACTTTCGTTCTGGACATACCAGCGGGTCGTGCGGATCAGGAACCGGCCGATCTCCGCATAGAGCGCGTTCTGGGTCTCGCCATGCAATGTGCCGTCCAGCGCGTCCACCCGCTCGTAGAGCGAGCGCACGTCGAGGCCGTCGCGCGCGGCGATGAAGGCCTGCACGATCTGAGCCGGCGAGGCGCCGGAGGATTCACGCAGCACCGTGACGAAGGTCGGGCCGGTGCGATTGACCACCTCGTTGGCCAGCACCGTCGAGATGATCTCCCGGCCGAGGCGATGGCCCTCGATGTCCCGCGCGAAGTCCCGCTGCATCGGCACCGGGAAATAGTCGTTCAGCCGGTCTTCCAGATAGGGATCGTCCGGCAGGACGCTTGCGACGAGTTGGTCGAACAGGGTGATCTTGGCATAGGCGATCAGCACCGCGATTTCGGGCCGGGTGAGACCGCGGCCGGTGGCCCGCAGATCGGCGATGGCCGCTTCCGACGGCAGCGTCTCCACCGCCCGGTCGAGCTCGCCGGCATCTTCCAGAACGCTCATGAAACGGGCCTGCAGGGCAAGCGCCGAGGCTCCCGCCCGCTCTTCCAGCGACAGGGCGAGCGTCTGTTCGTAATTGTTGGCGAGGACGAGCTCGGCGACCTCGTCGGTCATGTCGGCCAAAAGCGCGTTGCGTTCCTCGCGGGTGAGGCGACCGGATTCCATCGCGCTCTTCAGGGCGATCTTGATGTTCACCTCGACGTCCGAGGTGTTCACGCCGGCCGAATTGTCGATGGCGTCGGAATTGATCCGTCCGCCGCCGGCCGCGAACTCGATGCGGCCGCGCTGGGTGACGCCGAGATTGGCGCCCTCGCCGACGACCCTGGCCCTGACTTCGGCGGCGGCAACGCGCACCGGATCGTTGGCGCGGTCGCCGACATCGGCGTTGGATTCGTTGCCGGCGCGCACATAGGTGCCGATGCCGCCGAACCACAGCAGGTCGGCCGGCGCCTTGAGGATCGCGCTGATGATCTCGGCCGGCGTGCCCGAGCGCTTGTCCCAGCCGATCGCGTCGGCGGCTTCCTGCGACAGATGCACCATCTTGTCGCGCCGCGAGAACACCCCGCCGCCCTGCGAGATCGCCGCGCGATCATAGTCGTTCCAGGACGAGCGCGGCGTCTCGAACAGCCGCTGGCGCTCGGCAAAGGAGGTCGCCGGGTCCGGATCGGGGTCGATGAAGATGTCGCGGTGGTCGAAGGCCGCGATCAGCCGCGTCGTCTTCGACAGGAGCATGCCGTTGCCGAAGACGTCGCCCGACATGTCGCCGCAACCGACGACGGTGAAGGGCTCCGACTGGATGTCGCGGTCCATCTCGCGGAAGTGGCGCTTGACCGCTTCCCAGGCGCCGCGCGCGGTGATGCCCATGGCCTTGTGGTCGTAGCCGGCCGAGCCGCCGCTGGCGAAGGCGTCGTCGAGCCAGAACTCGTTCGACTGAGCAATGGCGTTGGCGGTGTCGGAGAAGGTTGCCGTGCCCTTGTCGGCGGCGACGACGAAATAGGGATCGTCGCCGTCATAGCGGGTGACGCGGGGCGGCGTGACCACATCCTCGCCGACGATGTTGTCGGTGATCGACAGGAGCGAGGCGATGAAGACGACATAGGCCGAGCGGCCGGCGGCGAACCAGGCGTCGCGGTCGGACGGGTCGGGCAGGCGCTTGGGGTAGAAACCGCCCTTGGCGCCGACCGGCACGATTACCGCGTTCTTGACCTGCTGCGCCTTGACCAGACCCAGCACCTCGGTGCGGTAGTCCTGGGCGCGGTCCGACCAGCGCAGGCCGCCGCGGGCGACCGGGCCGAAGCGCAGATGGACGCCCTCGACGCGGGCGTCGAAGACGAAGATCTCGCGATAGGGGACCGGGGCCGGCAGGCCCTCGACGGCGGCGGATTCGAACTTGAAGGCGAGCGCCGGGGCGACCGCGCCGGGTTCGGAGAGCGGCTCGGCGGAGATGCCGTCGACGGCGTAGTAATTGGTCCGCAGCGTGGCGAGGATGGCGCCCATGAAGCGGCGCACGATGCGGTCGTCGTCGATGGAATCGACGTCTTCCAGGGCTTCGCAGATCGCCGCATGGATCTCGCCGGCGCCCCGCGCCTGGGCACGGCGGGCCTGCCGCGCATCCGGCTCGCTCTCGCCGTCTTCCGAGGTCGTGTCCGTTTCGGCCGGGGCCGGGCGCTCGGGATCGAAGCTCGCCGCGAAGAGATCCCACAGCAGGCGGGCGATCTGTGGCTGGCGCATCAGGGCGGCGCCGAGATAGTCGGGCGAATAGGCGAGGCCCGTCTGGCGCAGATAACGCGAATAGGCGCGCAGCACATTGGCCTGGCGCAGGTCCAGCCCGGCCTCCAGCACCAGCGCGTTGAAGCCGTCATTCTCGATGCGGCCGGCCCAGACATTGGCGAAGGTCGCTTCCAGCGCGGCGCCGTCGTCGCCGAGCGCGATGTCGCCGCCGCGGCTGCGCTTCAGGTCCATGTCGTGGATATGCACCGTCTCGCCGTCGGGCCGCACGATCCGGTAGGTGCGTTCGGATACGGCAGAGAAGCCCATGTTCTCGAGGATCGGCACGCGGGTCGAGAGCGCGAGGGCCGCGCCCAGATGATAGATCTTCAGCCGCAGGAGGTCGGGCGCATCGTTCTCGCGGCGATGGAAGGTGACGCGCACCTCGTCGCCTTCTGAGAGCGCCATGATGATCCCGGCGTCGTCCACGGCCTCGGTCGGTGAGACCACGTCGCGATAGCTCTCCGGCAGGCCCGGCGCGAGGCGACCGTATTCGCCGGCATGGCCGGCGGCCGACAGGGCGGCGGTGAACTCGTCCTCCCAGTTCTTGGCCATCTCGACGACACGCGCTTCCAGCTGCGCCGTGTCGACCTCGGGCGTGGTGCCGCCGGCGCGCCCGATGATGAAGTGGACGCGGGCGAGCGGCCCTTCGGGGAAGGCCGGGTAATAGGCCGAGACATGGCCGTCATAGGCCTCGGCGAGCATCAGGCCGATCCGTTCGCGCAGGCGGGAATCGTAGCGTTCGCGCGGCACGAAGACGAGGATCGAGACGAAGCGGTGGAAGCGGTCGACGCGCGACAGGATTTTTACCCGCGGGCGTTCGCCAAGCTCGACGATGGTCGAGGCGTAGCGCTCCAGCAGCGCCACGTCGATCTGGAAGACCTCGTCGCGGGAATAGGATTCCAGCGCGTTGAGCAGCGCCTTGGCCGAGTGCGAGCCGGGACGCAGGCCCGAACGGCTGATCACCGTTTCGGCCTTCAGCCGCAGATAGGGGATGGTCAGGATGGAGCGCGTGTAGGCGCTGGAGGTGAACAGGCCGACGATGCGCAGCTCGCCGACGAAATTGCCGTCGGCGTCGAACTGCTTGACCCCGACATAGTCCATATAGGCGCGGCGATGGACCAGCGAGCGGGCATTGGCCTTGGTGACGATCAGCGGGGTCGGCGCTTCCAGGAAGGCGCGGATTTCCGGCGTCGTCGTCATGCGGCGGCCGGGCCGGCCGAGAATGCGCACGTCGGGATCGGCCAGGATGCCGAGCCCGGCATCGTCGCGCCGTTCCAGCGCCTCGCCCTCGCTGCCGGGCAGATAGTCGTATTCGCGGCAGCCGAGGAAGATGAAATTGTCGTCGCGCAGCCATTCGAGCAGCCGGGCGGCTTCCTCGAAGGTGGTCTTCAGATCCGCGTCGTCGAGGCGCGAAGCCTGGCGGCGCAGCGCCTCGACGGATTCGCTGGCGCGGTTGCGCATGGCATCGAAATCGGCATTGGCGTTGGCGACCTGGCCGAGGATCGCCTCGAGCCGGGATTTGAGCGCCGTATTCGCGTCTCCGTCGCCCAGGGGATCGACGGCGAACTGGATCAGGCTGGTCCGGTCGGCTTCGCCCAGCACCATGTCGCGGGGATGGGAGGCCGAGAAGCTGGTGACCTCGCCGGCCGCACCGCGCAGCACATCGAGGATCGGATGGGAGATGTAGCGGATGCCGACGGCGGAATCGGCGATCTCGGCGGTCACCGAGTCGAACAGGAACGGCATGTCGTCGCTGACGACGGTGATCAGTTCCAGCTTGCGCCCGTCGCGCAGGACGAATCCGTCCGGCTGTTCGATGCGCACCAGATGCGCGCCCCGGCGGTGATCGCACAGCGCCTCGAAGCCGGCGCGGGCCGCCAGCGCCAGCGCCTCGGGCGTGAACTCGGCCAGATCCTCGGCCGGCGGGCGGGCAAAGAGCAGCGGGGCGAGGGTGGCTTCGGCGCCATCCTCCCCGATGGCCGCCTCGATCGCAGACAGGATCTCCGTCTTGGTCGTTGCGGGATGGTCCATGGGGTGCCCTCCGATGCGACTGCTTGTCGTGTCCGACACCCTATCATAGGAATCCCGCCACGACCTTCGAGGGCAAGTGGTGTCCCGGGCGTCGCTGGAACGTGGGAGGAAGCATGACGCAGCAACAGGACAGGCCCGTGACAGCACTCGGCCTGGCGATGGCCGAACCCCTGTCGGAGCGCACCCAGGCGTTCTTCGCCAAATGCCAGGAAAAGCTCGGCCTCGTGCCGAACGTCCTCCTCGCCTACGCCTTCGACGAGCGCAAGCTGGAGGCGTTCTCCACCTTCTACAACGATCTGATGCTGGGGGAGAGCGAGCTGTCGAAACTCGACCGCGAGATCATCGCCGTCGTCGTCTCCTCGATCAATCACTGCCACTATTGCCTGACGGCCCATGGCGCCGCCGTGCGCCAGCTCTCCGGCGATCCCGGCTTCGGCGAGGCGATCGCCCAGAACTGGCGCGCCGCCGGGCTCGACGACCAGCGCGCCGCGATGCTGGATTTCGTCGTCCAACTCACCGAGCGGCCGGACACCATCGTCGAAGCGGACCGGCAGGCGCTGCGCGACGCGGGCTATTCCAACCGGGGCATCTTCGACATCGCCGCGGTGGCGGCGTTTTTCGCCATGAGCAACCGCGTCGCCTCGGCCACCGACATGCGCCCCAACGACGACTATCACGCCATGGCGCGGTAGCGCGGGGGTGGTGTGGGCGCTGGCGTCCGTGACGTGCGATGGCGCCGGGGGTGACGCCTGCGCCGGGGCGGCGCGAGGTTCACGCAGAGGCAGCGGTTTGGCATGGGTCCTCGGGTCAAGCCCGAGGATGACGCGCGGTGATGGGGATTGATCATCCTGGGATGGCGCGGTGCTTCAGTCCGTCCCGGCCCGGTCCGGCTCAGCGTGTCGGTGACGGCGAGCCGCAACATTCAACCACGGCGTCATCCTCGGGCTTGACCCGAGGACCCATGCCTCGCCGGTTCGGCCATCCGCTCCGTTGGCGGCCATCTACCCCGCTGCCGGCCATCCACTCCGCTGCCGGATGCGCCCCGCGGCCCCTCAGATCTCCACGAGCCGGTCGGGGATCTCGTTGGGATTGCGGTGGTCGCCGGGGAAGTGCTCGGTGAGGATGGCGCCGGCGGCGTGGGCGGCGGCGACGTAGCCGTCGGCCAGGCGATCGTCGGCGGCGGCGGTGACGAGGTCGGCGACGATGGCGTCCCAGCTCTCCTGCGGGACTTTCGCGGCGATGGCGTCGTCGGCGATGATTTCGGCAAAGCGCTCGGCTTCGGAGACGAAGATCAGGATGCCGGTGCGCCCCGCCGTGGTGTGCAGATTATGGGCGAAGAACTGCTGCAGGGCCGACCGGTGCGCCCGGCGTTCGGCAATGGCGCGAGGCACGAAGGCCATGCGCAGGTTCCGGGAGAGGGCGAAGGCCGCCAGCATGGCGAGGACGATGACGAGCTGGCCGCCCAAGAGCGCTGCGGCTGACACGGTGACGCCGAAGAGCGGCGCCAGCAGGAGGGTGACGGCGGCCACCAGCAGCGCGATGGCGAGCGCAGCCGCGGCAGAGACGAAATGATAACCGTCGCTCGCCCGGGCGAAGACCGCGTAGATCTCGCCGGTGGTGGCGATCTCGGCCTCGCGGATCGCCGTGGCGATGCGGGCGTGATCGGCTTCGGTGAAGGTCAGTCTTGCCATGGTCACCAGCTCCCCGACGATCCGCCGCCGCCAAACGATCCACCGCCGCCGGAAAAGCCGCCGCCCCCCGAAAAGCCGCCACCGCCGCCAAAGCCGCCCCCGAAGCCGCTGCGCGATCCCGACATGCGGCTCGCCTGGCCGAGCGTCCAGACGATGCCGAGCCAGCGATAGCGGTTGCGCCCGACCTTCTTGCCGAAGCGGCGGGCAAGGCCGGTCATGGCAAAGGCGCCGAGAACGAGAATCCAGACCCCGGCGAACATCAGGGTAAAGGCGATGCCGGCAAAATCCTCGCCGCTCCAGTTCTGGTTGCGTTCGGCCCGGGCCTGAAGCTCGGCCGCGTCGCCGGAGAGCACCTGGATGATGCCGTCGACGCCGCGGCTGATGCCGCCGGGATAATCGCCGCCGCGAAACGCCGGCAGAATATCGTTCTGGATGATCAGCGAGGACAGGGCGTCGGTGAGGGTGCCTTCGAGCCCGTAGCCGACCTCGATGCGCACCTCGCGGTCGTCGCGGCTGACCAGGAGGACGACGCCGTTGTTTTCCTCCGCCTGGCCGATGCCCCATTCGCGGCCGAGCCGGTTGGCGTAATCGGCGATCTCGGCGCCCTGCAGGTCGGGAACGGTGACGACGACGACCTGGTCGCTGCCCTGTGCCTCGAAGGCGGCCAGCTTCTCGGTCAGTGCGGTCTCGGTCGCCCGATCGAGAAGATCCGCCGTGTCGACCACCCGGCCGGTGAGGGGCGGGAATTCCTGCGCCGCGGCAGGCGCGACCAGCGCAAGGACGGCCGCCAGCGCCAGAAGGCGGCCCAGCGCGGCGAGCGCACCGCGTCCACCTGCCATCGACATTTGCCGGATCCGATCCATGGGCTCGGGCCTTTCGGTCAGTTGGCTGCCAGCCGGCTCACTGGCCGAAATCCACCTTTGGCGGCGTCGCCGAGCCGGCGGTCGCGGTGAAGGGCTCCATCGGCTGCGCCTCCGGATAGAAGAACGAGGCGATCCAGCGGCCGGGGATCGTCCGCAGCTCGGTGTTATAGACCCGCACCGCCTCGATATAGTCGCGGCGGGCAACGGAAATCCGGTTCTCGGTGCCCTCGAGCTGGCTCTGCAGGGCAAGGAAGTTCTGGTTGGACTTGAGGTCCGGATAGGCTTCCACCGTCGCCAGCAGCCGCGACAGGGCGCCGCCGAGCTGGTCCTGTGCCGCCTGGAATTTCTGCACCATGGCCGGGTCGCTGAGCTGGTCGGCATCGACCGTGATCTGGGTCGCCTTCGCCCGTGCCTCGACCACCGCCGTCAGGACCTCGCGCTCCTGGGCGGCGAAGCCCTTCACGGTCTCGATCAGATTGGGGATCAGATCGGCCCGGCGCTGATACTGGTTCTCGACCTGTGCCCACGCCGCGCGCGCCTGCTCCTGATAGGTCGGAATGGCGTTGATCCCGCAGGCCGACAGCATCGGCGCCAGCAGCGCCACGACGAGGGCGGTTAGATACGGGCGGAGCCGGAGCGACGGAAGGATCTTGGCAGCGGACAGCATCGACGGTCTCCGGTCAAAGGGCTTGTCCGGCATGTCTAGCGCATCCGGCCGTAGCGCAGAAGACAATCGTTGCGTCCGGGCTGTTGCCCTCGCGGGGGTTTTGCGACAGAGCTTTCCCATGACCCGGCCTCACGACGACGACGCGCAGCAGCGCGAAGCCAAGGCGATCCTGGAACGCATCCGGCAGGAAACGGAGCCGCAGATCGGTGCCCATACCTTCTCGCTCCTGTTCCGCACCCGCGACCATTTCATGGCGACGGACGCCGACCCGAACGACCGCATCGAGGTTATCGGCACGCGGATCGGCCGGCTGGCGGGTATCGTCGGCTTCATCGTGTTCGGGCTCATGCTCGCCGATTTCCTCATGCGTTCCTGAACATTCGACATGTCGATAGCCGCGTCTTCCGCTCATCACGACCGCCCGGCGGTCATCTGCGTCTCCAGCCATGTGGCGCGCGGCACGGTGGGCAACCGGGCCGCCGTCTTCGCCCTGGAATCGCTGGGGTTCCCGGTATGGTCGGTGCCCACCGTGACGCTGCCCTGGCATCCGGGCCACGGGCCGGCCACGCGGATCGTGCCGCCGGCCGGCGATTTCGCCGCGCTGATGGACGATCTGGCCGGCTCGCCCTGGCTCGGCGAGGTCGGCGCCGTGCTGACCGGCTATTTCGGCGATGGCGACCAGGTCGAACCGACGGCGCGGCTGGTGGAGGCGGTCAAGCGCGCCAATCCCGGAGCCACCTATATCTGCGACCCGGTGCTCGGCGATCGCGGGCGCATGTACCAGTCGCAGGCGACGGTCGACGCGATCCGCGATCGGCTGATCCCGCTGGCCGACATCGCGACGCCGAACCGCTTCGAGCTGGAATTCCTCACCGGGCTGGAATTCACCGACAATTCCCATCTGATCGAGGCCGCGGCGACGCTCGGGCCCGAGGCCGTGGTGGTGACCTCGGCCTTCCCGATGCTGCGCGGCGGCATCGGCAATCTTCTGGTACGCGACTTCCAGGCCATTCTCGCCGAACACCGGGTGGTGGAGAATGCGCCGCACGGCCTCGGCGACCTGACGGCGGCAGTGTTCCTTGCCCGCACCCTGTCGGGCGCCAAGGGCGAGAAGGCGCTGCAGAGCGCCACCGCGACGGTGTTCGAGATCCTGGCGCGGACGACCAAGCGCGGGGCCGACGAACTGACGCTGGAGACGGATACGGACAGCCTCAAGCATCCGATGGCGATGGTGCAGATGCGCCGTCTGGCCTATCCGGGTGGCGGCCGGCGGGCCTGAACTGCGAGGCTGCGTGGATTTCACGTGAAACATCGCTTGCCGTCGGCCCCGCCTGTATCTAGTTCGAGGAACGCGTCCCCGCGACGACAGCGGGGCGAGCCCGGCCTGATTGATTGCGCCGGGGCAAGCCGGTAGTGATCTGACCATGACGAAGTATCTTCCCGACCATCTCCTCAACGGCTATCGCGCTTTTCTGGCGAACCGCCTGCCGCAGGAGCGCGACCGCCTGCGCGACCTGGCCGAGCAGGGCCAGCATCCCAAGACCATGGTGATCGCCTGCTGCGACTCCCGTGCCGCGCCGGAAACCCTGTTCGACGCCGCGCCGGGCGAGATCTTCGTGGTGCGCAACGTCGCCAATCTGGTGCCGCCCTACGAGCCGGACGGCGAGTATCACGCGACCTCGGCGGCGCTCGAATTCGCGCTGCATGCCCTGAAGGTCGAACATGTCGTGGTCCTCGGCCATGGCGGCTGCGGCGGCATCCATGCCGCATTGTCGCCGTCGGCCGAGCCGCTGTCGCCGGGCGATTTCATCGGCAAGTGGATGAGCCTGCTCGACCCCGTGTCGAAGGCCGTCGGCGCGAACGACCACATGACGGCACGCGAGCGCCAGGCCGCGCTGGAGCGCATCGCCATCCGCTATTCGATCGCCAATCTGCGCACCTTCCCGACGGTCGAGGCGCTGGTGAAGGAAGGCAAGCTGTCGCTGCACGGCGCCTGGGTCGACATCGCCTCGGGCGAGCTGTGGGCGATGGACCCGGACACCGGCGATTTCCAGCGGCCGCTGGCCGGCGAGTGATCGGGCCGTTTGCTGCGCCGCACCGGGCGATTTGCGTGTGACAATGGCCACAATCGCGTGCTTGCGTTACGTTTTGGCACAATGGCATCTTGCGAAATGATCGCAGGGTTCGATCTATGGATGCGACGGACCGGCCGGCAGGTCGGATTGGCGAGGGACAGACATGCCGGGGAAAGTCTTCAATGACGCATAAGATGAAAGCCGGAGCGGCCGTCGTGGCACTGCTCCTCGTGGCAGGCTGCTCGCGGTCGATGCGGGAGATGGGACGCGACACCGGACCGGCTCCGCTGCCGCCGGCACCTGCGGGCCGCGTGTCGGCCGACCAGCTGCCGCCGCCCCCGCCGCCGCCGCCGCCCGGCGCCAGCACCAACGCCTCGGCCGACTTCAACGCTTCGGCCGGGACCGACGGCGACGCCACCGCCGATGCCGGCGGGAACACCCAGGTCGCCTCGACCAGCTCCGAGCCGCTGTCGCGCACCAGCATGACCGGCTTCTACCAGGTCTCGGCCAGCGGCGGGAACTGCCGGGTCGGCCTGACGCTGACCCAGTATGACGAGAACTACAACGCCGCCTCGATGGGCTGCCCGGGCCGGCTGGCGGATGTGCGCCGCTGGTCCACCACCGGCAACCAGCTGCAGCTCAAGGATACGTCGGCGAACGTGATCGCGACCCTGACCTCGTCGGGCAAGAACCGCTTCACCGGCCAGACCACCACGGGCGTGCCGGTCGAGCTGTACCGCTAGAACGACCTAGAGACGATCGGCGCCGGCCCGAACGACGGGGCCGGCGTCGCCGTCTCGGCCGTTTTCCAGTCGTTGAGTCGTGAAGGCGTGTCAGTGGCCGTGAATGCCAGGGAAAAGTCGCGCGGGCCGGTCCGGTCGGCGCTGGAACGCCTGATCGTCTCGGGCGAGATCGAGGCGGATTCGATCCAGCGCAGGCTGGCCGACAAGCTCGACCATCTCGACCAGGTCCTGTCGGCCGACATGGTCGCCTCCAAGAAGAGCGCGCTCGGCTGGCTGTTCGGCAAGAAGCGCGAAGCCGATACCATTCGCGGGCTGTACATCTACGGCGATGTCGGCCGCGGCAAGACCATGATCATGGACATGTTCTTCCGCAGCGCCTCGGTCGCGGCCAAGCGCCGGGTGCATTTCCACGCCTTCATGGCCGACGTGCACGAACGGATCGGCGCGCATCGGGCGGCGGTCAAGGCGGGCAGCGCCAAGGGCGACGACCCGATCCCGCCGGTGGCGCGGCAGATCGCCGACGAAGCGCGGCTTCTGTGCTTCGACGAATTCACCGTCACCGACATCGCCGATGCGATGATCCTGTCGCGGCTGTTCAAGGCGCTGTTCGACAACGGCATCGTCCTCGTCGCCACCTCCAACGTCGCGCCGGACGACCTGTATCGCGACGGGCTGAACCGCGGCCTGTTCCTGCCTTTCGTCGATACGCTGAAAGAGCATGTCGAGATTTTCGAGCTCGACGGGGCCGACGACTATCGCCTGGCGGTGCTCGGACGGGACGATCTCTATGTGACGCCCCTTGGCGAGGCCGCCGACGCGCAGCTCGACACGATCTGGACCCGGCTCCTCGACGGCACGAAGGAGGCGTCGGCCTCGCTCTCGGTGAAGGGCCGGACCATCGCGGTGCCGCGGGCCGGCAACGGCGCGGCGCGTTTCGCCTTTGACGACCTCCTGACCCGCGCACTCGGCGCGCAGGACTTCCTCGCTTTGGCACGGCGGTACCACACGCTGGTTCTCGACCGGGTTCCGGTCATGGCCGAAGCCGAGCGGAACGAGGCCAAGCGGTTCATCACCCTGGTCGACGCGCTTTATGACGGCGGCCGCCGTCTGGTGATCTCGGCCGAGGCGCCGGCCGACAAGCTCTACCGCGCCCGGTCGGGCACCGAGAAGTTCGAGTTCGATCGCACCATCTCGCGGCTGCACGAAATGCGCAGCGCGGAATATCTCGAACGCAACGCGGTTCCGGGGGCCTAGCCCGGCCGGCGATTGCAGGGCTGCGGCCGGTTTGTGCATCCGGATGCGGCTGGACCGGTAGGGCGGGGCCCCGGCTTGACCGTCGCCCGTTTCAGCGGTTCGGTGGCCCATGAGGCCCTGCGAGGCCGGCAATCGGCCCTGCGGGCGAATGTTTCTGCGCCGACACGGACTTCTTGCGCTCTGGCGCTTCCGCCTTGATCGGGCTTGCCAATTGCTTTTACGCTTACGTAACCCCCGATGCATCTAACCGTTTGAATTCCTTGATGCCCGTTTTCGCCGGTTGCATAAGCTACCGGTGCGGTCTATTGCCATGCCGCAACGGGGGCACCGTTGCGATGTCTTTCGTCCACTCGCTCGCGCGCGCGGAAGAACTCGCTGCGGCTGTCCCGGACAAGGTCGGATTCGGCGAGACGGGCGACACTCTCCCTTTTGCTGTGTTCGAAGACCATCCAGGCGGTTGCCGGCGCCGTTGCGGCCCGGCCTGCAGCAGAAGGATCAGCCCGTGGCACGCAAGAAGATCGCACTCATCGGTTCCGGCATGATCGGCGGCACGCTGGCGCATCTCGCCAGCCTGAAGGACCTCGGCGACGTCGTCCTGTTCGACATCTCCGAGGGGACGCCGCAGGGCAAGGCCCTCGACATCGCCCAGTCCGGTCCGGTCGAGGGCTTCGACGGCCATCTGTCGGGCGCCAACGACTATGCGGCCATCGAGGGCGCCGATGTCTGCATCGTCACCGCCGGCGTGCCGCGCAAGCCGGGCATGAGCCGCGACGATCTTCTGGGCATCAACCTCAAGGTCATGGAGCAGGTCGGCGCCGGCATCGCGAAATACGCCCCCGACGCCTTCGTCATCTGCATCACCAACCCGCTCGACGCGATGGTCTGGGCGCTGCAGAAGTTCTCGGGCCTGCCGAAGTCCAAGGTGGTCGGCATGGCCGGCGTCCTGGATTCTTCGCGCTTCCGCACCTTCCTCGCCGACGAGTTCAAGGTTTCGGTCGAGGACGTCACCGCCTTTGTTCTCGGCGGCCATGGCGACACGATGGTGCCGCTGACCCGCTATTCCACGGTGGCCGGCATTCCGCTGCCGGATCTGGTCAAGATGGGCTGGTGCTCGGCCGAGCGGCTCGAGGAGATCGTCCAGCGCACCCGCGACGGTGGCGCCGAGATCGTCGGCCTGTTGAAGACCGGCTCGGCCTATTACGCGCCGGCCTCCTCGGCGATCCAGATGGCCGAGAGCTTCCTGAAGGACAAGAAGCGCGTCCTGCCCTGCGCCGCCGCCCTCAAGGGCGAGTACGGCCTGAAGGACATGTATGTGGGCGTGCCCTGCGTCATCGGCGCCGACGGCGTCGAGCGGGTGATCGAGATCGAGCTGGATTCCGACGAGAAGGGCCAGTTCGAAAAGTCGGTTGCCTCGGTGCAGGGGCTCATGGAAGCCTGCCAGGGCATCGCGCCCAATCTCAAGTAAGCCAGTGACCGGATCCGTGTCCTCCTCTCTCTCGCTGATGGGCGGCGTCCTCGCCGCCCTGACGGTGCCGGTTGCGGCACTGGCGGGCGAGAGCGTCTACACGGATCTGGATCTCGACGCCTGCGAGACCGTCGCCATCGCCACCGAGGATGGCGGCTCGGGCGAATGGATCTGTCCCGGCATCGAGGGCCGGGCGGTCTTCGTCTCAGAGGGCGATCTGCGCGTCTCGATCGGCTTCGGCGCGGTGCCGGAATTCCAGAGCTTCGCCCCGTTCAATTCGCTCGGATCGACGATCGAGTGGCGGGTGGACGAGCGCGGCGCGCCCTATGCGGCGATCGTGCGCTATCATCTCGACGGCGCCGAGGTGGGCGAGACGAGCGACGTGCTCCTCGTCTCGCGCGTCGGCAATGGCGAGACGCCCGGCTGTGCGGTGGCCGTGCTCGATGCTGGCAACGAACAGGCGAACGGCATGGCGCGCGGCGCCGCCGATCTCAGCACCATCTTCCAATGCGGACGCGACCGGCCGGTGCTCATCGGCACGGCCGGCGGTCCCGCCTCATCCTTCGGCGGTCTGCAATGACCGTTTCTCCCATCATGCCGGATCGTTCCCGCCGGCAGGCTTCTCAAAAGGAAGGCACTTCATGAACATCCACGAGTATCAAGCCAAGGAAGTCCTCAAGGGCTTCGGCGCGCCGGTCGCCAGCGGTGTGCCGATCACGCAGGTCTCCGAGGCCGAAGCCGCCGCCCGGCAGCTGCCCGGTCCCCTCTATGTCGTGAAGAGCCAGATCCACGCCGGCGGCCGCGGCAAGGGCAAGTTCAAGGAACTCGGCCCGGACGCCAAGGGCGGCGTGCGCCTCGCCAAGTCGGTCGAGGAAGTCGTCCAGCATGCCACCGAGATGCTCGGCAACACGCTGGTCACCGCCCAGACGGGCGATGCCGGCAAGCAGGTGAACCGCCTCTATATCGAGGACGGCGCCGATATCGACCGTGAGCTCTATCTCTCGATCCTCGTCGACCGCGCGGTCGGCCGGGTGGCCTTCGTCGCCTCCACCGAGGGCGGCATGGACATCGAGACCGTCGCCCACGAGACGCCGGAGAAGATCATCACCGTCGCCATCGACCCGCTCGAGGGCGTGACCGAGGCGGATGCCGGCAAGCTGTGCGATGCGCTTGAGCTCGACGGCCAGGCTCGCCAGGACGGCATGTCGCTGTTCCCGATCCTCTACAAGGCGTTCACCGAGAAGGACATGAGCCTTCTGGAGATCAACCCGCTGATCGTCATGACCGATGGCCGCCTGCGCGTCCTCGACGCCAAGGTCTCCTTCGACGGCAACGCGCTGTTCCGCCACGACGACATCAAGGCGCTGCGCGACGAGAGCGAGGAAGACGCCAAGGAGATCGAGGCGTCGAAATACGACCTCGCCTATGTCGCCCTCGACGGCGACATCGGCTGCATGGTCAACGGCGCCGGCCTCGCCATGGCGACGATGGACATCATCAAGCTCTACGGCAAGGAGCCGGCCAACTTCCTCGACGTGGGCGGCGGCGCCGACAAGGCGAAGGTGACGGCGGCGTTCAAGATCATCACCGCCGATCCGGCCGTGAAGGGAATCCTCGTCAACATCTTCGGCGGCATCATGAAATGCGACGTCATCGCCGAGGGCGTGGTCGCAGCCGTCAAGGAAGTCGGGCTGAAGGTGCCGCTGGTCGTGCGCCTGGAAGGCACCAATGTCGACAAGGGCAAGGCGATCCTCAACGACAGCGGCCTCGCCATCACCGCGGCCGACGATCTCGACGACGCAGCCAAGAAAATCGTTGCGGCGGTCGGCTGATGCGATCCGGCCGCCCGATCGGCGCGGCCGCCATCCCGACTGCTGACTGACCCTCTACGGAGTTCCCCAGAACCCATGTCCATTCTCGTCGACAAGAACACCAAGGTCATCGTCCAGGGCCTGACCGGCAAGACCGGTTCCTTCCACACCGAGCAGGCGCTGGCCTATTACGGCACGCAGATGGTCGGCGGCACCCATCCCAAGAAGGGCGGCGAGATGTGGGAGGGGCAGTCCGACGGACGCACCGTCCAGCTGCCGATCTTCTCCTCCGTCGTCGAAGCCCGCGACAAGACCGGCGCCACCGCTTCGGTCATCTACGTGCCGCCGGCCGGCGCCGCCGCCGCCATCGAGGAGGCGATCGACGCCGAGATCGGCCTGATCGTCTGCATCACCGAGGGCATTCCGGTGTCCGACATGGTCCGGGTGAAGGCCAAGCTCGACAAGTCGAAGTCGCGCCTGCTCGGCCCGAACTGCCCGGGCGTGCTGACGCCGGAGCAGTGCAAGATCGGCATCATGCCGGGCAACATCTTCAAGACCGGCAATGTCGGGATCGTCTCGCGCTCGGGCACGTTGACCTACGAGGCGGTCTTCCAGACCACCAATGAAGGGCTCGGCCAGACCACGGCCGTAGGCATCGGCGGCGACCCGGTCAAGGGCACCGAGTTCATCGACATGCTGGAGATGTTCCTGGCCGACGACGAAACCAAGTCGATGATCATGATCGGCGAGATCGGCGGTTCGGCCGAAGAGGAAGCCGCGCAGTTCCTCAAGGACGAGGCCAAGAAGGGCCGCTCCAAGCCGACGGTCGGCTTCATTGCCGGCCGCACGGCGCCCAAGGGCCGCACCATGGGCCATGCCGGCGCGGTCGTCTCCGGCGGCAAGGGCGGCGCCGAGGACAAGATCGCGGCGATGGAATCGGCCGGCATCCGCGTGTCGCCGTCGCCGGCACAGCTCGGCAAGACGCTGGTCGAGCTGCTCAAGGGCTGATCGTCCGGCTCACGTCGGAAAGGCGGGGCGTCCACGCGATGCCCCGCGACAGGAACGGGTTCCCGCGTCACGGCAATGCCTGAAACGCGGGGAAGAAGGATCGAAACACGGGTGCCGGCCGCGATTCGCGCGTCCGGCATCATCGATGAATCGCTGATAGGAGACGGCCCCCGAACGGTGGTCGCAACGATACGATGGCACGCAATCAGGCGAACGAAACCTTCGCGCTCACCTCGTTCCTGTACGGCGGCAACGCCGACTACATCGAGGATCTTCACGCCCGCTACGAGACCGATCCATCCTCGGTCCCGGCCGAATGGAGCGACTTCTTCAAGGAGCTGAAGGACGATCGCGACGACGTCATCAAGAGCGCGGAAGGTCCCTCCTGGGAGCGGGCCAACTGGCCGATCGCCGCCAATGGCGATCTGGTCTCGGCGCTCGACGGCGACTGGGGCCCGACGGCCCAGAAGATCGAGGCCAAGGTCAAGCAGAAGGCGCAGGAATCGGGCGTCGACCTGTCCAGCGCGGCCGTCCAGCAGGCTGCGCAGGATTCGGTCCGCGCGATCATGCTGATCCGGGCCTACCGCGTGCGCGGCCATCTGCACGCCAAGCTCGACCCGCTCGGCATCGCCAAGCCGGCGGACGACGACTACAACGAATTGTCGCCCCAGGCCTACGGCTTCACCGAGGCCGATTTCGACCGCAAGATCTTCATCGACAAGGTGCTCGGCCTCGAATTCGCGTCGATCCGCGAGATGGTCGACATCCTCGAGCGCACCTATTGCACGACGCTCGGCGTCGAGTTCACCCACATCTCCAATCCGGAGGAGAAGGGCTGGCTGCAGGAGCGGATCGAGGGCCCCGACAAGGGCATCGCCTTCACCGAGCAGGGCAAGAAGGCGATCCTCAACAAGCTGATCGAGGCCGAGGGCTTCGAGAAGTTTCTCGACGTCAAGTACAAGGGCACCAAGCGCTTCGGCCTCGACGGCGGCGAATCGCTGATCCCGGCGCTGGAGCAGATCATCAAGCGCGGCGGCCAGCTCGGCCTGAAGGAGATCGTCTTCGGCATGGCCCATCGCGGCCGCCTGAACGTTCTCAGCCAGGTCATGGCCAAGCCGCACCGGGCGATCTTCCACGAGTTCAAGGGCGGCTCCTACAAGCCCGAGGACGTCGAAGGCTCAGGCGACGTGAAGTACCATCTGGGTGCCTCGTCGGACCGCGAGTTCGACCAGAACAAGGTGCATCTGTCGCTGACCGCCAACCCGTCGCATCTGGAGATCGTCGATCCCGTCGTGATGGGCAAGGCGCGCGCCAAACAGGACGCCATTGCCGGGCGCACGCGCACCGAGCTCGTGCCGCTCGACACCCGCTCCAAGATCATGCCGCTCCTGATCCACGGTGACGCGGCCTTCGCCGGCCAGGGCGTCGTGGCCGAGTGCTTCGGCCTGTCCAGCCTGCGCGGCCACCGGGTCGCCGGCTCGCTACACTTCATCATCAACAACCAGATCGGCTTCACCACCAATCCGCGGCTGTCGCGCTCCTCGCCCTATCCGTCGGACGTGGCGAAGATGGTCGAGGCGCCGATCTTCCACGTCAATGGCGACGATCCGGAAGCCGTGGTCTACGCGGTGAAGGTGGCGACCGAATACCGGATGAAGTTCCACAAGCCGGTCGTCATCGACATGTTCTGCTACCGCCGCTACGGCCACAACGAGGGCGACGAGCCGGCGTTCACCCAGCCGATCATGTACAAGGCGATCCGCCAGCATCCCACGACGCTGGAGATCTACACCAAGAAGCTGATCGCCGAGGGCGTCGTCTCCGAGGCGGATGTCGAGGAGCGCAAGGCCGAGTGGCGCAAGACGCTGGAGGCCGAGTTCGAGGCCGGCCAGTCCTATCTGCCCAACAAGGCCGACTGGCTGGACGGCGCCTGGGCCGGCCTGCGCAAGGCCGAGGAAGTCGACGAGCCGCGGCGCGGCGTGACCGGCGTGCCGCTGAAGACGCTGAAGGAGATCGGTGCCAAGCTGTCGGCCGTGCCGAAGGGCTTCAACGTCCACCGCACCGTCAAGCGCTTCCTCGACAACCGCTCCAAGATGATCGAGAGCGGCGAGGGCATCGACTGGGCGACCGGCGAGGCCCTGGCCTTCGGCACGCTGGTGACGGAAGGCCATCCGGTCCGCCTGTCGGGCCAGGATTCGGAGCGCGGCACCTTCTCGCAGCGCCATTCGGTGCTCTACGACCAGGAGGACGAGACCCGCTACGTGCCGCTCGCCCATCTGGCCAAGGGGCAGGCGATCTACGAGGTCATCAACTCGATGCTCTCGGAAGAGGCGGTGCTGGGCTATGAATACGGCTATTCGCTCTCCGAGCCGAATGCGCTGACCCTCTGGGAAGCCCAGTTCGGCGATTTCGCCAATGGCGCGCAGGTGGTCTTCGACCAGTTCATCTCGTCGGGCGAGCGCAAATGGCTGCGCATGTCGGGCCTCGTCTGCCTGCTGCCGCATGGCTATGAGGGGCAGGGGCCGGAGCATTCGTCGGCCCGGCTGGAGCGCTTCCTGCAGATGTGCGCCGAGGACAACATGCAGGTCGCCAACGTCACGACGCCGGCAAACTATTTCCACATCCTGCGCCGGCAGCTGAAGCGCGACTTCCGCAAGCCGCTGATCCTGATGACGCCGAAGTCGCTGCTGCGCCACAAGCGGGCGGTCTCCGACCTGTCGGAGATGTCCGGCGACACCTCGTTCCATCGCCTGCTCTGGGACGATGCCGAGATGCGCAAGGATTCGCCGATCAAGCTGGTCAAGGACGACAAGATCCGGCGCGTCGTGATGTGCACCGGCAAGGTCTATTACGACCTTCTGGAAGAGCGCGAGAAGCGCGGCACCAACGACGTGTACCTGCTGCGTCTCGAGCAGCTCTATCCGTTCCCGGCCAAGGCGCTGATCCACGAGCTCGCCCGCTTCAAGCAGGCCGAGATGGTCTGGTGCCAGGAAGAGCCCAAGAACATGGGTGCCTGGTCCTTCGTCGACCCCTATCTGGAATGGGTGCTGGAACATATCGGTGCCGAGAAGCGTCGCGTCCGTTATACCGGTCGCAACCCCGCCGCCTCGCCGGCGGCCGGCACCATGTCGACGCATCAGGCGCAGCTGGCGGCCTTCCTCGAAGACGCCCTCGGCTGAGCCACCCAGACGCCGCGCTGAAACAAGGTCGTCCCGACCGAACCCGACCAGAAGAGATCTGAAGAGCGATGAGCACCGAAATCAAAGTCCCGACGCTGGGTGAATCCGTTACCGAGGCAACCATCGGCCAGTGGTTCAAGAAGCCCGGCGACCGGGTCGAGATGGACGAGACGCTGGCCGAGCTGGAAACCGACAAGGTGACGGTCGAGGTGCCGGCTCCCGCCGCCGGCGTGCTCCAGGACATCGCCGTGCCGGAAGGCGAGACCGTCGCGGTCGGCACGGTCATCGGATCGATCGGCGAGGGCTCGGGTTCGGATGCCGGCACCACGGCTCCGACGGAGAAGCCGAAGAGCCAGGAAGCCAAGGCGGATGCCGGCGGCGAGACCAAGGCCGATTACGGCGGCGGCGCCAAGGGCGATGCCGCATCGCCCGCGCAGGAGGCCGGCAAGGGTTCCGGCGAGATGCCGGCGGCGCCGTCGGCCCGCAAGATGATGGAAGAGAAGGGCCTGTCTGACGGCGACGTCGCCGGCTCTGGCAAGCGCGGCCAGGTGCTCAAGGGCGATGTCCTCGAGACCATCGCCCGCGGCGCGCCGTCTAGCCCGCAGGAAAAGCCGCAGGTTCCCGCTGCCCGTGCGCCGTCCGCCGGTGACGACGAGAGCCGCGAGGAGCGGGTCAGGATGACCCGCCTGCGCCAGACCATCGCCCGGCGCCTGAAGGACGCGCAGGACACGGCCGCCATGCTGACCACCTTCAACGAGGTGGACATGACCGCGGTCATGGAGATGCGCAAGAAGTACAAGGACCTGTTCGAGAAGAAGCACGGCGTGAAGCTCGGCTTCATGGGCTTCTTCACCAAGGCGGTCTGCCACGCGCTGAAGGAAGTCCCGGCGGTCAATGCCGAGATCGACGGCACCGACCTGATCTACAAGAACTACGCCCATATCGGCGTCGCCGTCGGCACAGCCAAGGGCCTCGTCGTGCCGGTGGTGCGCGATGCCGACCAGATGTCGATCGCCGAGGTCGAGAAGGAAATCGGCCGGCTGGGCCTGATGGCCCGTGACGGCAAGCTCGGCGTGTCCGACATGCAGGGCGGCACCTTCACCATCTCCAATGGCGGCGTCTACGGCTCGCTGATGTCGACGCCGATCCTGAATGCCCCGCAGTCGGGCATTCTCGGCATGCACAAGATCCAGGAACGGCCGATGGCCATCGGCGGCCAGGTGGTGATCCGGCCGATGATGTATCTGGCGCTCAGCTACGACCACCGGATCGTCGACGGCAAGGAGGCCGTAACCTTCCTCGTGCGGGTCAAGGAGAGCCTGGAAGATCCCGAGCGTCTGGTCCTCGACCTCTAGGCGTTCGGCGAAGGACACATGCGTCCGGCCGGGATGGACCCGGCCGGTCCCGAGTTTGAGCAAGGGAGTACGGCCTGATGGCTGACGGAGTGATGATCGTGACCGGCGGCTCGCGCGGGATCGGCGCGGCCACTGCAAAGGCCGGTGCCAAGGCCGGCTATGCGGTCGTGGTCAATTACGCGTCCAACGAAGCCGCGGCCAACGCCGTCGTCGCCGACATCGAGGCCGCCGGTGGCAAGGCCGTCGCGGTCAAGGGCGATGTCGGTGTCGAGGCCGACATCCTGGCGATCTTCGAGGCCGCCGACCGGCTCGGCCCGCTCACCGCACTGATCAACAATGCCGGCATCGTCGACGAGGCCGGCACGCTGGCCGACATGACGGTCGAGCGGCTGGAGCGCATGTTCCGCATCAACATCACCGGAAGCATCCTGTGCGCCCGCGAAGCGGCCAGGCGCATGGGCAAGAGCCATGGCGGCAAGGGCGGCGCGATCGTCAATCTGTCGTCGGTCGCGGCCAAGCTCGGCGGGCCGGGCCAGTATCTTGACTATGCCGCCTCCAAGGGCGCCATCGACACGTTGACCGTCGGTCTCGCCAAGGAACTGATCGACGACGGCATCCGCGTCTGCGCGGTGCGTCCGGGCATCATCGACACCGACATTCACGCTTCGGGCGGCCAGCCGGACCGGGTGGCCCAGCTCGGGCCCGGCCTGCCGATGAAGCGCGCGGGCACGGCGCAGGAAGTCGCCGGCGCCATCCTGTGGCTTGCCTCCGACGCGGCCAGCTATTCGACCGGCGCGATCCTCGACGTGTCCGGCGCACGCTCGATCTGGCCGTGATCCAACGATCCGCGCTGCAAGCCATCGCAGCGTAGCGGCTTCCATCAACGCATGGCCACGATCGCAGAAGACGGGCCGGCAGAAGGACGCGCAGCATGGAAACCGAGATCGCCGCGACGTTCGCCGCAACGCCGATGGAGCTGACGCTCCTCGGCTGGTCGGTGATCCTGGGGCTTGTCATGCTGGCCGTCCACATCGTGACGGCGATCCCCGCCATCGGCCCGAAGACCGCCGCCTCGTCGCGCGAGGGTGACCCGCGGCCGACCGGGGGACTGGCCGGCCGCGCCCGGCGCGCCTTTGCCAATTACATGGAAACCTACCCGTTCTTCGCCGCGGCGATCCTCGGCCTGATCGTGTCCGGCCAGACCGGCGGGCTCGGGCTGACCGGCGCCCAGCTCTGGTTCTGGGCCCGCGTCGCCTATGCGCCGATCTATTATGCCGGCATCCCTGTCATCCGCACCCTCGCTTTCGTGATCTCGATCATCGGGCTGATCCTGATGGTCTATGATCTTCTCGCCTGACGTTGGCTCCCGCCGACCTTATCTTCAAGACACCGGGCCACGGCCCACACCGCACGAACAGGACTGGACATGGCTGAACCCTTCGACCTCGTCGTCATCGGATCGGGACCCGGCGGATATGTCTGCGCCATCAAGGCGGCGCAGCTCGGCCTCAAGGTCGCCGTCGTCGAAAAGCGCAAGACCTACGGCGGCACCTGCCTGAATGTCGGCTGCATTCCGTCCAAGGCGCTGCTCTATGCGTCGGAAATGTTCGCCGAGGCCAATCACAGCTTCGGCGAGCTCGGCATCGCCGTCGAGCCGAAGCTCGACCTGTCGAAGATGCTGGCCCACAAGGACAAGACGGTGAAGTCGAATGTCGACGGCATCGCCTTCCTGTTCAAGAAGAACAAGATCACCGGCGTCATCGGCACGGGCCGCATCAAGTCGGCCTCCGAGGTGGAGGTGGCAAAGGAAGACGGCACCACCGAGACCCTGTCGGCGAAGAACATCTGCATCGCCACCGGCTCGGACGTCGCCGGCATTCCCGGCGTCGAGGTCGCCTTCGACACCGACACGATCGTCTCCTCGGACGATGCCATCGCCCTGCAGAAGGTCCCGGAGACGATGGTCGTCGTCGGCGGCGGCGTGATCGGGCTGGAGCTCGGCTCGGTCTGGGCCCGCCTCGGCGCCAGGGTCACCGTGGTCGAATACCTCGACAAGGTGCTCGGGCCGATGGACAGCGAGGTCTCCACCGCTTTCCAGAAGCTGATGGTCAAGCAGGGCCTCACCTTCAAGCTCGGCGCCAAGGTCACCGCGGTGACGAAGTCGGACAAGGGCGCCTCCGTGAGCTTCGAGCCGGCCAAGGGCGGCGAGGCGGAGACGCTGGACGCCGACGTCGTGCTCGTCGCGACGGGCCGCAAGCCGTTCACGGCAGGTCTCGGCCTCAAAGAGGCGGGCGTTGCGCTGGACGATCGCGGCCGGGTCGAGATCGACGCGCATTTCAAGACCAATGTCGACGGCATCTACGCCATCGGCGACGTGGTGAAGGGCGCGATGCTGGCCCACAAGGCCGAGGACGAGGGCGTCGCGCTGGCCGAGATCCTCGCCGGCCAGGCCGGCCACGTGAATTACGACGCGATCCCGTCGGTGGTCTACACCTCACCGGAAGTCGCATCGGTCGGCAAGACCGAGGAGGAGCTGAAGCAGGCGGGCGTCGCCTACCGGGTCGGCAAGTTCCCCTTCATGGCGAATGGCCGCGCCCGCGCCATGCTGCAGACCGACGGTTTCGTGAAGTTCCTGGTCGATGCCGAGACCGATCGGGTGCTGGGCTGCCACATCCTCGGCGCCGATGCCGGCGACCTTATCGCCGAGGCGGGACTGCTGATGGAGTTCGGCGGATCGTCCGAGGATCTCGCACGCACCTCGCATGCCCATCCGACCCTGTCGGAAGCCATGCGCGAGGCCGCCTTCGCGGCCTTCGCCAAGCCGATCCATATCTGACCGGAGCACCGGGCGGGATCGCCCGCCGGCGTTTCACGTGAATCATTTCGCGCCATGAAAAAGGCCCGGCCGCCAGAAGCAGCCGGGCCTTTCCTCGTTTGGGAGCGCGCGATCAGCTCTTCTTGTCGGGCGTCGCGATCGGTGCGGTGTCGGTGCCGCTCGTGTCGGCGGTGACGATCGGGGTCATCGGCGCGTCGGCCGTGACATGCGACGCGCAGGCGGCGACCGCTCCGGTGGAGGCGGCGGCCAGGAGGCCGGCGCCCAGCGTGACAGCGAGAAAGGATTTCATGCGGCATGTCTCCTTGGCTGTTGCGATCCGCAAAGCTTAAGGTCGCCACGCCCGCTCCGGCCAGCGCCGATATGCCAGGCGTATTCACGTTTCGGTGCAGTCGCGTCCGGGAATGCCGGCCTGCCCCCGGTTGTCCGCACAAGGTCAGTCGGCCCGGGTGACCGTCCAGCCGGCCTCGCGCAGCAGGGCGACGATGCCCTCTTCGCCCGGCAGATGCAGGGCGCCCACGGCGACGAAGGCGGCGCCCGCCGTCAGCATCGGCTGCATGCGCTCCGCCATGCGGCGGTTGCGATCGGTCACGATTCGCTCTTCGAACTCGGCATAGCCGTCGCCGGCGCCGACCAGCACCCCGCCATTGGGGATCGCCGCTTCGATCGTCGGCATGATCATGGCGATCCGCCCGTCGACATAGAGCGAGACCATGGTCTCCATGACGTCGGGCAGATGCTCTGCCAGATCGACCGTGGCGACGAGGCCTTCGAGCTGCAGCTCCATCGGCAGGGAGGCGAGGGCCGCCAGCTGCTCGGCCGACGTTTCGAGGCCCTCCACCGGCTTCCCCGCAGCCATGGCGCGCTGCGCGAGGGCCGCGTCGAGCACCGCCGCGCCGTCAGCGCGATGCGCCATCTCGCAGGCCGGCAGCATCAGGCTGATCGACAGGAACCAGGGCTGCAGGGTGCGCACGGCATGGAACGGCATGCCGCGGGCGTCGAGGGCCGCCCTGATTCGCGTCTCCTCCTCGTCGGAGAGAAGATCGGCGAGGGTCTGGCCTTTGGGCAGATTGATCAGATCGGGATGGGCGAGAAACGCGGCGGCGGCCTTTGCCGGCTCAAGGACGTCGGTGGTCTCGATCATCAGGCTTCGGGCATCGGTCAGCGCGGCCTCGGCAGCCTCGCCGAGCGCCAGCACACGCGCATCGGCCAGATGCATGGTGCCGAGAAGAAAGGACGGCGGCACACCCGGCTTCTCGATGCGGAACAGCTTGCCCTCGCCATTGACGGTCCGGGCCGCTTCCGCCTCGACCGCGGCAAGCCTGCCATCGGCTTCGAGCGACGCCAGGAGATCGGTCGCCTTGCAGGTCCCGGCGTCGGCCGCCTGCACCGCGGCGATGCCGGCAAACAGCAGGGCGAGCAGCGCAAGCGGCACCATGAGGAACAGGCGTTCGAGACGGCGCAGGGCCGTGTCGGACGGGGGCAGTCGATCGGACGCGGCGACGGCGGAAATCAGGTGCAGCATGGCGCGAGCCTAGGCGGCAATTGCGACCAAAGACCTAAGCATGGGGGAGCGAATCAGCTTGCGCGCCGGCGCCGGGCGCGGGGATGGGCGTCCTCGTAGATCGACATCAGCCGGGCCTGATCCACCGCCGTATAGTTCTGGGTGGTCGACAGGCTGGCATGGCCGAGCAGATCCTGGATGGTGCGCAGGTCGCCGCCACCGGCCAGGAGGTGCGTTGCGAAGGAATGGCGCAGCGCGTGGGGCGTCGCACTGTCGGGCAGGCCGAGAACGCCGCGCAGCCGCGCCATGGCGCGCTGAACGATCTGCGGCTGCAACGGTCCGCCGCGCGCGCCGCGAAACAGCGCGTTGTCGGCGTTGAGTGGATAGGGGCAGAGACGGCGATATTCGGCGACCGCCTCCAGCACGGCCGGGAGCAGCGGCACCAGCCGGGTCTTGCCGCCCTTGCCGGCGACCGGCATCGAACGGGCCGTCGCGTCGCTGAGCGCATCGCCGCGAAGCGACAGGGCTTCGGAAATGCGCAGGCCGCAGCCATAGAGCAGGGTGAGGATGGCGACGTCGCGGGTCGCGATCCAGGCCTCGGCGGCAAAGGCGCCGGCCTCTTCTGTCACCGCCATCG
This sequence comes from Aurantimonas litoralis, assembly GCF_026153195.1. Lineage (NCBI taxonomy): Bacteria > Pseudomonadati > Pseudomonadota > Alphaproteobacteria > Hyphomicrobiales > Aurantimonadaceae > Aurantimonas > Aurantimonas litoralis. Next base: position 2,173 of record NZ_JAPFBM010000009.1, on the reverse strand, counting down.
CATCGCCGACGGTCAGGGGGCGCGGCAGCGATTTCGGCTGTTTGGGGGCCCGCATCGCCTTGGCCCCGGCCGAGGAGGCAAGGCCCTTGCGCTCCAGATGCCGGATAAAGGACCTGACGCCGGCAAGACCCCGGCCCATGGTCTTGGCGCCCGCCCCGTCGCGGCGCCGGGCGGCGAGGAAGCCGCGCAGATCGGCCGTCTTCAGATCCGCGAGATCGGCGAGCTGCGCCGGGCGCGCATGATAGTCGGTGAGGAAGACCAGGAACTGGCGCAGATCGCGCTCATAGGCCTCGATCGTATGCGGGCTGCTGCGCCGCTCGTCGGCAAGGATCGTCAGCCAGGCCGCCTTCTCGTCGAGAAGCGGGCGGGTCGCGTGGATGAGCGTCGTCTGCGTCAACGCGGTGTCTCCTGCTGCCGCCGGTCCCGCGGCGTCCGCGGGGCACCCACCAGCCTATCGCCGCTTTGGTGAACGCATCGTGTTCGCCGGAACTGTTGCGGGCGCCGACGGTTGTTGCGGCAAGGCGGGCCGACCTCCCATTCGGCCGTTGCCACCATCGCAGCGGCCCGGTCGGCGCCAGATCAAGGAGATTCTCATGAAACGGCATGCAACGGCAATCTGGAAGGGCGCACTCGGGGATGGAACCGGCGCGATCACCACGCAGTCGGGCGCGCTGTCCGACCATGGCTATTCCTTCAAGGCGCGCTTCGAGGACGAGAGCGGCAAGTCCGGCACCAACCCGGAAGAATTGCTGGCCGCGGCCCATGCCGGCTGCTTCGCGATGCAGCTGTCGCATTTCCTCGCCGAGAACGGCACGCCGGCGCAGGAGCTGAAGGCCACCGCCACCGTGAATGTCGAGCAGGTCGAGGCCGGCTTCGAGATCAAGTCCAGCGCCATCGTCCTGGAAGCGACGGTCCCGGGGATCGAGCAGGGCAAGTTCGACGAACTCGCCAACACCGCCAAGGAAGGCTGCCCGGTGTCCAAGGCCCTCGGCGCGATCAGCGTGACGCTCGACGCCAAGCTGGTCTGAGCCGGCCCGCATCGCGGGCGCAAACACTGTAATGTTCGGCCCGTGCCCGAGAGGACGCGGGCCGATTCGCGTCAGGCGTGTCCCCGCGTGAGGGGCGGTCAGTCCTTCCGGCGCTTGCGGCCGTAGAGTTCGAGCCGGTGCGAGACGATCTCGTAGCCAAGCTCGCGGGCGATCTCTTCCTGCAGCTTCTCGATGCGGTCGGAGCGGAACTCGACGACCTCCCCCGATTCGATGTCGATGAGGTGGTCGTGGTGATCGCCGTCGGCGCGCTCGAATCGCGACGGGCCGCCCTCGAAGACATGGCGCTGGATCGCGCCCTTCTCCTCCAGGAGCTTCATGGTGCGGTAGACGGTGGAGAGCGAGATCGAGGGATCGATCGCCGCGGTGCGCCGGAAGATCTCCAGCGCGTCGGGATGGTCGCCGCCATCGGCGAGAATCGTCAGGATGATCCGCCGGGGCCGGGTGATGCGGACACCGGCGTCACGCAGGATGCGTTCGTAACGGCCCGGCGGGTTCGCCTCGGTCCTGTCGCCCATCTGCCTGTCCCCGTGCCATCCCCGTCGCGCCTCTGCAGGCCTGTCGTTCCGGCCTAATACCAAACGGCGCGAAAGGAAAATCCGGACGCCGGGCTGGGTGTCCGGCAGAAGCCGACAGCCGTGCGGCCGCGCCGCGTGTCGTCTACCCCCTGCGTCGGAGCTGACGACGGCACCAAGGGGAAGGCTCCCGCAGGCCCCGTGTGGCGATCCCCTTGCGCCGTGGGCTTCCGCAAGCCGGGGCCCTTTGTGAATCCGCGATGACGCCGGGGAAGCCTGTGGGGCAGGCGATCCGGCCTGTTTCGAAAAAAGTTCGCTTCCGTCGTTTTTTCCAAAAAGCTGTGTTGACTTCGAAAGCGGGGAGGGCCTATAAGCCACTCATCGACGGCGAGGGCGCCGCCGGCGAGCCCTTCGGTTCGCTCTGGTTTTGGCCCCGCCGCAGACATCCAGAAGAGTTCGCCGGAAACGGCTGGTCTTCGACAGGGTCCAGGGGATGGAAGTCCCGACCGGCCCGCCGCCATCGCTTGTTCGGTGTCGTGCTCTTTGAAAACTGAAGATTGAGAAGAAAGAGAAGCGTGGGCGGCGGATTGTTTGCCTGGAGCTTCGTGTCGG
>NZ_JAPFBM010000008.1:0-308496 GCF_026153195.1 Aurantimonas litoralis | reverse complement strand
CAGAACAAGCTCTTCATCGTGCCGAGCCCCTACACGACCGAAGCGGGTATGGGCTTGCAGTTCCATCACGTCCCCGACGGCGTCTTCGATTCCGGCGGTACGTCAGTTAATGCGGTAGAGGCCCGCACCGTCGCCGAAGCGGTGATCTGGCACGCAAAGACCAGTCCCGGGCAATCGTTGGGCGTCGCGACCTTCTCGGTGTCCCAGCGGCGGGCAATCCAGGACGAGCTCGAGTTCCTCCGGCGCCTCAACCCAGACACGGAGGAGTTCTTCCACGCTCATCCTTCGGAACCGTTCTTCGTCAAGAACCTCGAGAACGTGCAGGGCGACGAGCGCGACGTCATCATGATCTCGGTCGGCTACGCCAAGAACGCGCAAGGGTACATGGCCATGCGATTTGGTCCCCTCGGGGCACAGGGCGGCGAGCGGCGACTGAACGTCCTCATCAGCCGCGCGAAGCGGCGGTGCGAGGTGTATGCGTCGATCACCGACGAGGACATCGACCTCGAGCGGGGTAAGGGTGCCGGTATCCTCGCCTTCAAGCTCTTCCTTCATTACGCCCGCACGGGGCGGCTTTCGATCGCGCAGGCAAGCGGGCGCGACATGGACAGCGTTTTCGAGGAGCAGGTGGCGTCCGCGCTTCAGGCGAAGGGCTACCAGGTCCATCCGCAGGTCGGCATCGCCGGGTTCTTCATCGACCTCGCCGTGTCGGATCCCGAGCGCCCGGGACGCTACCTCATCGGCATCGAGTGCGATGGCGCATCCTACCATTCCTCACGCTCCGCCCGCGACCGTGATCGCCTGCGCCAAGCGGTGCTCGAGGATCACGGCTGGATCATCCACCGCATCTGGAGCACCGACTGGTTCCAGCGGCCACAGGAGCAACTCGAGCGCACCGTCGCCGCCATCGAAACGGCGAAGGCGGAGCTCGACGATCGGATGGAGCGGGGTCTTGCCGCCCATCGCGCGGTGCCCATTGAGATTGTCACGGTCGACCGAGGCGAGGTCACCGAGGTCGGGCTCGGCGACGCCGTTCCCGAGGACGGTGCGGCCACGGCCGCTTATATCGAGGCTACCCTGACCCGCCCGGGACCATACGAGTTGCACGAGACGCCGGTCGGCAGGATGGCGGATCTCGTGACGCAGGTTGTCCAAGTCGAGTCGCCCGTCCATATCGATGAAGTCGTCGCCCGCATCCGCGACGCGTTTGGCCTCCAGCGAGCCGGCGCACGCATCCAAGCCGCTGTCGAGCAAGGCATCGAAAGGGCCATCGCCCACCGCGGGATCGTGCGAGAGGAAGATTTCCTCTCTCTCGCGAACGCCGAGGCAATCGTTCGGGATCGGCGCAACGCGCTGTCATCCAGCCTGCGGAAGCCCGAGACCTTGCCGTCCGCTGAGCTCAGAACGGGGATACTGCGCATCGTCACCGACAACTTAGGCGCGACGGACGACGAGGTGGCGGGGACGCTATCGCGTCAGCTCGGCTTCAAGGCCACGAGTGCCCAACTCCGTGCTGTCATCGCCTCCGCCGTCGAGGCCCTGTTGGAAGAGGAGCGGTTGCAGCGTCAAGACCGGATGCTCGTTCCTTCACCCGCTCTCGCCGGCGATGGCGCGACGGCCAAGGAAACGGCGCAGGTTTCGCTTTAAGGACGGGCACGAAAGCACGCTGTGGCGCGTTTCGGTTGAGTGCAGGAGTAAGCATGCCTGGTTTTCCGAGACGCGTCGCCCGTGTGTGTTTTTTCGCGATCCGTTTTCCTCCTGAATCGAGTGCCGTTCATGTCACGCCAGCACAGTGCGCCCATCCTCATCGCGGCCTCATCCCCGGTTGCTCTCGCCCCCCTAAACTTCGGAAGCGGTGCGGGGGCAGTCAGTGAGGCGGACATCCAAGGCCTCGTTCACGATTTTCCGGGATCGCTTCCCGTTGCCGAGATCGACCCGATGTTCGCGGGCGCGGTCTCCATTTGCCGAGAGTTGATGACTCCTGCGGGCGCGATCGACAACCTGTTGGTTACCCCGTCCGGGTTGCCGATCCTCGTCGAGTGCAAACTCTGGCGAAATCCGGAAGGACGTCGCGAGGTCGTCGGACAGATCCTTGACTATGCCAAGGAGCTCAGCCGCTGGACGTCTGCTGATCTCCAGCGTGAGGTGGGACGTCGGCTTGGCAGAGAGGGCAACGCCGTTCTTGACCTCGTGCGGTCGGCAGACGCGTCCGTCGACGAGATCGAGTTCAACGACGCCCTTTCCCTAAACCTACGCCGCGGGCGGTTCCTCCTCCTCATCGTCGGCGATGGGATCCGCGAGGGGGTCGAGGCCATCGCCGAATACCTACAACGCCACGCGGGCCTCCATTTCTCGCTCGGTCTCGTGGAGATGCCCGTCTATGTAATGCCGAACGGCGACAAGTTGGTCGTTCCGCGCGTGCTCGTCCGGACGGCGATTGTGACGCGCAATGTCGTTGCGGTACCCGACGGTCACGTCGTACAGGACGACGCCTCGGACGGGGAAAGCCACGAGGTCGATCCCGACCGCCAAGCCCTCGGTGATATCCAGCAGGCGTTTTGGAAGGAGTTCCTCCCCGTCCTTCGTATTCGTGATCCAGAACAGCCGATCCCACGTGCCCCGAGGCAGGGATACCTGAATGTCATGATGCCCGCGCCCGGTGGAAGCAGTTGGCTGACGGTCTACCGTGACATGCGGAAGAACGAGGTCGGGCTGTTCCTGTCAGCGACCCGCAACAGCGCGGGGGAATACGCTTCCGACAGATTGGTCGAGGATTTCGCTGCCGTGGGTCCGCAACTCGGTGGAGCCGCCGAAGTGACCAAGGATAGGTACGGCAGAAACCGCATTGGAGAGCATGCATCCTTCGGACCACTCTCTGACCCGGACAGCAAGGCACGCGCGTTCAGTTGGCTTGCCGAACGCGTAGACAGCTATGTCACCGTCCTGCGCCCCCTGATCAGGTCGGCGGTGGCAGACTATGCAGAAACCTATGGAACGGGGGCGACCTGAGTGTCCGGTTTCGCTCGTTCCCGACGGAGGCGGTGATGACGGTCGGCTTATGGCTAAGACAGTTCACGCTTTGAAACGCTCGCAAGCCGTCAGCCGCTGGACAATCGCCTCCGAGTGCCCGCCGTAGACATCTTCGCGCAGGAACAAGTCCTCGTCGTCGAAGGCGTCCTCGTCGACCTCCTTCCACCAGCACTTGGGGCGACCGTCCGAACCGTCCGCCCAGCGGTAGCCGCGCGCCTTCAGGACATCCTTCGTGTGGAAGGGCGAGGCGACCGCATGGACGCGCAGCCTCGCGCGCCCGGCTGATACCAGCAACTGCGCGAAGGGGGCAACGGCACCGTTGACCCGCGACGGGCCCGCTAGGACCTCGAGCAGCGCGTGGCAGTCGTCGACGGCACGGTGGCCGTTGTGGAAGAGCCCGACTTGCCCGACGAGGTAGCCGAGCTTGGTTCCCTCGAACCCGAGTGACGTCCAGTCGATCTCGGACAACGAGCATGCCCACGGTTTCACATCGAAGCCGCGCGCGAGCTTTTCGCAGAACGGACGGTCGAAGCGCGCGTTGTGGGCGATTATCAAGTCCGCGGGCTCAATGAAGCGCTCCACAACCTCGAGGTCGATGACCTGTTCGCGGACCATCTCGTCCGTGATTCCGGTGATCCGGGTGATCTCGGCGGTGATGGGCTGGCTCGGTTGGCGCAAGCCAGAGAACACGCCGACGACGTCACGGATTCCTTCGTCGTCGTAGGTGAAGGCCACCATACCGAGTTCGATGACTTCGTGCGTCGCGTGGTCCAGTCCGGTCGTTTCAGTATCGAGGAAGACGCCGAGCTTCAGGCCGTTCGGCCACGGGCACGGCATCGGCTCGACGGGTCGCCGTACAAGTTGCCGAAGGACACGGTAGCGGCCGGTCTCTTCAAGGCGGCTGGCCATCTCCTCGTCTGCGGGGAAGGCGGCCACGTGGGGACGGCGAGTGGAGGGGTAGGGCAGGGGCGCGGCGCCTGAGTCGTCGTTCGCTGCGGTCTCCGCGAACAGGTCGGCCTGCCTCCCTGCCGCCTCCAGAGGAAGCTGTACCATCAGGACACCCCGGTGGGCAACGGCGAGGAGGGTCGGCCGAGATTGGGAGACAGGCGGTCTGAAACCATGGTGGGGCACCATCATCGAGTGAGACCGGGTAGCGCAATAGTGCGCCACGGGACTATCCCCACAATTCGCTCGCGGTGGCCGGGAAGAAGCCGCCGATCGAATCCAGCGCGTCGATCGTCGGCCGTTTCTAACGTCCAACGCCCGAGAGCTTGCCTTGTGGCATCCGCTCCCAGACGTGCAGTTCCACATCGTTTCCTGCTTCTGCGGCACGATCGGCGTTTTCTATTGCATAGTCGGGTAGCGCCCTTTTGGGTGCCGACATGAACTGTGACAACAGGTAGACGAGTTCACGATCGGTCCGCGTCGGTTCAATCACATCCCCGCGACCGCCCGTTTCGCTTGAATGCACGGGCGATTGTTCGCACATTGGGGAATGGCAGAAGTGGGGAGCAGCACCGACACCGAGCGTGGCTCAAGCCCGGCATCGCGCGGCGCGGCAGGTGCCTATAAAGAGGGCGAACTCGGGGCGCTGTATCTACTCGCGCTCCTGACCGGCAATCGGGCGCCGGGGATGCCGGCCGCGCGCGTCACGAGCATGCGCTTCCAGGGCGTCGAGCAAGGGTTCCAGCTTGACGACCTCATCATCAAGGGCGTCGGGGCCAGCGGTGATGTGCTCCTCGAAATTCAGTCGAAGCGCGATATCCAGTTCTCGCCGAAGGACGCGGTCTACAAGGATGTCGCACTGCAGATCGCCAGCAGCACGATCCGTGACTTGCCGGCGGAGCGCCATCTGTTTGGGATCGCCACACAGCGGACCAGCCGCAAGATCTCGGGTGCCTATCAGGACGTCCTGGGCTGGGCGCGCAGCGCGGTTACAGCGGGCGAGTTCTTCAGCCGTCTGAGGGCCAGGGGCGTGGCGAACGATGACATGCGCGCGTTCGTCGCGACGACGCGCGCGCATTTTGTCGTGGGCGGCATCGCCGATGAGGATGAGGCGATCTGGCGGCTGCTGCGCCGGATGCTGATCCTCGAATTCGATTTCGAGGCGAGCGCGCCGATCGCTCGGACCTATGGCCTAGCCCTCGCGCGGATAGCGCTGGCGGACGAGCAGGTCGCGGGCGCCGAGGCACTGTGGAGCCGCCTCGTCGATCTCTCGATCCAGACCGGCACGCGGGGCGGCGAGATCGATACCGCTGCACTCAAGACCAACCTCGCCGAAGCCGATTACAAGCTTGCCGGCGAACGCGAATACGGCCCGGCCCGCGCGCGGCTCGCCGAGCTCGCGCAGAACACGCTCTCGCCTATCGGGACGAGCGTCGCGGGCGTGACGCTGCCGCGGCTGGCGGCGGTCGCGGCGCTCGACGATGCGGCCGAGACGCAACGCTTTATCGTCGTGCGCGGCGATACCGGCGTCGGCAAATCCTGGGTGCTGCGCCACTATTCCGAGCGCGTCGCCGCGCGTGCCCCGATCATCGTCCTCGACCGTGAGGCGACGCCGCCGGGCGGCTGGCTGTATTTGGCGAACGCGCTCGGCATTCCCGGATCGGCGGACGCCTTCCTTACCGATCTGGCGACGAGCGGCGGCGCGTACCTCTTCATCGACGGCATCGACATGGTCGACGATGCGGGGCGCCAGCGCACGATCAGCGAGCTGCTGCGGGCCGCCTGCGCCATTCCCGGCTTCACGGTGATCGCGACCGCGCGGAGGACCGACGCCAGCGACGCCATTCCATGGCTCGACGACCGGATCTCGACCGCGCTGGGAGGGATGCACTCGGTCGAGGTCGGGGCGTTGTCGGACGAGGAAGTCGCGATCCTGGTCGATCAGGCGCCCGAGCTGCGGATGCTGCTCGATGCCAGCCATCCCGCAGCGCACCTCGCACGCAACCTCTACCGTTTGTCGCGACTGCTCCGCGAACCGAGTGCCGCGTCGGTGCGGACTGAGGCAGGGCTCGCGCAACTTTGGTGGATCAGTGCCGATGGCGCGTCCGCGGCCGAAGTGCGGGCAGCGCAGCGAATCCTCGAGGTGCTGGCGATTGCCTCGCTCAAGGGCGACGCCGGATTCGATCTCGCCGAGGATTCGCCCGCGCGAGACCATCTGCTCGGTGCCCAGTCGCTCCACGAGGTCCGGCGCGACCGGCTCGATTTCTATCACGACGTGCTGCGCGACTGGGCGATCGGAAATTACCTCGCCGAAGACCCGTCCCGTCTGGCTGGGTTCGACCTGGGTGGACCCGTTTCGCCGCGCGTCGCCCGCGGTATCGAGATTGCCGCGCGGCTCGTGCTTGAGACCGGCAAGGATGCGAGCGCTTGGCTCCACCTTCTCGCGCATCTGTCGCCTCCGAGCGCGCACGGTTCGTGGCGCCGACAAGCGGTCCTCGCGCTGGTCAGGTCTGAAGTCGCGATCGATCTGCTCGAGAAGTCGAGCGCCTCGCTCCTTACCGAGGGCGGCGCACTGTTGACCGAACTGTCAACGACGATCGTCGCGGTCGAGACGCAGGCGGCGGCCGACATCATCACCTTGCCTGATGGATCGAAGGTCGACCTGCCGCGCTCGTACCGGACCGACGTGACGGGATCGTCGGTCCTGGTGCTGCGCTGGGTGCTTGACCACGCCGCCGAGGTGCCGATGTCGGCAATCGGGGCGGTGGTGGAGCTGGTCGAGATTCAGACTTTCTTCCTCAAGATGCTCTCCTCGCTCGCCGAGCGAACGGCCCGGCTGCTGTTCGACTGGCTGTGCCAGCTCGATCTGCGCGACACGCCAGTCACGATTCCCGGGATGGAGGGTCGCGCGCGCCGGGCGAGCGACGCGCGGCGGCAGACGATCGACAAGCTCAGGCTGATGGCGATGCTGCTCGGGTCGTTCGCGCCCGATGCGCTCAAGGCCTATCTCACCGCGATCACGGGTGAGGGCGATCATCACAAGATGGAGGAGCTGCGCCAGTTCTCGAGCGTGATCGCTCCGGTCGCGCCGGTCGAACTGGCGGCGATGGTCCAGGCGAGCTTGATCGAGAAGAAACACGGGCGGCGTCGGCGGGACCGCGTGATGGAGGACGCCTTCAGCTTTGCCGACAGCGATTATCTGCCGCCATCGCCCGCGCAGCCGCCGTTTCTCGACCTGCTGAACGCGGCGCCGGCCGAAGGACTGGCGCTGATCCGGGGGCTGGTCGAGGAGGCGATCGCCTTTCACACCGACGGGCGCGAGCCTGGCGAAGACGGCATCACGGCCGACTTTGGCGAGGGGCCGCGCTTCTTCCCCTGGGGCTGGACCTATGGCTGGTCGCGGGGTCGCGGCAACGAATATGCGGCCGCTTCCGGGTTGCTCGCGCTCGAGGCGTGGAGCCAGCAGCGGCTCGATGGCGGCGACCCGGTCGAGGCTGTGCTCGCCGACATATTGGGCCCCGAGGGCAGCGCGGCTGCCTATGTTCTCATCGCGATCGACGTGCTGCTTTCGCACGGTAGTGTCGCGCGCCTAGCGCTTGCGCCGTTCCTCGCGAGCCCGCAGCTCCTTGCCGACGATCGCAACCGGCAGATCCATGACCAGATAGAGTCGGGGCGGGACATGCTGGGACTGAAGGAAGAGCCGAAAGGTGCGGTTCGCATGGCCGATCTGAGAGCACGACCCTCGCGCAACTATTCGCTGATCGACACCCTGCAGAACTTTCTGGCCGACGAGCCGGTCGGCAATGCGTTGCGGACAGCGCTCGCGGCGGCGGTCGAGAAGCTCGAGCCCTATGCCGCGCACGCGACGTTGAGCGACACTGAGTTCGCCGGCCGCTATGCGCTCAACGTCCTCACCCGGACGAATTGGTTGGAGCGGGAGGACGGCAATCTCGAATACCGGTCGCCGCCGGACGAGGCCGCGCATTTCGCGGCGCTCGAAGCCAAGCGCGATGTGTCGGTCCAGGTGAGCGAAATCGAAGCGCGCATTTCAATGGTGGTCGACGGCGGAAAGTATGCGACGGCCGACACCGCGCGCGACGCAGTCGCCTATGCCGAGGGCGGCGTGCCCGATGGCCGCGATACCGACTCGCTCCAGTCGCGCGCGACGCGGCTGATCACGACGGCGCTGCTCGTCGCGCGCGACGGCGACGACGCGCTGCTGGCAGCACACGAAGCCTGGGTGCGGGACGTGATCGGGATCGCGCTCGAGGAGGAACCCAATCGCGGCGGCGGCTCGCGCGATATGCTGCGCTACAACCGCCCGGCGATCGCGATCCTCGCGCTGATCCATCTCTGGGCGCGGCTGGGGAGATCCGCCGATCGGGATGCGCTGGTCGCGCTCGCGACACGCCAAGATCGGGCGGCAGCCCCCGCGGTAGCGGCGGCTGTCCCACACATCCTGGAGATCGAGCCACGTCTCTTCAAGGCGATGATGCGGGCGGCCTTTGCCGGCATGACGTGGCGCTGGCAGAGCCACGAACCGGAAGACGAGGCGCCGCAGGCAGCGTTCGAAGCGGAGCGTGCGGCCCTGACCGATGCGGCAGTGACCGCCGAACTGGCCTGGCTTGATGGCGGCGCAGAACCGAACTGGCCCGCTTGGCCCGAGAAGCAACCGAATCTGCACAGGGCCAACCGGATGCGGGTGCCGGGATCAGTCACGGCCAAAGAGTTCGATGCCGACGACGCGCTGGAGACGGCAATCGACGCTTCGCCGGCAATCCTTCGCACCGATCATCGGGCGGCGGCCCAATGGCTGGCGATAATCCAGTCGGCACCTGCGGGAGCGATCGGTTGGCGGCAGGAGATCGTCTCGGCCTATGCTGACTGGACGGGGCGAATGAACGGGTTGGGCTATGCGGCCGATGCCGAGATCAACCGCGAGCCGAACGACTGGAATCTGCAATATTACGCGTTCTATGCCGAGCGGCTGCTCGACGGAGACGATGCGGCGTTCGCGGCCGATCTGCCGTTCGTGACCGACCTACCGGACGCGCGGTTCGGCGAGGTCGCGCAGACAGTGCAGCATGCCGCTGACGTGCTCTATTTCAACCACAGCAGTCGTGCGCCGGCGCGGCCGGTGGCGCTGCGCGAAAAGCTTGTCGCGCGCCTGATGACACTCAACCGGTGGCAGAGCGCTCGCGACCCGGCCGAAGCTCGGATCGATCTGGAGAGCGTTGGCGTCATCGCGAAGTTGCTGTTCAACACCTATGAGATGATCAACGGGACGCACAGCTATCTGCCGCCGGCCTTGTTCGACCGGGTCGACCCGTTCCTGCCGGTGCTCCGCCCGATGTTGCCCTGGGGTCAAACGGTGTTCGTAGCTCGCTGCACGATGAACCTGCTGCAGGTTGCGCCGCGCTCGCGCCATGTCGGTTTCCTGCTGGACGCGGTCGAAGCCTGGTTCGGCCGCACGACGTCACCTGAGCTGTGGATCGCGGCGGGCGTCGGCCGCCAGGTCGTGCAATGGTTTGAGGCGTGTGTTGTCGGAGACCCGGAATTGCTCGCGCCAACGCATCTGGCGCGCGCGCGGATCGATCGGGCGCTGGGCCAATTGGTGGCGGTTGGTGTCGCCGAGGCGCATGATCTGGAGCGGCGCGTCACAGCGGCGGCCGAAGCCCCGTCCGTCGCACGCCGGACTGAGGCTCGGGGCGGGATGCTCCCGCATAGGGGTAGGTCGTGATGACAACGCTGGCGCGCTCGTAGAGCTTGCTCAGAAGATGGAAGAGCAGCGCGCCGCCGGAGGCACTTAACGGCAGCTATCAATCACGTCCAGGATCATGAGGTTGAGACGGGCAAGGGTCTCGGACAGTTAGCCGGCCTTGCCCTTGGCCTTCTCCGGTTCGAGCGTGTTGACAGGTTCGATGGTCGAGAAGAACCGGACTTCCCAACGGTGATGCTTGAGTGCTCACCCCGCGGCGGCGGGGTGAGCGGGCTTCATGCGATCACGAGCGAACCTTTGCAACGCGGAGCGAGATCCGGTGACGCGTCAGGCCAACCCAGTCCAGAGGCCTCTGTCGAGGCCTCCGAAAACTGCGGCACACCTAGCGTGCCACGATGGGGTCATTTCAGTGCCCTGAGGCAAACCAGCGTGCCGCTGAGATTAGGTCAGCTCAGCGGAACATAGCTCCGAGTAACCATGAGCCTGCTGTCATACACGTTGAACTCTGGTTGGAAGGCCGAGCGTGGAGCTTGCTCTTTAGCGACTTCTTTGACGAGGTCATCCATCTCGCCGGATAAGGTCCGCAACGCGCGCAGCTTGCTTTCGTCATCGAAGATTTTCCGTGACCCATCCGGGACTGAGAGGGTCCGCGCGTAGGCCAAGTCGGTCGCCAGATGGTCTAGGTGTCTCTGGGTCTCGGCAAGCACTCCCAGCTCGTATCCCGCCGAGACACGCAGGTTTGCGATGTCCGCATGGTACATGGCGGAGGCAATGTCGAAGCTGGACAGTGGTATCTTCGTGCCTTCCTCGACGGCGTCGCTCTTCACGTTCTTGCAGAGACGGATGGCCCGTTTGAGGCATAGTGCAGCGAACAGATCGCGCTCGGTGATCAGCTTTATGTGGCGGAACGGCATGTTCTTGACCGTCGACGAAGCGGCCCTGTCGAAGATGCTGACACCGCGATCATGCTCTGCGTATGTTCGCTGATAGTCGACCGTATCGTGCCAATGGGAAGGCACGACGTCGACAGGCCGGGCCAGTGAACCTCCGAAGATCTTGACCGCCTTGCTCCCCGCGGTGTCGACCGTCGTAGCAGGGAACTTATCCGTGAGGATTCGTTCGATGTGGACCCGCAGCGTACGGAGCGCCTCCGCCGGGGTGTAGCTGATCGGCGAACGGTAACCGTTCTGTCGAGCGGCTGGCCCGGTGATGTCGTATGTGATGAACGCGATGTCGAGCGAGAGCAGGTCCACGTCGCTGACGCCGCGGATGTGGATGTTGCAGGGAACGGACCCTTGCAGTCTGAAGTCCACCAAGCGGCCAACAGCTTCGAGCCCAGTCTTGAGCTGCCCTTTTACCCGCTCTGCTGTAGTCAAGCTCACGCGGGTCGATTCTTCGCCAACCTCCTGCATCGCACCCAAAGCATACCGCGTATAGGGCCTGTTAGGCGCCCGCTTCTGGTACGCCTCGGTGGACATGCTGCGCCGGATGATCTCACTTTGCTGGTCGAGCGTAACCCGACCAAGCCTGTCGAGTCCCAGTCGGCGCTTGTTCAGCGAATCCAGGCGGCGGTCGATGTTGCGGGCCATTACCTGTTCTCCTTGCTGATCTCAATCGTGCCGAAGGTGTAGCGGCCCTGACCGTTGAAGTAGCTGCCCTCCGCGGTCTTCAGGTTGGGCGCGAAGATGACCTCCGCGAATCCGCGGTGAGCCTTCATGTCCGTTTGGTCGATGTTGGGTTCGTTGACGTAGCTGTAGAGGAGACGGAAACCGTCGATATCGTCGTGCGTAAGGGCAGCGGACACGCTGTTTGACCCGGATTTCCGGGTCTTGACCCTGACCCTGACCCGGTCCCAGCTCTGCACGATCGTCATCGTCCCGTGCCATGAAGCCCCATAGGTACCGTCCGGTTTCACGGCTTGGCCGCGACACGTCCACGTTCCCGCCAGGTTAGGGACCTTCAGTACCCCCGCCAGGATCGGAAGGCGCCACACGTGCTTGTCGAAAAGCCAGTAGAGGACGAGGTAGACGACGCCGGCACCGAACGCCGACATGACAGTCGGAGGCAGATGCTGCGGTCCGCCAAAGGATCGAGCCACGTCGAGAAGCGTCAGCACCGTGAACACGGCAAGCGACGAAATGGAGGCGGCCGCTATCCCGATGTAACGGCCGACGGTCGATCGGTTTGTCCCTCCTAGGACAGCGTACTCGTGTCCCTGCGCCATACCACTCCTTGGACTTCTTTTGTTCCCGTTTGCATCCCTGCGCGCCGGGCGGCGCGCAGGGCCTTGTTTTCTGAAGTCCGCCTCAGGTGAGGCGGACCGTTGAGCGCTTCGAGTGCGAACCCGGCCATCCTTTGGGTGCGCCAACACTTAGTGGTGCGCAAATACTAGGTGCTAATTCCTAGTCGCTCCACGGTGATTGCAATTTTGCTTCCGTTTCCACAACTTTGGTAATTCCGACAATGGTCTTTGGATCGGATCAGCTGCAGCCGCTGGTCGAGCCGCAGGTGTCGCATTTCAGGCAGGTGCCGTTGCGGACCATCGAGTAGTTGCCGCATTCGGTGCAGCTGTCGCCGGTGTAGCCCTTCATCATGGCGATGGAGCGCCGTTCGGCGGTCGACGGTGCCGCCGCCACATTGGCGGTGTCTTTCGCGCTCGCCTCATAGGCCAGCGGCTGATCGAACAGGCCCTGGGCCGGCGTCGTGTCCGACGTCGGGGCCGGATCGGCAAGCGGCGCCTGCTCGTAATCGCGCTTGAAGGCGGCCGCCGGCGTGCCGAGCGCCGTCGGCGACAAAGCCGTGGCCGTGGCGGCAGCCGTTGCCGGACGAGCGGTCACGCGGGCAGGGGATCCGCCGGCGGTGTTGGCCGCCGTCCGCGCGGCCGTCGTCACCGGCTTGGTGCCGGCCGGGGCGTTCGCCGCATTGCCCTGGGGCTCGGCCGAGGAGATCAGCCGGAACTTCGACGTCTGCCCGCGGACCATGCCGTGGGAGACCGGCAGTGGCTGCGGCTTGTCGCCCTCGACACCGCGACCGAGGGTCGAGGCGCCGAAATCTTCCGGCTGGACATGGGCGAGATCGTGCCGGTCCAGATAGGAGACCGCCAACTCGCGGAAGACGTAGTCGAGGATCGACGTGGCGTTCTTGATCGCCTCGTTGCCCTGGACCATGCCCGCCGGCTCGAAGCGGGTGAAGGTGAAGGCCTCGACATATTCGTCCAGCGGCACGCCGAACTGCAGGCCCAGCGAGATGGCGATGGCGAAATTGTTCATCATCGCCCGGAAGGCCGCGCCCTCCTTGTGCATGTCGATGAAGATCTCGCCGATGCGGCCGTCATCGAACTCGCCGGTGCGCAGATACACCTTGTGGCCGCCGACAATGGCCTTCTGGGTGTAGCCCTTGCGCCGGTTCGGCAGCTTCTCGCGGTCGCGCACGACCTTCTCGACGATCCGCTCGACGATGCGCTCGGCGACTTCCGCGGCCTGGGCCGGCTTGGTCGCGGAGGCGAGCGCCGCGGTCGCCATCTCGACGGCGTCCTCGTCCTCGTCGTCCTCGTCGGCGATCAGCGAGGCGTTGAGCGGCTGCGACAGCTTGGAGCCGTCGCGATAGAGGGCGTTGGCCTTCAGGGCCAGCTTCCACGACAGCATGTAGGCCGCGTTGCAATCCTCGACCGTCGCCTCGTTCGGCATGTTGATGGTCTTGGAGATGGCTCCCGAGATGAAGGGCTGCGCCGCCGCCATCATGCGGATGTGGGATTCCACCGACAGGTAGCGCTTGCCGATGCGTCCACAGGGGGTCGCGCAGTCGAACACAGCCAGGTGCTCGGGCTTGAGGTGCGGCGCGCCCTCGAGCGTCATGGCGCCGCAGACATGGACGTTGGCCGCGTCGATGTCCTTCTTCGAGAAGCCGAGGAAGGGCAGGAGCTCGAAGGCGAAGTCGGCGAGCTGCTCGTCGGAGACGCCCAGCGTCTCCTTCATGAACGCCTCGCCGAGGGTCCATTTGTTGAAGACGAACTTGATGTCGAAGGCCGAGCCGAGCGCGGCGTTGAGCGCGGCGATGTGCTCGTCGGTGAAGCCCTTGGCCTTAAGCGAGCCCGGATTGATCGCCGGCGCCTGGTTCAGATTGCCGTGGCCGACCGCATAGGCCTCCATCTCGGCGATCTGGGCTTCGGTGTAGCCGAGCGAACGCAGCGCCTCCGGCGCGGCGCGGTTGATGATCTTGAAGTAGCCGCCGCCGGCGAGCTTCTTGAACTTCACCAGCGCGAAGTCGGGCTCGATGCCGGTGGTGTCGCAGTCCATGACGAGGCCGATCGTGCCGGTGGGCGCGATCACCGAGACCTGGGCGTTGCGGTAGCCGTTCTTCTTGCCGAGCTCGACGGCATCGGTCCAGGCGGTCTTGGCCCGGGCCGACAGGCGCTTGTCGGGCAGCGAAGCATGGTCGAGCGGGACCGGGTCGACCGACAGGCCCTCATAGCCATTGGCGATGCCATGGGCGGCGCGGCCATGATTGCGCATGACGCGCAGCATGTGCTCGGAATTGCGCTCGTAGTCCGGGAAGGCGCCCAGATGCCCGGCCATCTCGGCCGAGGTCTTGTAGGCGACGCCGGTCATCAGCGCCGCGATGGCGCCGCAGATCGCCCGACCCTCGTCGGAATCATAGGGGATGCCTGCGGTCATCAGCAGGCCGCCGATATTGGCGAAGCCGAGGCCCAGCGTGCGGTAGTCGTAGGACAGCCGCGCGATCTCCTTGGACGGGAACTGCGCCATCATCACCGAGATCTCGAGGACGACGGTCCACAGGCGGGTGGCATGCTCGAAGGCGTCGGTGTCGAAGCGCTTGATGCCCTCCGGGCCGTCGAGGCCTTCCTCGCGGAACTGGATAAGGTTCAGCGACGCCAGGTTACAGGCCGTGTCGTCGAGGAACATGTACTCCGAGCACGGATTGGAAGCGCGGATCGGGCCAGCCGCCGGGCAGGTGTGCCAGTCGTTCATGGTGGTGTTGTAGTGCAGGCCGGGATCGGCCGAGGCCCAGGCGGCGTAGCCGATCTGGTCCCAGAGCTCGCGCGCCTTCAGGGTCTTGGCGACCTTGCCGTCGGTGCGACGGATCAGGTCCCAGGTGCCGTCCTCCTCTACCGCGCGCAGGAAGTCGTCCTTCAGCGAGACCGAATTGTTGGAGTTCTGGCCGGAGACGGTGAGATAGGCTTCAGAGTCCCAGTCGGTGTCGTAGACCGGGAATTCGATGTCGGTGTAGCCCTGCCGCGCGAACTGGATGACGCGCTTGACGTAGTTCTCCGGAACCTGGGCGCGCTTGGCGTCCTTGACCGCGCGCTTGAGCGCCGGGTTCTTCATCGGCTCGAAGCAGTCGCCGTCCGGGCCCTCGCAGTTCACGCAGGCCGACAGGATCGCCTTGAGGTGCTTCGACACGGTCTTGGAGCCGGTGACGAGCGCGGCGACCTTCTCCTCCTCGCGGACCTTCCACGAGATGTAGTTCTCGATATCGGGATGGTCGATGTCGACGACCACCATCTTGGCGGCGCGGCGGGTGGTGCCGCCCGACTTGATGGCGCCCGCGGCGCGGTCGCCGATCTTCAGGAAGCTCATCAGGCCCGACGACTTGCCGCCGCCGGCCAGGGTTTCGCCTTCGCCGCGCAGATAGGAGAAGTTGGAGCCGGTGCCGGAGCCGTATTTGAACAGGCGCGCCTCGCGGACCCACAGATCCATGATGCCGCCGTCATTGACCAGATCGTCGGCGACGGACTGGATGAAGCAGGCATGCGGCTGCGGATGCTCGTAGGACGAGGTCGAGCGGGTCAGTTCGCCGGTGCGGTAGTCGACGTAGTAGTGGCCCTGGCCGGGACCGTCGATGCCGTAGGCCCAGTGCAGGCCGGTGTTGAACCACTGCGGCGAGTTCGGCGCGACCTTCTGGGTGGCGAGCATGTAGGCGAGCTCGTCCTTGAAGGCGGCGGCGTCCTCTTCCGAGGCGAAATAGCCGCCCTTCCAGCCCCAGTAGGTCCAGGTGCCGGCGAGCCGGTCGAAGACCTGCCGGGCGTCCATCTCCGAGCCGGTGCGCTCGGCCTCGGGCAGCTTGGCCAGCGCCTCCTCGTCGGCGACCGAGCGCCAGAGGAAGGAGGGAACGTCGTTCTCCTCGACCTTCTTCAGCGCCTTCGGCACGCCCGCCTTGCGGAAATATTTCTGCGCCAGGATGTCGCTGGCGACCTGGCTGAACTGGGCCGGCACGTCGATTCCGGCGAGGCGGAAGACCACCGAACCGTCGGGGTTCTTGATCTCGCTCGTCGCCTTGCGGAACTCGACCGAATGGTAGGCGCTCTCGCCAGCCTTCGTGTACCGGCGTTCGATCTTCATGCCCATGACGGTCCTCGTCTATTCCGTGTTTGCCGCAACGAATCGCGCCAGCGGGCGAGGGAAACCCCTTCGCGCGGCGCGTTGTCCTCGAAAAATCGCCGCCGGGCGCATGTGGTATGGGTCCCGACTGGCGACACTAGATATAGTATATTCGGGGTGGTTAAGCGACTCTGAATCGGGCGTTTGCGACCGGAGGCGGCAGCTTATCCACCTATTCCCGACGGGCCTGTGGACAGCGGTTAACGCCTCGGTGCCACGCGGCCGGTTCTCCCCTGCCGGGCCGACGTTCCGGCCCGCGCCGGATCGCCCAGGACAGGGCCTGCCGCTTCGCGGCCAACCTCGCAGGGGGAGGCTGGCGAGCGCAAGTGTGGACAGCGGTTGAAAGCGGGGACAAGTCCGCGAAGGCGCCGGAGCCCGGCTGTTTCGTCGGACGCTTGAAGTCGCACCGGTGCGGTCCGGCAACGGTGCGAAGGCGGCGGAGGACGCCCGCACCGGAACTGCCGGGCGCGGCGGCCGAATCGGTGTCCGGCTACGAAGATGGGCGCCCGGACGCGTCTCGGTCTTCAGTCGTACAGCGAGACGGGCCGGCGAGGGGGCTCTACAACCGGGTGGCGGATGTCAGCCGAGGGTGCTCTTGCTGATCGGCGCCTGGAAGGTCAGGCCGAGATCCCAGGGGAAGAAGATCCAGGTGTCCTGCGACACCTCGGTGATGAAAGTGTCGACCAACGGCCGGCCCTTCGGCTTGGCGTAGACCGTGGCAAAATGCGCCTTGGGCAGCATGGTGCGCACCAGGCCGGCGGTCTTGCCGGTATCGGTCAGGTCGTCGACGATCAGGATGCCGTCGCCCTCGTCCTTCAGGAGTTCCGGCGAGATCTCCTTGAGAACCCTGAGCTCTCCCTGCTCGCTGTACTCATGGTAGGACGCGATGCAGACCGTCTCGATCAGGCGCGTGCCGATCTCGCGGGCGATGATGGCCGCCGGAACGAGGCCGCCACGGGTGATGCAGACAATGGCGCGCCAGTCGTCGCGCTGGCTCGCCAGCCGCCAGGCCAGCGCCCGTGCATCGCGGTGAAACTGGTCCCAGGAGACGGGGAAGGATTTCTCGACCGTGGACATGACGCGCTTCCGGGCTGCTGGAGGGAGCGGTTGCGATAGATCGAATCATCCCGCCGATGCAAGCCGCGTTGCCCGCGGACGCGTCACGGATGCCTGTTTCCACGCATAAAACCGCCGAGGGCCGCAGCACTGCGGCAAAACGGACACGTTGCCACCGTCGGATCGGAAGGAGATCAGCTGGTCCGGCAGCCTCGATCCTACCCCTCGGAACGCGCCCGGCCGAGATCCTCGAGCATCGCGGTCACGGCGGCTGCGGCGCTCTTCAGCGCCGCATCGTCACGCGATCGCACGACGATCTCGGTGGAATAGCGGTCACCGTCGAATTTCGGATAGGAGCCGATCGTCACGGCCGGATGGGCCTTGGACAGGCTGCGCAGCGGATCGCCGATGTCGCCTTCGCCGTACGGGCAGGGGATGGCGAGACTGGCGATGGCCTGGCCGGCCGGCAGCGTCGACAGGACATTGCTCAGCATGGCCTGGAAGATCTGCGGGACACCGGCCATGACGAAGACATTGTCGATGCGAAAGCCCGGGGCCTTCGACACCGGATTGTCGATGAGCGTCGCGCCCTCAGGGGTGCGGGTCATGCGGCGGCGCGCGTCGGTGAACTCGAGGCCGCGGCCGGCATAATAGTCCGCCAGGAGTTCGACCGCCTCGGGATGCTCGCCGATGGGCAGCCCGAAGGCGGCGGCCACCGCGTCGGCGGTCAGGTCGTCATGGGTGGGGCCGATCCCGCCGGAGGTGAAGACGTAGTCGTAGCTGCGCCTGAGGGTATTGAGCGTGTCCGCGATGAAATGCGGCTCGTCGCCGATGATGCGGACTTCCTTGAGATCGATGCCGGCGAGCGTCAGGAATTCGGCCAGATGGCCGATATTCTTGTCCTTGGTGCGCCCCGACAGGAGTTCGTCGCCGATGGCGAGCATCGCGGCAGTCGCGGCGGGTTGGGCACTCATGGCGAAGCTCCGGCACTGCGCTGGGACCACGGCACGGACTGCGTCCGCGACCCTCCACAGCTCGATCGATTCTCAGCGGCACCACCCGTTCCGGACGGCGCTGCAGCTCCGCTAATGAGAGCGTTCGGCGGCGCAAGGCAAGGCCCGGCGCAAAATGGCAAGACGCCCGCTTCGCGTCTGCGGGGTGACGGTGCGTTGCAACATTACCTCCTCTCGGATGCCGGCAAGCCGACTAGGTAAGGCCCCGAGCCCATGCGGCTTCCAGACTCCACGACATATCCTGAAAGGAAGCGAACCGATGGCGAAAGTCCTCGTACTCTACTACTCCAGCTACGGACATATCGAGGCGATGGCAAAGGCCGTGGCCGAGGGCGCGACCAGCGCCGGCGCCACGGTAGACATCAAGCGCGTCCCCGAGACGGCCCCGCAGGACGTGGTGGCGGCGGCACATTTCAAGACGGATTACGCCCATCCGGAATGCGACCCGATGGATCTGCCGAACTACGACGCCATCATCGTCGGCGTGCCGACCCGCTTCGGCAACATGGCCTCGCAGATGCAGGCGTTCTGGGATCGCACCGGCCCGCTGTGGGCAAAGGGCGCGCTCGTCGGCAAGGTCGGCGGTGCCTTCACCTCGTCCGCGTCCCAGCATGGCGGCAACGAGACGACGCTGATCTCGGTGATCAAGACGCTGCTGCATCACGGGCTGATGGCCGTCGGTCTGCCCTACGCCTTCGCCGGACAGATGGACATGGACGAGATCGTCGGCGGCACGCCCTATGGCGCGTCCACCATGGCCAGGGGTGACGGTTCGCGCATGCCGAGCCAGATCGAGCTCGACGGCGCCCGTTTCCAGGGTCGGCACATCGCCGAGATTGCCGCGAAGGTCGCGGCCTGAACCAGGCCGGATTTTTGGGGACGGCGAGGGACACGAGCTGCCCCTCGAGGGTGGTCGTCCGATATGGCTCGGGCGACCGCTACGCCGATAGACGGCGCAAGGACATGATGACGCTTGCCTGCGTCATGCTTGCGGGCTGATTGCCCCCGCAGGATCGCAGCCAAACGTGCCGAAACGCGCGCGTCTCAGTTGTTCGGCGTCTCCTGAAGCGAGCCGTTGCCTTCGAAATTGAGCGCATCGAGCAGGCGCGTCAGGGCCGCATTCTGCTTCTTCAACCGGACGAGGAAACCCTGCGCTTCGTGAGCATCGGTACTGGCGCTGTCGACACTCTCCACTCGGGCAATGCGCGCGGATCGGGTGGTGTCTCCGAAACGGCTGGAGTGCTCCGTCATGCGTCGGTCTCCCATGCTCGTGTGGTCCGGCTTCTGGCCCGCCGGTTACGCAACGTTACTCATTTCCGCCGCAATTCGCGATGGCTTTTTGTTTCAGTGTGACATTCGGTCCACGAATCTTGACACGGATACCCCGTTTGGTTGAGGTCGCGGCGGCGCGGGCGTGGCGGAATGGTAGACGCAAGGGACTTAAAATCCCTCGGGCTTCGTCCTGTGCGGGTTCGAGTCCCGCCGCCCGCACCAGCAGACAGAACGACTTAGTGCCGGTTCTTGCTGCAATTCGCGAACGATGGCTCCATAAGCGAGCCATCAGTGGCACTGATCACCACAATGTGTGACCGCCGATCACGGACTGGCAGCGGCGGCCGGGCTCTCTCCACGGGGACATTCCATGACCGATCTACCCACCAGTGTGCCCCCGTTCGAGGCCGTGGCGCCGCAACTCGTCGATGTTGCGATGGGGCGGGCTCCCGCTGATCTGGTCGTGCGCAACGCGCGCTGGGTCAATGTCCATTCCGGCGAGATCATCCCGCAGACTGACGTGGCCATCGCCGCGGGGCGCTTTGCCTATTGCGGGCCCGATGCCGGCTACATGATCGGGCCGGATACCGAGGTGGTGGACGCTGCCGGGCGCTTCATCATGCCGGGGCTTTGCGACGCGCACATGCATGTCGAGAGCGGCATGGTGACGGTTACCGAGTTCTGCCGCGCGGTGATTCCGCACGGCACGACCTCGATGTTCATCGACCCGCACGAGATCGCCAATGTGCTGGGCCTGCCGGGCGTCCGGCTGATGCATGACGAGGCGCTGGCCCAGCCGGTCAATGTCTGGGTGCAGATGCCGTCCTGCGTACCGTCGGCGCCGGGGCTCGAGGAAGGCGGCGCGATCCTCGGCCCGCAGGATGTCGCCGAGGCGATGGGCTGGCCGGCGATCATCGGCCTGGGCGAGGTGATGAACTTTCCCGGCGTGGCAGCCAACGACCCGACGATGGTCGGCGAGATCGCGGCAACCCGGAAGGCCGGACGCACGGTCGGCGGGCATTATGCCTCGCCCGATCTCGGCCGCGCCTTCCACGCCTATGTCGCCGGTGGTCCCGAGGACGACCACGAGGGCACCCGCATGGAGGATGCCGCCGCGCGGGTGCGCCAGGGCATGAAGGCGATGCTGCGGCTGGGCTCGGCCTGGTACGACGTCGCCGAACAGGTGCGGGCGATCACCGAGATGGGGCTCGATTCGCGGCACTTCATCCTGTGCACCGACGACTGCCATTCCGGCACGCTGGTCCGCGAGGGCCACATGGACCGCGTCGTGCGGCATGCCATCTCGCGCGGACTGAAGCCGATGACCGCGATCCAGATGGCGACGATCAACACCGCCGAGCATTTCAAGCTGGAGCGCGAGATCGGCTCGGTCACGCCGGGGCGCCGCGCGGACTTCCTGATCGTCTCGGATCTGAGCGATCTGACCATCGACGCCGTCTATGGCCGTGGCGTGCGGCTGGCATCCGGCGGCAAGCTGGAAGCCGACATGCCGGCCCATGCCTATCCGGACAGCGCCATCGATTCGGTGAAGCTCGGCCGGGCGCTGACGGCGGACGATTTCCGCGTCGCCGCGCCGAAGGGCGCGGGCGCGACGGTCGAGGCGCGGGTCATCGGGGTGGTCGAGAACCAGGCGCCGACCCGGGCGCTGACCGCAAAGGTGCCGGTGCAGGGCGGCATCGCCATGCCCGACCCGGACAACGACGTCTGCCGCATCGCGCTGGTCGAGCGGCACCGGGCGAGCGGCGACGTGGTCAACGGCTTCGTGTCCGGCTTCGGCTACACGGGGCGCTGCGCCATGGCCTCCACCGTCGCCCATGACAGCCACCACATGATCGTCGTCGGCACTTCCGAGGACGACATGGCGCTGGCCGCCAACCGGCTGGGCGAGGTCGGCGGCGGCGTGGTCTTCTTCGCCGATGGCAAGGAGCAGGCGCTGGTCGAGATGCCGATCGCCGGCCTGATGTCGAGCGAACGGGCGGAGATCGTCGCGGAAAAGGCCGACCGGCTGATCGCGGCGATGTGCGCGGCCGGCTGCACGCTCAACAACGCCTATATGCAGCATTCCCTGCTGGCGCTTGTGGTCATTCCGAGCCTGCGCATCTCCGACAAAGGCATCGTCGACGTGGAGCGCTTCGAACTGGTCGATCTCTTCGTCTAACGCCCTGGACCGCCAGACGGCCCGGCCGCGCCTTTCCGATCAGGCGGCGGCCGGGCTTCGGGCATCCGACATAATCTTCAGCCCGATCGCGACGAAGCAGGCGCCGGCCAGCCGCTCGATACGGTGACGGGCATCGCGGAACCGGTTCATGATCGGCGGCGAGGCCATGAAGAGCTGACGGCGGAATACCAGGCGAGTGCGCTCGCGACGACCAGGCCGATCATCAGCACCATGACCCGCAACGGCATGGCGCCGGACGCGGCCGTCGCAAAGACGCTGGCGAACAGCACGATCGCCTTGGGATTGGTGAGGGTGACGACGAAGCCGAACAGAAGCGCACTGCGCTCGCGCGGCCCTTCGCCGGCGATCTCCACGGGATCGGGCCGCTTGATGATCAGCCGCAGCCCCAGGAAACGAGATAGGCGCCGCCCAGGATGCGGACGAACCAGGTCAGCCATTGATACTGGGTCAGGATCGCCGACAGGCCGATCAGGCTCAGGGCGGCGTAGAAGCCGAGACCCAGCGAAATGCCCAGCGCCGTCGCCAGGCCCGCCCGCGATCCTCGCGTCATCGCAGATCGCACGACCGCGACGAAATCGGGCCCCGGCAGCATCAGTGCCGGGATGAAAACGGCGAACACGCTGCCGACTGCCATGACGAGGTCCATCGGGCATTCTCCCGCGCAGGCTTGAGAGGGGCGATTATCGTCCCGGCTTTCGGCCCATGCAACGAAAGCGACGCCGATGACGCGGATCGTCCGCGCGGCTTTACAAATTCGCGCGGATGGCCGATGGCTGGCGCAACGGCAATCGAGCAGAGAAAGGGGCGCGCGATGGCATGGAACATCACGATCGGCGGAGCCACGTCCCTGATTATCGGCGCCGGCATGTCTGGCGCCCCTGCTGCACTGCAGCCTTCCGGTGCTCCAACATGTCCGGCCCGCGGCGGCGTCGTCTAGACAGCTTCCGCCTATCCGGTCGCCACATGTGACGGCCGCGCATTCCTTCGGAGCCGGAGCCGGTTCCACAAGAGCTAAGTCTGTGATCCATGTCCGATAACGAGTTTTCCCGCCGCGTCGCTGTCGCGGAAGAGGCCCTGCGTGCCCTGTTTCCGGCGACGCCCCTGCAGCTCAACGAGCATCTCTCCGCCAGATACGATGCGCGCATCTTCCTGAAGCGCGAAGATCTGACGCCGGTGCGCTCCTACAAGATCCGCGGCGCCTTCAATTTCATGCGCAAACGGATCGCCAACGGTTCCGCCACCGGACGCTTCTGCTGCGCATCGGCCGGCAACCACGCCCAGGGCTTTGCCTTCGCCTGCCGGCATTTCGGCCTTGAGGGCCGGGTCTACATGCCGGTGACGACGCCGCAGCAGAAGATCGACAAGACCCGCGTCTTCGGTGGCGATGCGGTCGAGATCGAGCTGATCGGCGACTTCTTCGACGATTGCTACGCGGCGGCCAAGGCCTATTCCGCCGAGACCGGCGCGGCGATGGTACCGCCCTTCGACCACGAGGACATCGTCGAGGGCCAGGCGACGGTCGGCCAGGAAATCGCCGCGCAGCTCGACGGCGAGCGCCCCGACATGCTGGTGCTGCCGGTCGGCGGCGGCGGACTGGCCTCCGGGCTGGCCCGCTACTACGCCGGCGAAGCCAGCCCCGACTTCCGCTTCGTCGAACCGCTCGGGGCGCCCAGCCTGCGCACCAGCCTGACCAAGGGCGAGCGCACGCGTTTGCCGCAGCTCGACGGATTCGTCGACGGTGCAGCCGTCGCCGAGATCGGCGCGCTGCCCTACGAGACGCTGTCGCGTTTCACGCCGGACGACGTGCTGCTGTCGCCGGAAGGCCGGCTCTGCCAGACCATGCTGGAGATGCTCAATCTGGAGGGCATCGTCCTGGAACCAGCCGGCGCGCTGGCCATCGACGCGCTGCGCGACCTGAAGGACGAGATCCGCGGCAAGACCGTCGTTCTGGTGGTCTCGGGGGGCAATTTCGATTTCGAGCGCCTGCCGGACGTGAAGGAGCGGGCGCTCCGCTTCGAAGGCTTGAAGAAATACTTCATCCTTCGGCTGGCCCAGCGCCCCGGCGCGCTGAAGGATTTCCTCGATTATCTCGGGCCGGACGACGATATCGCCCGCTTCGAGTATCTGAAGAAATCGGCCCGCGACTTCGCCTCGATCCTGATCGGCATCGAGACCAAGGACCCGGCGAATTTCGAGGGGCTATTGGCCCGCTTCGCCGAGAATGGCGTCAGCTACCAGGACATCACCGACAACAACATCCTCGCCGACCTCCTGATCTGATCCGCCAGCGATCCGCGTGATCACGACCGCCGCGGCTCCGGCCAGCGGCGGTCACGTTTTCAGTCCTGCGGGACCGGTGCGTCGGCGCGCAGCAGCCCTTCGGACTTCAGGTCCGACCAGAGGCCGACTGGGATCGTCTGCCCGATCAGTTGCAGATTGCGCTGCAGATGGTTGCGGGCGGACATGCCGGGGATGACCGCGGCGACGCTCGGATGGGTGAGGGGAAAGCGCAGGGCGGCGGCGGCCAGCGGCACGCCATGGGCCTTGCAGACGCTCTCGATCCGCCGCACCCGATCCAGGATCACGGCCGGCGCCGGCTCGTAATCGTAGGTGGCGCCCGCCACGGGCCCCGTCGCCAGAATGCCGGAATTGAACGGCCCACCGATGACGATCGAGGCGTTCTCACGCTGGCAACGCGGCAGGAAGCTGTCGAGTGCGGTCTGTTCGAGAAGCGTGTAGCGGCCGGCCAGCAGGAACACGTCCCAGCGTCCGTGGTCCATCGCCTCCTCGCAGACTTGCCACTCGTTGACGCCGAGCCCGATCGCTTTGACGTCGCCATTGCGGCGCAATTCGTCGAGCGCCCTATAGCCGCCTTCCATTGCCTGCCTGAACAGCGCCGGATGCGCCGCGGCGCCGTGGGTCACCGGGCCGATGTCATGCAGGAAGAGGATATCGACCCGGTCGACGCCCAGCCGCTGCAGGCTGTCCTCGTGGGAGCGCATGACGCCGTCATAGGAATAGTCGTAGTCGGAGCGGAAGGGCGCCGCGTCGATGAACTTCTCCCGGTCTGGATTGGGCCCGCGATCCGGCCGGATCAGCCGTCCCACCTTTGTCGAGACGACGGCCTCCTGCCAAGGTAACCCGCGCAGCGCATCGCCGAAACGGCGCTCCGACAGGCCGAAACCGTAATAGGGGGCCGTGTCGAAATAGCGAAAGCCCGCCTCCCAGGCGTCGGTCAGGAGGCCGCGCGCCTCGTCCTCGGCGATCGGGGCGTAGAGATTGCCCAACGGCGCGCCGCCGAAGCCGTATTCGGTGACCTGGACGCCGGTGCGCCCGATCTCGCGTTTGCCGAACTGCATGGGTGATCCTCCCTGTTCGTTCAGGCGGAGCCTCGCTGCGGCCGCCGATCTAGTTTGTCGTCACCGGGCGCGAGCGCATCCTGGCGACCGTCTCGCGCTCGGCCCGCTTGCACAGCATCGGCGGCAGACCGCGATCCATCAGGTCCATGTCGTCCAGCACCATGTCGCCCATCCGCTTGAACGCGATATCGAGCGCGCCGGCGCGATGGGCCGAGCAGAGGAAGCCGTCGAGGGTGCGCACCGGATGATCCAGCGCCAGGGGCTCTTCGGGGAAGACGTCGCTGGCGGCCCGGATATGCTTGGAGCGCACCGCCGCCATCAGGGCGTCGAAATCGACGACGTCGGCGCGGCTAAGGAGGATGAAGGACGCGCCCGCGCGCATGGCCGCAAACTGGGCGGTGCCGATGAAGCCCTGGTTCTCCGAGGTGACCGCAGCGACGGTGAAGACCGTGTCGCTCTCGGCCATGACCTCCTCCAGCGTGGCGGGGACAACGCCGTGGCCGCGCAGGATCGCGTCGGGAAGCCAGGGGTCGAACACCCGGATGGTGACGCCGAATCCCGTCAGCAGCCGGTGCAGCGCCCGGCCGAGATCGCCAAAGCCGATCAGGCCGATTTCAGATCCGCCGATCAGGCGGGCGCTGTGGTTGCCGTCGCCGCCCCAGGCTTCGCGGCCCTCGCGGAAGGCGCGCGCCGCGCTGCTGACGCCGCGGGCGAGATCGAGTGCCATGGCGAGGCCCAGTTCGGCGACCGGCTGGGCAAAGACGGCGCCCGTCGTCACCACGTGAATGCCGCGCTCGAACAGCGTCGCATAGGGCATGTTGTCGATGAGGTTGCTCTCGACATTGAAGACGCAGCGCAGCGATTGCAGCCGCTCCAGCGTGGCCGCGTCGATCGGAGGCTGGCCGATGATGTAGCGGGCCGCCGCCAGGACCGGATCGGGCAGGGCGACCAGACCGTCCGGTTCGCATTCCACGACCTGGTAGGTGTCGAAGAGCTGCCTGCGCCGCGCATCGGTCAGGATCAGCGCGAGCGAGCGCGGATGCGGGACACTGATCACCAGCGGCCGGTCGTCGACAGTTGCGGATGGGGCAGCCGGTCGGCTCACGCGACGTTCTCCATGTTCGAATGCGAGCGCGGCGGTCTGGCCGATCCGCGGATCACCAGACGCGACGCCAGCCGCCTGTCCGAGGGGCGACGGCTCGGATCGGCCAGAAGCTCCTGCATCATGTCGGCCGCCGCGTCGATCATCGCGGCGACCGGCTGATGGACCGTCGTCAGGTCGTAGGCCGCATGGGCGGCGACGCCGATGTCGTCGAAGCCGACGACCGCCAGATTGCCGGGAATCTGCAGGCCGAACTCGCTGCGCGCCACGTCGATCACCGCCAGCGCCATGACGTCGTTGGCGGCAAAGATCGCGTCCGGCCGCTCGGCGCCCGACAGCAGCCGCCGGCTTGCGGCAAGACCGTCGGCATAATTGAAATTGCCGGTTTCCTCGGCAAGCAGCGCGACGCCGCGGGCTGCGAGCCGGTCCCTGAAGCCACGCCGCCGCTCGCCGCTCGTCGCCGCACAGGGCAGTCCGGCAAGAAAAGCAGGGCGCCGGCAACCGGCATCGAGAAGCAGGTCGGCGACCGCCGCCGAGATCTCGACATTGTCGACCGTGACCGCGCCCACCGGCACCTCGTCGGCGTGGTCGGAAATGCCCTCGATATCGGAGTTGAACACGACGACCAGCGGAATATCGAATTCGGTATAGCGGGCGGCGGACTGGGGCGAGATGTCGTTGGACAGGAAGAAACAGCCGTCGACGCGGTATTCCAGCATGGACGGCATAGCGATCTGCAGGTCGCTCTCCGCGTCGCCGGAAAAGATCAGCGTTTTCAGGCCATCATCCTGCAGGCGCCGCGCCAGCCGCTCCAGCGCGACGGCGATGAAGGGGTTGTCGAGCCGGCCGGTGACGATGCCGATGATGCCGGAGCGCCGGCTTACCATCGCCCGGACCAGAGCGTTGCGGTGATAGCCGAGCTCCTTGGCGGCGGCGAGCACCTTGCGGCGGGTCTCGTCCGACACGCTGGCGCCCTCGGTGAGGGTGCGCGACACCGCCGAACGCGACACGCCGGCGAGTTCCGCGACGTCGAGCGCGGTCACGCGGCGGCGGGACGGGCGCGAGGGTCGCTTGGCTAACGTCATGCCGTTTCGAGCGCCCCCGTGATCAGGCCGGTCGCCTCTTCCGGAGAGCTGGCGGAGATGGGCTTGTCGGCGACCTTTCGGCCGCGGCGCAGGACCACCAGTCGCTCGGCGACCGCGAAGACGTCCGGCATGCGGTGGCTGATCAGGACGACGGTGACGCCGCTGTCGCGCAGCCGCTTGATGAGGTCCAGCACCTGCGCGACCTGTCGCACGCTGATGGCGGCGGTCGGCTCGTCCATCAGGACAATCTTCGATTGCGCCAGCCGGGTCCGGGCGATGGCGACGGCCTGGCGCTGGCCGCCGGACATCATCCGCACCTTGTCGCCTGGGCGGGTCTCGGACTGGAGTTCGGCGAAGAGCTCGGCTGCGCGGCGCGACATGGCGCGGTAGTCGAGCACCCGGAAAGGGCCGATGCGGCGCTTGAGTTCACGCCCCAGGAAGACGTTGTCGGCCGCGGTCAGGTTGTCGCAGAGCGCCAGGTCCTGATGCACGACCTCGATGCCGTGATTGCGCGCATCGGCACTGTCGGTAAAGCGCACCGGCCGTCCCTCCAGCGCGATCTCGCCTTCGGACGGCTGGAAATTGCCGGCGATGATGCGCACCAGCGTCGACTTGCCGGCGCCGTTGTCGCCCATCAGGCCAACGACCTCGCCATGACCGAGCGTCAGGTCGATGTCGTCGATCGCGTGGATCGCGCCGAAGCGCTTGGAGACGTTGCGCAGTTCGAAGAGCGGTCCGGTCATTCGGCAAGCCTCCGGGTGGCGGCGAACTGGTCGAGGGCGACGGCGGCCACGAGGATCACGCCGATCAGGATCTCCTGGATGAAGGAGGAGACGTTGAGCAGCACAAGACCGTTGGTAAGGACGCCGATCAGCAGCGCGCCGACGACGGTGCCGAAGATGCTGCCGACGCCGCCGAAGAGGCTGGTGCCACCGATGACGACCGAGGCGATCACGGTCAGTTCCAGGCTTAGCCCGGCAACCGCCTCGGCCGAGTTCAGGCGGGCCGAGAGCAGGAAGGCGGCGAGGCCGCAAAAGAAGCCGCTGATGACATAGACCAGCATCACGATCCGGCGGATCGGCACGCCATTCAGCGCGGCGGCCCGGGCATTGCCGCCGGTGGCGTAGACGTGCTTGCCGAAGGCGGTGTAGCGCAGCACCAGATGGGCAACGAGCGCCGCGAGGACGAAGATGATGACCGGAACCGGCACCATCGAGATGCGGCCCTGGCCCCACCAGGCGTAATCGGCGGTGAAGCCGGAGATCGGGCCGCCACCGGAAAACAGCAACGCAGCGCCGCGAAAGGCCGTGAGCCCGCCCAAGGTGACGACGAAGGGCGGCACCTTGAGGCGGGTGATCGCCAGCCCCTGAAGTGCACCGCCCGCCATGCCGACGGCGAGAGCGGCGAGGACGGCGAAGATCACCGGGTTGCCGGCAGCATCGCCGGCGGCGATGGCGAAGCGGTCGTCCAGGCCGCCCTTGGCGACATAGGCGCCGACGAGCCCGGCGAGCGCCAGGAGCGAGCCGACCGACAGGTCGATGCCCGCGGTCAGGATGACGAAGGTCATGCCGATGGCGATCAGCCCGGCGATTGAGACCTGCCGCAGGACGTTGAAGATGTTGAGCGGGTGCAGGAAACGCGGCTCGAGAATGGCGAAGATCGCGACGAGCAGCAGCAGGAACAGCGGGGCGGCATAGCGGGCCAGGAACTGGATCGCATCGAAGGGATGCGCTCGCGAGTGCGGCACCGCAGACGGGGGCGCAGGGGTCATGGTCTCATCCGAAGACAGGGGCAGGAAAGAGCCGGCGGCGACGCCGGCTCTTCTGGCAGCGCGGTAACGCCCGGCGCTACTGGATCTCGCCGAGGCGCTCGGCCTTGTCGAGATTGTCCTTGGTGATCGCGATCGGGTTTAGAAGGACCAGCGGCTCGGGTGCCTTGCCGTCGCGCAGATGCGCGATCATCGCCTCCAGCGCCGTGGCGCTCTGGCCGCCGGGAAACTGCTCGATGGTCGCGGCGAGGCCACCGTCGCGCACCGAGGCCAGTGCCTCGGGCAGGGCGTCGAACCCGATGATCGGGATGTCGAGGCCGCGCTCCTGCGCCACCTGCAAGGCGCCGAGCGCCATGTCGTCATTGGCGGCGACGATGACATCGGGCGGGGTGGCGAGGCCGCCGAGGATCGCCTCGGTGACCGACGCGCCTTCCTCGCGGGCGAAATTCGCCGTCTGCTCGGCGACGAACTCGTAATTGTCCTTGCCGTCGAGGACGTTGTGCAGGCCCTTGTTGCGATCGATCGCCGGGCTCGCGCCGGGCTGGCCCTGCAGATTGACGACGCGGGCGCCGTCCGGGAACAGTTCCATGATGAGGTTGCCCTGGGCCTCGCCGCCGACGACGTTGTCGGCGCCGACATGGGACAGGATGCCCTCGACACCGTCGACGCGGCGGTCGATCGTGATCACCGGGATCTCGGCATCCACGGCCTGCTTGAGGGCCGGGGCCATCGCGACCGCGTCGATCGGGCTGATGATGATGCCGTCGACGCCCTGGATAATCGCCGCTTCGACGTCACCGGTCTGCTTCGTCGTCTGGTTCTGGCCGTCGGTGGCGATCAGGCTGATGCCGCCAACCTCCTCGGCCTTCTTGGTCAGCGCGTCCTGCATGTGGACGAAGAACGGGAACTCCAGCGCCGGCATGGAGGTCGCCAGCGTGACGTCCTGGGCATGCCCCGGCACCATGGCGCCCAGCAGCGACGCGGCAACAACGCCCGGCGCCAGCAATTTCGAAAACGGCTTCATTCCATCCTCCCGAGATCCGGCGCGTTCGCGGCCTCCCAGCGTCGAACGCCCGTATTTATCGTTGCGGAATCAATCGGAAGCGCCAACCGCCCCAAGTAAAACCGCCCTTTGCACACGTGTGCAACGATGCTACGCTAGCTTCGGTGCTGCGATCGGTCAATGGCCGGGCTGTCGCCAGCGGATTTCAACTTGGCGCTGCATGTATAGCGATGTTGCGATGCGAAATCCGACAGTAAAGGGTTGATCTGCGTCGC
This sequence comes from Aurantimonas litoralis, assembly GCF_026153195.1. Lineage (NCBI taxonomy): Bacteria > Pseudomonadati > Pseudomonadota > Alphaproteobacteria > Hyphomicrobiales > Aurantimonadaceae > Aurantimonas > Aurantimonas litoralis. The sequence continues at coordinate 278,271 of NZ_JAPFBM010000008.1, read as the reverse complement.
CTTCGGGTGACACTCAAGGCGAGGGCGACGGCATTCCTGCCGCAAGCGCCCGCGACGAACTGCCGGCGGGAGGGCCGAATATGGGGGAAACAGGGTCGGCTGTAGCCGTGGAGAATCCGCGCTTTGCGGCATTCTTCCCGCCAGACGCGAAGCTGGAGCGCATTGCGGAGGGTTTCATCTGGGCCGAGGGGCCGGTCTGGTTCGACGAGATCGGCGAATTGCGCTTCTCCGACATTCCCAACAACCGCATGATGGCCTGGACGCAGGAGGGCGGACTGCGCGTCTTCCGCCAGCCGGCGCAGAGCACCAACGGTCATACCCGCGACCGCGACGGGGCGATGATCTCCTGCGAGCATACCGGGCGCTGCGTTAGCCGGACCCGGATGGACGGCACCTACGAGGTGCTGGCGACCCACTGGCAGGGCAAGCGGCTGAACTCGCCCAACGACGTGGTGGTCAAGTCCGACGGCTCGATCTGGTTCACCGATCCGCCCTACGGAATCATCTCGGACCATGAGGGCATCCGCGCCGAGAGCGACATCGGGTCGAACAATGTCTACCGGATCGATCCCGACACCGGTGCGGTCGAGCTCGTCGCCGACGATTTCGACCGGCCCAACGGCCTGGCCTTCTCGGTCGACGAGTCCGTTCTCTACGTGGCCGATTCCGGACGCGCCCGCGGCCATGGCTTCGGCACCGACGACAGCCGGCCGCATCACGTGCGGGCACTGACCGTGGTGGATGGCCGGCGGCTGGGCACGAGCCGGGTCGTCTGCGAGGTCGACCGCGTGCCCGACGGCCTGCGGGTCGACATGGAGGACCTGCTGTGGATCTCGGCGGCCGACGGCGTCCATTGCTTCACGCCGGCCGGCGAACGGCTCGGCCGCGTGCGGGTACCGGAGGTCGTGGCCAACCTCACTTTCGGCGGACCGGATCGCGCGCGGCTCTTCATCTGCGGAACGAGTTCGATCTACGCCATCGACACCACGCGGTGCGGGGCGCAGCGGCCGTGATGGTCACCGTCCGCACCTCTCTCACGAACATCCGGCGCCGGAACGGGGCCGACCACCAGAAGGATTGTCGCCCATGCTGAAGGGGATCGACCCGCTCCTGAACGCCGAATTGCTGGGCGTCCTCGCCGCCATGGGACATGGCGACGAGATCGTCATCACCGACGCGAACTTTCCGTCCGAATCCGTGGCGCGCGACACGGTGCACGGCACCGCGCTGCGCATGGACTGCTCGGCCCCGCGCGCGGTCGAGGCGATCCTGTCGCTCTTGCCGGTCGACGATTTCGAGCCGGACGCCGTACGCTTCATGAATGTCGTGGGCGATCCCAAGGCCCGGCCGGAGGTGATCCAGGAGGGCGAGGCGTTGTTTCGGGCCGAAGGCGCAGACCTCACCGGCGTCGACCGGTTCGATTTCTACGATCAGGCGCGCGAGGCCTATGCGATCGTCCAGACCACCGAGCGGCGTTTCTACGGCAATTTCATCATCCGCAAGGGCGTGATCCCGCCGGCATCGGGCGGTTGAGGCGAGCGATGTCGGAGCGGATCGACGCCCATTGCCATTTCTGGCAGCTGTCGCGGGGCGACTATCACTGGCTGCAGGACAATGACGATCCGGCGCTGGCGCCGATCCGGCACGATTTCGGTCCCGCCGATCTCCGGCCGCTTTCAGCAACGGCCGGGATCGGGCAGGTGGTCGTGGTGCAGGCGGCCGAAAGCGATGCCGAGACCGATTTCCTGCTGGCGCTTGCCCGGCAGAACGACGAGATCGCCGGCGTCGTCGGTTGGGTCGATCTGGCCTCGGCCGGGGCCGCGGACCGGATCGCAGCGCTTGCGGCGGAGCCGGCGCTGAAATCGCTCCGGCCGATGCTGCAGGACATTGCCGATCCCGACTGGCTGCTGACGGCCCCGACGCCCGCTGCACTCGCAGCCCTGGACCGCTCGGGCCTGCGCTTCGACGCGCTGGTGCTGCCGGTGCATCTGTCGCGGCTCGCGAGCTTCTGTGCTGCCCATCCCGATCTGCCAGTCATCATCGACCACGCCGCCAAGCCGGCGCTCGGCGCGCCGGCGGACGATCCGCGCCATGCCCTATGGGCCGAGGGGATGGCCCGGCTGGCCAGCGAGACGGCCTGCGCCTGCAAGCTGTCCGGCCTCCTGACCGAAATGCGGCCCGACCAGCGCGACACGCCGGAGGCGGCGCTGAGCGTCCTGCAGCCGGCGTTCGAGCAGCTGATGGACTGGTTCGGACCCGAGCGCCTCGTCTGGGGCTCGGACTGGCCGGTGCTGACCCTGGCGGCGTCTCACGCACTCTGGGTCGAGATCACCGACGCCTTGCTCGCTCCACTGTCGGCGAGCGAGCGCGCGGCGATCCTTGGGGGCAATGCCCGCCGGTTCTACGGGCTGGCGGAGGCGAATAACGGATTTGGCTCAGCCAAGCTGACCGGCACCTGAACGCGCTTTCTCGCTTCCTTGCGCGAGCAATATGTCCCGGTACAACGTAGACGCGCTCCCCTTCCGTTGCGAAACGTGCCAGCTTGGTCAAAGTGCAATGCAGCATCGGGGCTTGATCATGATCTCGCATGGTGTTCCTTCGCATTTCGGAACCGCGGATATCTGTGTGGCGGGAGCGGGCCCGGTCGGTCTCGCAGTTGCACTGCAATGCGCCCAGGCCGGCCTCAAGGTGATCCTTCTGGAGTCCGGTACGCAGCGCGCAAGCAAGACGCACCAGCTGCTGTCGAATTTCACCAGCGACGACGACATCATTCATGCTCCGGCGCATCTGACCGTGCGCAGGGTTCTGGGTGGCACATCAACCATGTGGGGCGGGCGCTGCGTCGAGTACGACGATATCGACTTTGTCAGGCGCGACCATGTGGGAGGATCGGGCTGGCCTATCGCCCATTATACGCTGAGACCGTACTACGACGCCGCGCGCCGTTTCCTCAGCAGCGATTTCGGCGCAATTGACCCGGTGCCGGAGCAGAGTGTCTTCCAGACCACGTCGCTGGAAAGCTGGACCCGCGACAGAAACACGGCGCATTACCACCGCGAGGTCCTGAAATCGTCGAAAAGCATACTCGTCTGCACCGACAGCACATTGGTCGACGTGCGGATGCGCAATGGGGGCGGCGCCGTCGAAGCGTTCGTCATCCGGTCTCGCGGGCAGGAGGTTGTCGTCCGGGGCTGCGCCTTCGTTCTCGCCTGTGGGGGGCGCGAGAACGCCCGTTTGCTCCTCAACCTGCAGAGGCGGTTCTCCGCAATGTTCGGCGGGGAAGGGGGCCCACTGGGACGCCGTTACATGGGCCATCTGGCCGGCGAAATCGCCTGTATCGAATTCGCGGACCCAAGTCTGGCCGAAGCGTTCTTCTTTCGGCGGGCCGGGCAGCGGACCTTCATACGGCACCGGTTTCGACCGACCGACGAGACCCAGCGCCGCCACGAGCTTCTTAATATCGCTTTCTGGCCAAAAAGTCCGCCGCCGGAGGATGCGTCCCATCGCGACGGCGTGGCTTCGGCGCTGCACATAATGAGCCGGCTGCGCGTACGAGCGCGACATCGACCGGGGCGCCCAGCCGACCCGACAGTCGCCAGCGCGCACATCCTTAATATTCTCCGCAAACCGGGCGCTGCGATGATCGGGGCAGCCAGCTATGCCTATCGGCAAGCGACGCCGCGGAGCCGATATCCGCATTATTTTCTTCGGACACCCGATAATATCTATCTACTCCACTAGCACTCCGAACACGCGCCGAACGACGCTAGCCGGATCGCGCTTTCGTCCGACAAGGACGATTTCGGGCTTCACAGGCTATCGGTGAGCTTCCGCTATGGCCACCAGGATTTCCAGTCCGTCGTACGCGCCCATGAACTGCTGGATGAGTGGCTGAGGTCTCAAGGATATGGCCGATTGCGATATCTCGACGATAGCGGGGATCGCCTTGAGGGCATCCGCCGCCATGCCCGGGACGGCTACCACCAAATCGGCCTGACCCGCATGTCGGATAGGCAGGGAGATGGGGTCGTCGACACAAACTGCACCGTACACGGGGTCGCTAACCTCTCCATCGCAGGAAGCTCGGTTTTCCCGACCTCCGGACAAGCCAACCCGACCCTCGCCGCAGTCGCGCTTGCGCAGAGACTTGGCGATCACCTCACCCGAAGGCTCTCGACGCGCGGCTCGCCCAGCCCGGCTCCGCACGACCCGCCAGCACGTTCGTCCTCCACCTTGACTGAGGGGCGTTTCCTCCGAGGACGAACAGACGGGGCAGAAGCGTGAACCGATACTCGGTCATTGACGCGAACCGCACTGCACCCGGGACTATAGGAATTCGCGATACCAGATCGATAGCTGGGTTGGCGGATGGGGTGGGATTCGAACCCACGGTACGGTCTCCCGCACGCCGGTTTTCAAGACCGGTTCCTTAAACCACTCGGACACCCATCCGTGTCTTGTTATCGTTAGCCTTTTCGGCTTCCGCGATCGGCCGGGAAGGGCCTTTGCTACCGAATTGCTACCGAATGGTTTCGCCCGCAGGCTTTACCGCCTGCCGGATTGCCAGGTCAACCTGCTCAGCGGCGTCCGCCTGCATCCCCGGCATAACGTGCGAGTACAGGTCAAGCGTGATCGCGATCGTCGAGTGCCCAAGGCGCTCCTGGGCGATCTTAGGATGGACGCCGGCGGCGAGCATCTGGGTCGCGTGGCTGTGTCGGAGGTCATGGAAGCGGATCCGCGGCAGCGAGGTCTTCGCCATAATCCGCGTCCATTCGTGGGTGAGGGAGCGCGGCTGCAGGATGCGCCCATCGATCTGGGCCACGACATGTGAATCGTCGTTGAGCGCCATTCCAAGGCGAAGCTGTTCCTCAGCTTGACGAGCGCGATAGGCCCGCAGCTCGTCGACAACGGTTGAGGACAGGCTGACGACCCGAGACAAGCCCGACTTCGTTTCCTTCAGGCGGACTGTCCTGTCGATCTGCTCGGCTGTCTCGACGACGGCTAGCGTCCTGCCGGCGAGGTCGACGTTCTTCCATCTGAGCGCAATGATCTCGCCGCGCCGCAAGCCGCACATCACCGCCAGGAGGACCGGCATGTAAATGCGGGTTGGCCGGACGGTCTCTAGCAGTTCCGCGGTCGTGACGGCACCGTAGGCAGCCATGGCCTTGCGCTCGACCTTAGGAGGCTTCGATGCCGTCGCCGGGTTCTTCGGCAGCATGTCCCAAACCACAGCTTGATTGAGTGCCTTGATCAGCACTCGTCGCATGTGGTGCACAGTGCGGGGCGCGAGGCCACCTTTGCCATCGCGCCGGCCGCTTGCAAGAGCTGTTGTCCAGGCAGCGTCGATCCGTTCCGTCTTCAGCTTCGACAGCAGCACGTCGCCGAGGAGGGGGACGATGTTCTTCCGGGCGATCTCCGTATAGCGCTCCAGCGTCTTCGGAGAGACAGCCGACTTCTCGTGTTCCAGCCAGCGATCGAGATAGGCAGTGAGCGTCGTCTTCGTCGGCTCGGTGTAGCCACCGTATTTGATTGCCGTGATAATGCGCGCGCATTCGTCCTGCGCTTGCCGCTTCGTGCCGGCGAAGGAATGCCACTTGCGACGACGCTTACCGCCCGCGTCCGGCAGATCCACGATGATGGCCCATTTACCCGGTGAGCGTTCTCGGATGTGGCCTTTCATTCTGACGATCCCTCTGGAGATTCATTCGACGAATGTGGGTCGCCTTTCTGCGTCTCATATCTCTCTATACTTCGCTGTAACGCTCGACTAACCGAGTCCACCTTCGCTGCCACAAATGCACTCTGCGCATCCTCAAATTTTACGTTCTTTTTCATCGCGTGCGCCGGCTGCAGAATCAAATTGAGCGCGTCAATCAGATCGGCATGCTTATTTACCGTATCCGTATAAAGCCTCATCGTACTAAGGATAAACTCGTCTACATTATCTTCATCTAACAATTTCTCCGAATTATCAACTGCCCTTGCCGAGAAATCTTCTTTTAATTCTACTGCAGTTTTTACGACTTTATCGGAATTTTCATCGAACAGCATGCCGATTTGGATCAGTCGGCGCACTGCCTCTGATTTTGACCTTATGCGGTTCCTCCATCCCCATTCTTCGATCGCGGTCAGTTCTGACCGTGAGATGAACATGTTGAACCGTTCGCTCTTCGGCTCGTCGTCAGGTGTGTCCACAACCATTTTCGTCCCCTCGCGTCTCAACCTACGTATATTGCGTAGGCCCCGCTTGCAATCGTCCCAGCGCCTGCTAGAACGTCATACGCACGCTACGTATGATACGTAGGTTTACCGGAGCTTAAGCGGATGACGATCGACGAAGCCCTTAGCAGGGCCACCATTTCTGTCCCGGACGCAGGGGCAGTATTTTTCGGGTTGGGACGCAACGCGGCCTACGACGCGGCGAAAAGCGGCGAAATCCCTACCATTCGCATCGGCGGGCGGATTGTCGTCCCTGTGGCGAAGTTGGCCGAAAAGGTTGGCCTGCGTACCAGCATCGGGACCGCGGCGTGACGGCGGCGGCGGCGGCGGCGGCTCAGAAAATGAAAGGCTCGGCCGAGGGGGCAACCTCGCCGAGCCATGGTTCAACCCACCAGGAAATGGATCAGGAAATGAACAACCGAACAGATACCACGGCAACAGGCGGGATCGCAACTGAACCCTACCGCTTCGAAGCTGAGTACCCAGCCGAAGCCGCGAAGATCCGGGACATGGAATGCGGCGAGATGATCATTCTCGTGGACGGTCTCATTGCGGCCATGGGAGCGTACCTCTCCATCGTGAACATGCCCCGGTGCCAAGGGGAGAGCGCATCACACTGTTGGCTGGACTCCGAGATGGAGCGTCTTGGCGCCATCCGCGAAATGGCGATGGAGGAAATGCAGCGCCGGCCCTTTGATGGCGGGTATGTCGACGAAGAGCGGATCCGCTGCATCGTCGCTTATCTCGTCGAGTGCGGCGAGCCGGTCGGCAACCTCCTCGACCTGACGGCGCAGATGGTGAAGGCGCGGGATGAAGCGAAGCGCCAGAGGCGCCATGTCAACGCAATCGGCAAGATGATCGTCAATGCGATCGTCGACGACGGTCTCACAGAGCGCGAGCAGATCGCTGCAAGCATCCGCGACCGGCTCGCACCGAATGAGGTCAACGACGCGGACCTCCAGGCGGCAGCGGATCACGTGCGGGCCGTATTCGACGAAGCCGATGCGAGGGCCGCAGCATGATCACCAACAGCGATCAAAGGCAGCGCGAGGCGTTCGACGATTATCTAGCTGCCAAGGCTCTCGTCGAGAAGACGGCGTCCTTCGAGGATGCAAGAGCCGCGGGTGCAGCGCGGCGTCGCTTCATGGACCTCTACCTGCCGTCTGATCGGCGGCTCGGTGAGCCTGCGTCTTGCACCGTCCTTTCCGTTCAGCATCCGGAGGCGCGGCCGTGAGCAGCAACCCGTGGCACAAGCGCTACCACTCGGATGCGCTCAACGGCTACATGGGCCTCAGCCTGGAGGAGCGGGGAGCGTACACCACGCTCCTCGATCTCATGTACCAGAGCGGTGAGCCGGTCGTGGACAATGAGCGCCTGATCGCTGGATGGATGCAGGTGTCGCTCCGCCGGTATCGCATCCTGCGTGACAAACTGATCGTGAGCGGCAAGATCATCCGTCTTGCCGACGGTCGTTTGACGAACGCGCGCTTCCAGAAAGAGCGCGAAAACTCCTCGAAAACCTCTCGAAAACGCGCCGAAAACGGATCGAGAGGCGGAGTAAAATCTGCCGAAGTCCGGAAAAAACGCAGCGTTATCAATGTGCCGGGCCAGCAAGAGCTGCAGCAAAGTTCAAGCTATACGCGCGCGTTCCAGAAGCCAGAAGCCAGAGAAGAACCTGACGGTTCTTATTCCGATCCTGACGGATCGGGCGCAAACGCGCCGCCGGATATCCGAAAAGAGCTGTTCGACGAAGGCATCAGGTCCCTCATCCGGCAGACCGGAAAACCGGATAGTCGCTGCCGGGCGCTGATCGGCAAATGGCTGAAGGCCAGCCGCGACGACTGCCGTGTCGTCCTGACGAAAATCCGGCAGGCGGAGGTGGATCGGGTCGCCGATCCGGTGCCATGGATCGGCGAAGCGATCAAACCCGGCTGGTCGACAGATCCCGTCGAACGCCAGATGAGGCAATCGTTTTGAACGGCGCGATAATCCCCATGACAGACGTGATCAGCGCTCTCGGAGAGCAGGGCATCAAGCTCCGCTCGGCGGCTGCCGGAACCCACAAGGTGATTTGCCCGGCATGCTCGCACCAGCGGCGCAAGAAGACAGAACCGTGCCTGTCGGTGACGGTGGAGCCGGAGGGCAGGGCGGTCTGGAACTGCCACCACTGCGGCTTCGCCGGGGCGACCGGTGGCCGGGACCATCGGCCATCAGCCAATACCCGTGGTTCTCGCAGCTACCGCCGTCCCGAGCCGGTGGAGAACCCGCAGCGGCCGGACAAGCTGCTCGAATGGTTCTCCGGACGCGGCATCTCGGCTGAGACCGTCATGGCGGCCGGCATCTATCGGACCAAGATCTGGTTTCCGCAGACCAACGGCGAACTGGATTGTATCGCGTTCCCCTATGAGTGGGCCGGCGCCCTGCGGAACGTGAAATACCGCTCGGCGGAGAAGCACTTCCGCCAGGAGAAGGACCCAGAGCCGGTCCTCTACAACGCGGACAGCATCGTCGTCGGGCAGGACCTGATCATCTGCGAAGGCGAGATCGACGTGCTGAGTTTCATCGAGGCCGGCTTCGAGTGTGTGGTCTCGCTGCCCAATGGCGCCCCGTCGAAGCCCGAGGCGAGCGAACGGCGATACGAGCCACTGGCGACGCACGCCGACGCTCTGGAGGCTGTCAGCCGCGTCTTCATCGCCACCGACATGGACGGCCCGGGCGAGATGCTGGCCAACGAGCTCGCGCGCCGCCTTGGCAAGGATCGCTGCTGGCGGGTGCGCTTTCCGAACCGAGACGACATCCAAGAAAAGGACGCCAACGACACGCTGTTGCATCACGGCGCCGACGCAGTGCGCCGATGCGTGACGGATGCGGAGCCATGGCCAATCGACGGTCTGCACGACGCCGGGGAATTCGCCGACGAGGTGCTCGACCTCTACCACGGTCGCGGCCCGCAGCCGAAGTCTACGGGCTTCCCGGAGATGGACCGCGCCTTCCGCTATCAGCCGGGACAGTTCATCGTCGTCACCGGCATTCCCAACCATGGCAAGAGCCGCTGGCTCGATCAGGTGGCAGTCCAGACGGCGCGCATGAATGGCGACCGCTGGGCTGTCTTCTCACCGGAGACGGGAGACGCCAACCATATCGCGGACCTCTGCGAGATCTGGGCCGGCTTTCCGTTCCACGATGGCCCGACGCAGCGCATGACCCCGAAGGAACTCGCCGACGCGATGGCGTGGGTGAGGGACCGCTTCGTGTTCATCAATGCCAAGGACCACACCCCGGCAATCGACTGGGTTCTGGATCGCGCCAAGGCCGCCGTCATCCGCCAGGGTGTCCGCCACCTGATCATCGACCCGTACAACGAGATCGAGGCCAGCCGGCCCACGAAGCTGACGGAGACCGAATTCATCAGCCAGTTCATTTCGAAGTGCAAACGCTTCGCCGCGCACCACGACGTGACGGTCTGGATCATCGTCCACCCGACCAAGATCCGGGCAGCGCCGGGAGAAAGCCGTGAACCGATCCCGACGCTATACGACCTTGCCGGCTCCGCGCACTGGCGCAACAAGGCCGATGCCGGCCTCGTCGTCTACCGCGACTATGCGCGGGACCAGACGCTGGTGATCTCGAAGAAGATCCGCTTCCAGCCGCGCTGCGGAGAGCCGGGCACGGTGAAATTCGAGTTCCTCGGCGCCCATCGGAGGTTCGAGGAGATCCCGCAGACCTATTCGCGCCTTGGCACATCGGCGGAGGCGGCCTGATGCGGAAGATCTCATGGTGCCCGACATCGGCTAAGGCCAAGGAATCCGTGGAAGTGCCGACGCGCCAGAAGGCGAGGGAGCGTCCCTCTTCACGCCTTCGGCTGCGCGAGACGGCAAAGCCGCGGCTGGGCGAGCTGCTGGCGATGGCCGACGCGCTCCACTGGTACGCGCTGCAGGTGCCGCCTCAGAAGGAGTTTGTCGCGCAGGTCATTCTGGAGCGTTACGGGCTGCCGACATACGTTCCGACACGCCACGAATGGCGCCGGCGCAGCAAGTTCTCAAAGGAGAAGGAGCTTCGCAGCTATGCCGTGGCCCCGCGGTATGTGTTCGCGGGCTTCCGACCCGGACTTCCGCTCTGGTTCGACCTGTTCAACCTGCCGGTCATCAGCGCCGTGGTCGGCATCAGCGGTACGCCGGTACAGATCCCGGCGCCTGCCATGCGTGCGCTCCTACGCTCCACCGGGAGCGGCCTCAATTCGCCGGCCGCGCACCGCTTTATGCACACCCACCATGAGTTTGCCGAGGGCGATCTGGTTGAGGTCATTGATGGCCCATTCGCCGGCCAGACAGTTCCGGTGAAGTCGATCGCAGGCAATAAGGCGAAGGTGGCCTTGGCGTTGTTCGGCGGTCTTGTGGACGAACTGGAGGTGCCGCTTGAAATCCTCGTGGCAGCGGAGTAGATATGGTTACAGGACGATCCGGGTCCCTGCCATTGCGGCATCACCCGGACCCAGCCATCCCGCCAAGTGGACCGGCACTCCTGAAGGTTTATGGGCTCGCTTCGGCGGGCCTCTTGCATCTACAAATGGCGAGACGCAGTATCTAGACGGAGTCTGCGCCTCGCATTTCACTAACGGTGCTGAGCTTACTTCTGCCCCTTCTTCTCATCCTGAGACAGGACTGAGGCTGCGAGCTTCTTGGAATCAGCAGCCGTAGCCTTCTTCGCTCCGCTAAGCACCTTAGATGCCAGCGTCGACGTGCTTGAACTTGATTGCTTCTTTGCCACTTGCATCTCCCATGGTCACGACCGCAGGATTGATTGCGGCAGGCTGGAACGCAAGGGAACGTTTGGGACGCGGTAGCTTATCCACCGGTATGGTGTGCAAGTTTCGCCGACCGGTACGGTCAATCGGTTTGCTTCCGCAAAACGTCATTGCATCCCAAGTTCGCCATAAGCCTCTCAATGTCGGATACAACGGATATTTTGATTGCAGCGCTAGCGTCGGATGATCGGATTGCCAAATCGGCGCATGCTTTATGGAGAGGGTTTTCGATTGGGCTGGGCTCGCCTTGACGTTGAACAGCCGGCGCGACTGCTATGAGACCAATTTTCTCTTGCTGTTCTTCGATCTTCTCGCTGAAGCGTTGGATGCGTAGCTCAGCCGTTATGCCCCAGCTAAGAGCTGCTAGTCCAATACCTGATCCAATCAGCAAGTCCCTCATCTGCATATTTTACGCCCGACGAATATAGAAGAATCTCTGCCGCGAGAATGTTAGCCTCATTTGCAGTCGGATGGCTTTGTCTTTTTGAAATTGTCCGAACCCGTCCAAAGCGATCTCCAGAGCTTCTCTTTTTCGTCTTCGTCATCAGACAGATTTGCGGCTAGTAGCCACTGAGTTAAGATGACATCCTCTCCGCCATTCAGCGTGTGTTGTCCTGACCAACTCGTAAGTGAGCCAGTAGCTCCGAGTGCGGCAGAGAACGCAATCAGATCACCCGCGACATAGCCCGTGATCGGGACAGAATTTCCTACTCCCGACCCTACACCGGTTGTGAACGTCCCGCCGACTTCGAACTGATCGGGCGCTGTCTCTGTGACGGTTAAGTCGATCGTCGAACACCGCTCATTCCACCACTTTCCGGGAAAGATCGACGATGGGTCTGGCGCCGATTCCGCAAGCGCCGGCGAAGCGAGCAAGACCATACAAGCTGCGAGTCTTATACCCATCATGAGAACCTCCCGAGCGTGATTACTTAAGGTAATATAGCCGGCTTCGGCTGGCAAAGTCGATGGACAAATACGCGTTCGTCAGGAGGTCAGTTTGTGCCATATCGCCCGTCGACGCATCGCACTTTCGGCTCATTTTCTGGAAGAGAAGCCAAGAGGGAGAGAGACAAGGCCAACGACAGATGGCGCGGCTCCGCTGCATCACGCGGCTATGACAGCCGATGGCAGAGGGCACGACGCGCCTATCTCGACGCTCACCCGCTATGCGCTCGGTGCGAGGCTTCGGGGCGCGTAGTCGCTGCAACCGTCGTCCATCACCGGATCGCACACAAAGGCGACAAGACACTGTTCTGGGAGCGGGACAACTGGGAAGCGGTCTGCCAGCCATGCCACGATGGACCGATCCAGTCCGACGAACGAGCAACCGGGGGGCCGTCTAAAGTCTAGGGTCTCTTCGCTAAAGACCGGTGCGGTAGACTCTTTTCTGCACGTGCAAAACTGGAACCCGAACATGGCCGGTGGACGACCACGCAAGCCGACGCACCTGAAGGTCGTGTCGGGCACGGCGCAGAAGTGCCGCATGAACCCGGATGAGCCGCAGGCGGAAGTCGGCACACCGCAGCCCGCGGACTGGCTTTCAGAGCGGGCGACGGTGATCTTCTTCGAGACCTGCGCCTCGATGGAGCGCATGGGCACGCTGAGCCTGGAGTGGGGAAACGTCATCGCCGACTACGCCTCGTGCGTCGAGGAAGTCGAGATCACCACCGGCATCATTGAAGACCTTGGGCGAACCTACACCACGACGACGGCAGCCGGCGACACGATGTTCCGCCCACGGCCGGAAGTGGCAATGCGATCGGACGCGATGAAGCGGGCGCAATCGCTGCGCGCTGAATTGGGGCTCGGGCCGGCGGCAAAATCCAGGGTATCGGCATCGAAGCGCAATGAAGACAACCCGTTCAACGCGCTCGGATAAGCCTGCGAGTTACGTCGGCAGGGCCAACAGCTACGCGCGCGATGTCGCCGCCGGCAAGATCCTTGCCTGCAAATGGGTGCGGCTCGCTTGTCAGCGGCATCTCGACGACCTTGCGAAGCAGAAGGACAAGGCGTTCCCCTACCGGTTCGATCCGGCGAAGGCTGAGAAGGTCTGTCGGTTTCTGGAGCTGCTGCCTCATTCGAAAGGCGAGTGGGCTCGCAAGGGGCTGAAGCTCCAGCTTGAGCCATGGCAGTGCTTCAAGACATCGGCTCTGTTCGGCTGGGTCCGCAAGCGGGACGGTCTACGGCGGTTCCGCAAGGCGCTCATTCTGGAGCCGCGCAAGAACGCAAAGTCGACATGGGCTGCCGGTGTCGGCCTCTACATGCTGACAGCGGACGGCGAACATGGCGCAGAGGTCTATTCGGGCGCCACAACAGAGCGGCAGGCTTGGGAGGTGTTCGGGCCTGCGCGCCTGATGGCGCAGAAAACCCCAGCGCTTCAGTCGGCGTTTGGCCTCTCGGTCAATGCATCGAACCTGCATATCCTGGGGAACGGATCGAAGTTTGAGCCGGTGATCGGCAAGCCGGGCGATGGTTCTTCCCCGACCTGCGCGATCATCGACGAGTACCACGAGCACGAAACAGACGTTCAGGTCGACACGATGGAGACGGGCATGGGCGCCCGTGAGCAGCCGCTGCTGCTAATCATCACGACTGCGGGCGACAACCTTGCCGGGCCATGCTTCGCGGCTATGGAAGACGCGCATAAGGTGCTGGAAGGGCTGGTCGAGAACGACGAACTCTTCGCTCTGATTTACACAGTCGATGCGGATGACGACTGGACGAGCGAAACCGCTCTCCGCAAGGCGAACCCAAACCTCGACGTGAGCGTGAAGGGCGAGTTCCTACGCGCTCGACAGCGCGACGCGATCAACAACCCGCGCAAGGTCGGCATCTTCAAGACCAAGCACCTGAACCTCTGGGTGCAGGCGCGCGACGCCTACTTCAACATCCAGCGCTGGACGGAGAGCGCAGACCCTTCGCTCAAGATCGAAGACTTCGCCGGCCAGCCGTGCCGCATCGGTGTTGACCTTGCCTCGACGATCGACATTGCCGCCGTCGAGATCACATTCCAGCACGGCAACGGCTTCGCCCGTTTCGGGCGCTACTACCTGCCGGAAGCAACGATCGAGCAGGGCGAGAACGAGCACTATCGCGGATGGGAGAAAGCCGGCTGGCTGACCCAGACCGATGGCGACATGATCGACTACGTGACGATCCGCGACGACCTGATCGGGCTGACAACGCTATTCCAGGTCGAGGAAATCGCCTTCGATCCGCACCAGGCGATGATGATGATGTCGGAGCTTGCGCAAGAAGGCGTGCCGGTTGTCGAAGTCCGGCCGCTGGTGCTGAACTTCTCGCCTGCGATGAAGCAGATGGACGGCCTGATCCGGTCGCGGAAGATCGCCCACAACGGCGATCCGGTGTTCACGTGGATGCTGTCCAACGTCGTCGCCAAGCCGGATGCGAAGGACAACGTCTATCCTCGCAAGAACCGGCCAGAGAACAAGATCGACGGGCCGGTGGCGCACATGATGGCGCTGGCTCGATGGATGACGATTGACGAGGGAGCCGGCAAGATGAACGACTTCTTCGCAAGCTTGGTGGATGCCGCGTGAACGTGCTTCGCAAGATGGCGGACTATGTTCGCAGCCTCGTCATTCGAGAACCCGACGCCTGGGTTGATGGCTCTCACCGCGGCGATGCGGGCGAGGTGGTCAACGACCACACCGCGCTTTCGCTGTCGGCCGTGTGGGCCTGTCGCAATCTGCTTTGCGGCACCGTCGCCTCGTTGCCGTTGATGGTCTATCGCACACGAGAGGATGGCGCCCGCGAGGTGGCGCGCAATCATCCGCTCTATCGCATTCTCCATGACAGCCCGAACTTCGAGCAGACGGCGGTCGACTTCCTCGACTTCCTGTGCTCGTCGATCGAGCTGCGTGGCAACTCTTATGCAAGGGTTCGCCGCGAGGGCGCTCGCATCGTCTCGCTGGTCCCGATTCCGCCGGACAGGATGGCGGCTCGTCGGCTCCCAAGCGGCGCTCTCGAGTACCGCTGGACCGATGACAGAGGACGCCAGTTCACGGAAGCAGAGACGAATATCCTGCATGTTCGCGGGCCGGGCGGCGACTCCATCAGTGGCATGTCAACGCTTCAGTTCGGGCGCAACGCATTTTCTCTGGCGACCGCGACGGATCGAGCCGCGGCCAGCATGTTCCGCAATGGCCTCCGCCCTTCGGTCGTGCTGAAGTTCAAGAACTGGCTTACGAAGGAACAGCGCGATCTCACCGAAACCCGCCTCGCTGAGAAGTACCTCGGCGCGGTCAACGCCGGGCGCCCCTTCATCCTGGAAGGCGACACCGATCTCAGCACGGTTTCGCTGAGCGCCGAAGACGCACAGATGCTGGAGAGCAGGTCCTTCTCTGTCGAAGAGATCTGCCGGTTCTTCGGGGTGCCGCCGTTCATGATCGGCCACACCGAGAAGTCGACAAGTTGGGGCACCGGCCTTGAACAGCAGACGCTCGGCTTCCTGAAGTTCTCGCTTCGCCATCGGCTCAAGCGCATAGAGCAGGCTTTCGAGAAACAGCTTCTGACGCCCGCAGATCGCGCTGCCGGCATTATCATCGAGTTCAACATCGAAGGCCTTCTACGGGCCGACAGCAAGGGCCGTGCCGAGTTCTATCGCGAGATGACGCAAATGGGCGCGATGACCATCAACGAGGTCCGTTCTCGCGAGAACCTGCCGCCGGTCGAAGGTGGCGACGTGCCCCGGATGCAGTCCCAGAACGTGCCGATCACTGACGCCGGACAGGCGCCAGCAGCGCTACCGCAGCCTCAAGGGAATTGACGAGATGAAGACCAAGGATGCAGCCCTGCTGATCAAGCAGGCGGCGCCGGTGCTCGACATCAAGGCGCTGGACAAGAGCGGCGAATTCGAGGGCTACGGTTCGACCTTCGGCGGCGAGCCCGACAGCTACGGCGACGTGATCGCGGCCGGTGCCTACGCAGAGAGCCTTGCGGCTCATTCGGCCAAGGGCACGATGCCGAAGATGTTCTGGCAGCACGACCCATCGGAGCCGATCGGCAAGTGGCTTGCTGCCGAGGAAGACGACCGCGGCCTGCTGATGCGTGGCAAGCTGAACATGAACGTGCAGCGCGCCAAGGAAGCCTATGCGCTTCTGAAGGAAGGCGACATCGATGGCCTGTCGATCGGCTATCGCATCAAGGAATACTCCGTCGACACGGACACCGGGATCTGGACGCTGGAAAAGCTCGATCTGCATGAGGTGTCCGTCGTGTCGATCGGCGCCAATGAGAATGCCGTCGTCTCCAGCGTGAAAGCTGCGAAGGCGGCGCATGAACTCAACGATCGTCTGAAGGCCGGGGACCGGCTGACAGAGCGCGAATTCGAGACTTGGCTCAAGGGATTGGGCTTCTCGAATTCACAGGCGGAGCGTGCCGCGCGCGTCCACCTGAAGGGGCAGGGGGAACCTGCCGAAGCGGAGAACGACGGGCTCGCATTCCTGCGCGCTCTCACGGCCTGACGGCCATTTTCCCCAAGTAAGGAGGTTCCCGTGATGGAACTCAAGCACGCTGCCCTGACCGGCGGCTCCCTGGCGCGCGTCGCCAGTTTCGCAGACACCCACCGCTTTCTGCCCCGCTTTGCATTTGAGGCACCGGACAAGCCGAACGGCGGCGGCCAGAAGACGGCCGAACAGCTCGCAGCCGAGGTCAAGGCCGCGCACAGCGAAGCCGTCGACAAGGTGAAGGCGGTCGCCGAGGAAGCGCTCGGCAAGGCCAAGGCCGGCGAAGAATTGTCGGCCTCGCTGAAGCAGACGGTCGATGAGGCCCTCGTCAAGATGAACGAGCTGGCAGAACAGGCTTCGGGCATCGAGCAGAAGATGTCCCGCGGCGGTAGCGATGAGCACGAGCGTCGCAAGTCGATCGGTGAGCAGTTCGTCGAGAGCGAGGGCTACAAGGCTTTCGAGGCAACCGGCTTCTCCAAGAGCGCCCGCGCTGCCGATCTCAACGTCAAGGCGACGCTGACCACGGCTACCACCGATGCTGCCGGCTCTGTCGGCGATGCGGTGAACCAGACCCGTCTGCCGGGCATCATGCCGCTCGCGCAGCGCCGCATGACCGTCCGCGATCTGCTCACTCAGGGCCAGATGGACGGCAACACGCTGGAGTACGTCAAGGAGACGGGCTTCACGAACAGCGCGGCGCCGGTCGCGGAAGGCGCTGCCAAGCCGGAATCGGATCTGAAGTTCGATCTGGTCTCGACCTCGGCGAAGGTGATCGCGCACTGGATGAAGGCTTCGCGTCAGGCTCTGTCGGACGTGTCGCAGCTTCGCTCGATCATCGACCAGCGTCTGCTGTACGGCCTCGCCTATGTCGAGGAAGCGCAGCTTCTCAACGGCGACGGCACCGGCCAGAACCTGAACGGCATCATCCCGCAGGCGACTGCCTACTCGGCACCGTTCACGCCTTCGGCGGCGACGGCCATCGACACGATGCGTCTCGCTATGCTCCAGGCGGCGCTGGCCGAATACCCGGCGACCGGTCACGTCATGCACCCCACCGATTGGGCGCGCATCGAACTGACCAAGAATGCCGGCGGCGACTACATCATCGGCGTTCCGCAGGGCACGGCTCAGCCGACGCTCTGGAGCCTGCCGGTGGTGACGACCCAGGCCATTTCGATCGACAAGTTCCTGACCGGCGCGTTCCAGCTCGGCGCGCAGGTCTTCGATCGCTGGGATGCTCGCGTCGAGACGGGCTACGTGAACGACGACTTCACGAAGAACCTCGTCACGATCCTCGCCGAAGAGCGTCTGGCTCTGGCCGTGTATCGGCCCGAGGCCTTCATCTACGGCGATCTGGGCTTCGTCGCCTAATCGTTCGGCTCATCACGGAGGGCGGCCTACGGGGCGCCCTCTTCATGAACCGAAGGAGTCACTGCCATGAAGTACGAAGTGATCCGACAGCACCTCGGAGACCGGATGTATATGCCCGGCGACGAGCGTGAGATCTCGGAGGGCGACGCCGCTGCGCTGGTGCGGAATGGTGTTCTGAAAGAGCCGGGCAAGAAGGCAGAGCCGGCGTTGAAAAACAAGATGGAAGCAGCCCCGGCGAACAAAGCCGCACGGGCATCGAAGAACAAGAGGCGCTAGGGCTATGCGGTATTCAAAGCAGCGCACGATGGCCGGCTTCATCGGGGCGACGGGTGGCCTGCCGCTCGCGCCCGAGAATACGGTTACCCCGACGATCACCGGCACTGCGACCGAGGGTGAGACCCTGACTGCGGTCGGCGGTACTTGGACCGGTCGGGAAGCGCCCGTGCTGACCTATCAGTGGGAGCGCGACGCCGCGGCGATAGAAGGCGCGACCGGATCGACCTATGACCTTGTTGCCGACGATGTGGGCGCGGTCATCACTGTGACGGTTACCGGCACGAACTGGACCGGCTCCGCGTCCGAAACGAGTGCGGCTACCGCCGCAGTGGCGGCAGCGTAATGATCTCGCGTCCGCCGGTTCTCATCACGGCGCCGGCGGCGCTCCCCGTCGCGCTGGCCGACGTGAAGCAGCACCTCCGCGTCGATCATGACGACGAGAACAGCCTGATCACGACTTATATCGAGGCAGCTACGGCTCACCTCGACGGCTACAGCGGCGCCCTCGGCCGCGCGCTGATCAATCAGGAGTGGCGCCAGGACTTCGACGGCTTTTGCCGCATCCTGCGCCTGCCTCTGCCGAACGTTTCGGCGGCCGCGGTCACATACGACGATGCCGATGGCGTTGAGCAGACGGTGGACAGCGGATCGTTCCGCATCCTGTCCGACCACATGAGCGCTTACGTTGCAGCCTCGCTGGATACCGTCTGGCCCTCGGCGCGCATGGACGCGGGGTCTGTCCGAGTCACATTCACCGCTGGCTTTGGCGATGAACCTGCTGACGTGCCGGCGTCGCTGCGATCGGCGATCCTGCTGATGGTCGGCGATCTGTATGAGAACCGTGCCACCGTCTCGGAGCGGGGCGCTGGTCGGATCGACATGAGCTTGACGGTCAACGCGCTGATCGCGCCCTATCGAAGGATGACAATCTGATGCCGATCATCGACAATTACCGAAGCCACTCGATGGGTTCGAGCGCTTCGAGCGGAACCCTTTTCGCCATCACGGCTGCCGATGCCGACCTCGCCTATGTCACGCGCGGCCTCTACGTTGGTGGCGCTGGCGATCTGGTCGTTCGTCCCGCAGACGGCGGTGATGATGTGACCTTCGTTGGCGTCGCTGCCGGAACCACGCTGCCCGTTCGGGTCACTCAGGTGCGCGCGGCTTCGACGGCGACCGACATTGTCGGCCTCGCCTAATGCTTGGCCTTGGCCTGTCTCTTACCGGCCTGTCGGTGCGTCGGGGCGGGGGGGGGCTACAGCAGCCGACGTGTTTCTGGTTCCCACCGCAGCAGCAACGCGGCCAAGCTACGGGACGGTTTCTGCGGTCGCCAGTTATACGCAGGGCGACTTCTCCATGGCAGGGGCCGGGACAAGCGGCACGAAGACGTTCACCCGCTCCGGTGGCCATCCATCCGCCGATGCAGGAACCGGCACATGGTATGCTGTGGTCGAGTACGACGACGGCTCGCGCGAGTTCAATGTCGTGGTGTCGGGCGCAGGAGATGTGTTCACGCTGGCGCATTCGCTGACGGGGGCAGCCGTTGGGCTGCACAACGCGCATTCAGCCGCAACTGGGCAGCATCTATCCACCGAGGGCAGCAAAGCTCTCGCGCAATATCTCTGGGGCCAGACGCGCAAGCGGGCGTTCCGTGAGACATCCGAGTTCAGCCTGTGGCACGGCGACAAGTTTCTATACAACTCCGACAGTCTCTACACACCGCAGACGTGGAACCCCTACGGCGGGCTTGCGCTAAACGCGATCAACTTCGCCAGCACTGCCAACGCCTCGACATCTACCCCGAAGTTCATCCACTCCAATTCAACGATCTGTGTGAACGTCAACACCGACGCCGCGGGCGAGGGTGTGTCCCTCGACATCGCGACCGGTGGCAAGCACCTCATGCTGGCCTTCTCGTGCGGGATCAATGACAGCACGCTGGCGGCTGCCGGATCAGTGACGGTCCTTCGCGACGGCGTGAGCATCTATACCAAGGCGTTCAACACCTTCCTGTCCTGGCATGAAGTGGAGATCTCCGAGGGGTCGACGGATATCGAGATCCGGGTCACTCGCACGACCGCTGGCACGACAGCCTACTCTCTGCGGATCGGAGAAGTTCACGCGGCCGATCTGACAGATTTGGCTGCGGGCGATGATCCCCTGATCGGGGCAGACGACAAGGTTCTCCTGATTGGGGATAGCTGGTTCGATGATGGCGACGCCTATGGGGCACCGTTTGACACGGAAATACGCGCGCTGATGACGGCAGCCGGTGGGGCGGGCACAATCACCAACGAGGCCATCGGCGGCAGCAAGATCAGCGATTGGAGCGCAAGCCTTGCCGGCTGGCTCACGACCTACCAGCCGACGAAGGTCGTGCTGCATACCGGCATCAATGAACAGAATTCAGGAGTTACCGCAACAACGCTCTGGCAGCAGATCAGGGCAGTGCTGGAGCAGATCAGGGCATCCGGCGCGGACGCCGTTTATCTGATGCAGGGTTGCATTTCTTCGGAATCCCTATCGCAGGAACTGTTCAAGAAAATGGCGATGCAGGACGTTGCCGATTACGACGATCGGTATCCGGCGCTGAACGCTGAGTGGCTGACCACCGCAACCACAGCGGAACTTGGCAACGCCACCACGCTCGTCAACCTTCGGTCCAAGGGCGACGCTGGGCGTCAAGTCACCCGCGTGAACGACAGCGTCGTGGTCGCACCGAATGGTCCTCTGCCGGCTGACGGATGGACTGCCGTATGATGCCTGACTTCCTCGCCATCAGCGCGGCAATATGGGCGGTCCTCGGGGCCGCCTTTTTCATGTGAGGGCAAGATGGACGCAGGACGCATCGATCGCCGCATCACCATCGTGCGCGAGACGGAAACCGGGCGTGATGCGTTCAACGAGCCGATCTACAGCACGACCGAGACGACCGTCTGGGCTTCCAAGGAAGACATCCGAGACGGCGAGCGATGGACGGCGCAGGAGGTTGGCGCCGAGGTGACGACCCGCTTTCGCATCCGCTGGGCTGCGACGTTCGCGGATCTCGATCCCCAGGCGAGCATCACCTTTGACGGCAGGTCCTACAACGTCGTGGCAGTTAAGGAGATCGGGCGCCGCGAGGGCCTGGAGATTACTGCCAACGCAAGGGCTGACTGATGGCCGAGACGGTCAAGGTCGAGGGCCTTCGCGAGCTTGAAGCGGCGCTGAAAGAACTGCCGCGGTCGACTGGCAAGGCGGCGCTGCGGCGGGCACTCAAGAAGGCAGCGCAGCCGGTTGCCGACAGCGCGGCATCAAAAGCCCCGGTGGACGAGGGCGCGCTGCGCGAGAGCATCGGCGTCGGCACCAAGCTCACCCGCCGGCAGCGCGGTGTTCACCGCAAGATGTTCAAGAGCGACAAAGCTTCGGTCGAGATGTTCGTCGGCGCTGGTGGTCTGCCGCAGGCGATCACGCAGGAATTCGGAACGGTCGATCATAGCCCGCAGCCGTTCATGCGCGCTGCCTGGGATGCCGAGAAAAATGGCGTCCTCGAAAGCATCAAGGATGATCTCTGGGCCGAGATCCAGAAGGCCGCACAGCGCCACGCCCGCAAGATGGCACGGCTCGCCAGGAAGGGCTGATCAATGGAAGAGGCTCTGTCCGCCTATCTCCTGGCCGACGCCGGGCTGACGGCGCTCGTCGATAACCGCGTCAACTGGAATGCGCGCCCGCAGGCGCAGGCGTCACCATCGGTCGTTCTCACCCGCGTCGGCGGCACACGCGACTACATGATGGCCGGCGCTTCGGGTCTCGTTGACAGCCGCATCCAAGTCGATTGCTGGGGCAAAACCTACGGTTCCGCGATCGGCGTTTCGCGCGCTGTCGCTGCCGCACTGAGCGGCCTTCAAACCACCATCGGCGGCATCCGCCTTCATGGGTCGTTCCTCGATAGCGAGCGGCAATCCTACGAGCAGGGCTCGGGCGGGGAAGACTTCCACCGCATCAGCCTCGATTTCATCATCTGGCATCAGGAGACCTGACCAATGGCAACCGAAGCAATGATTGGCTACAACAGCAAATACTCGATCGACGATGGCGAGAGCCCCGGCGCTCTTGTCGAGATCGGCGAGGTGGTCGAGATCGCCCCCGGCGAGGAATCGACCGATCGCGTCGATGTCACTCACATGCAGAGCCCCGATCGTCGCCGCGAGTTCATCGCCGGCCTGATCGATCCGGGCGAGGCAAGCTTCACCATCAACTGGGTGCCGGGCAGCGCCACCGATATCTTTCTGCGCGATCTCCGCACCAGCGGCGAGACCCGCACCCACACCATCGAGTTCCCGAATGGCGTCACCGTCAGCTTCGATGCTGTGCTTCTCAGCTATTCGAAGGCGATCCCCATCGACGACAAGATGACGGCGACGATCACCGTTGCGCCTTCGGGTGCTGAGACGTGGACGGCGGCTGCCTAATGGCGAACTCGATCAAGGGCGAGGTCGCCTTCGAGGCGGATGGCGCCGAATACACGCTGGTGTTCGACTTCAATGCGATCGTCGCGATCGAGGAAGAATTCGACATCAAGATGGAAGACCTCGGCGAAGTGATGGGCGCTAAGGCGTCGGCATTTCGCAAGGTCTTCCAGATCGGCCTGAAGCGCTACCATGACGTGAGCGTGGAAGAGGCCGGCGACATCATCACGGCGGTCGGCGCTGGCGATTCTGGGCAGCTTGTCGCCAAGGCGTTCCAGGCGTCATTCCCGGCTACGGAGGTCGGCACGTCCAACAGCCGCCCTCCGAAGAGCCGGAAGGGCCGGACTGGCTAAGCCTCTACGGCACATGGACGGGGGAGTTCGGCCTGCCGCCGGAAGACTTCTGGCGTCAGACCCCCCGGATGTTCTCTGCGGTCGTCGATGGGCGGACCCGCAGGGCGAAGCAGGAACAGGAAGGCCGGGCATGGCTCGGCTGGACAACCGCTGCGCTCTACCGGGCAAAGAAGTTCCCCAAACTCAAAGACATGATGCCGAGCGACAAACCCGCCCGGCCTCAGAAGATGCTGCCCGAACAGATCGAGGCAGTGGTCAGGTCGTGGCTTTCGGGCCGGCGGAAAGGGTGATGCATGGCCGGTAATGCCGTCATCGGTGCGCTCCGGGTCAATCTCGGGATCGACACCGCCGCTTTTGACAAGGGGCTTCAGGGCGCACAGGGAACGCTGTCCAAGGTCGGGCAGATGATGAAGACGGCGTTCGTCGCGGCTGCGGCTGCGGCGGTCGCCGCCATTGCCGGCATCGGCGTCGCGATCCGCGGCATCATCAACGACGCGGATGCGCTCAGCAAAACGGCAGCGAAAATCGGCATTCCGATCGAGGAACTGTCGCGCCTGAAGTATGCGGCGGATCTGTCCGGCGTGGCGATGGGCCAGCTTCAGACCGGCGTGCAGCGGCTTTCCCGCAATATGTCGGATGCGGCAGCAGGGACAGGCGAGGGCGCCAAAGCGTTCAAGCAGCTTGGCATCAACGTCAAAGGTGCGGATGGCAGCTTGAAGTCGGCCACCGACATCATGGGCGAGATCGGCGACAGGTTCGCCACTATGCCTGATGGAGCACAGAAGACCGCGCTCGCCATGCAGTTGATGGGCCGCTCCGGCGCGGACATGATCCCGTTCCTCAACGGTGGATCGGCGGCGCTCAAGGAACTGACGGACGAGGCCGATGCGTTCGGCCTGACGATCAGCGCCGAGACTGGAAAGCGCGCTGAAGCGTTCAACGATAACATCTCGCGCATCGGCTATGCGGCGCAGGGCGTGACGACCGCATTGGCCTCCGCACTCCTGCCGGCGCTCGTCGTCGTGTCTGAGGCGCTGGTGGCCGCGGCGCGCGGCCTCGTCGAGATGCTGTCTTATCTGCCAACGGTCGCCGAATATGCAGCGGTTGCCGGCGGCTCCCTGGCGCTGATGATCAGCCCGCAGATCATCGCTGCGATCTACGGTGCAGCCACGGCGCTCGGCACGGCGCTTGTGGGCGCACTCCGTGCGGTGGCGGTTGCTGCGGCGGCCAATCCGCTTGGCGCTTTGGTCGTGGGCCTGACGGTCGCTATCACGGCGGTCTACCACTTCCGCGATGAGATCAAGCAGGCGATCGGCGTTGATGTCGTCGGCGTCTTCAAGGCTGGGGCAAATGCGACCATCGGGGCGATGGTCGGTGCGTTCGAAGCCATCATGGCGACGTGGCGCCAGTTTCCTGCCGCAATGGGCGATATCGCGCATCAGGCCGCCGACGCTTTCGTGCGCGGCATCCAGAACATGGGCCGCACGGCAATTGCCGAAGTCAACGGCGTGATCGCCTCTATCAACGGAACGCTGCGTGACGCCGGCATCGCGATCCCGATGCTCGACGCGCCAATCAACATCCTGCCCCCGAGCATGGACGGCGTCGCCAATCCCTATGCAGGCGCCGCGGCTGGTGCTGCTGGCGCCGCATCTGCGGCGTTCGCTGGCGCTCAGAAGGATTACGTCGGCGCGATTGCCTCGTCCTTCGACAGCGCTACCGAATCCGCGCAGAGCTTCACGCGATCTGCGGAGGATGCTGCCGCAGCGGTTGGCGGCAGCGAAGCAGGCGGCGGCTCTGGCGGCGGCAAGGGCGGCGGTCTGGCAGGGGCTGGCAAGAAGGCGGCCGACGCATGGAAGGGGCTTCGCAAGGAGACCGACGCCAGCAAAGACAGCCTCTCGTCTCTGGGCCAGATCGGCCAGAACATCAGCCAGACGATCAGCAGTTCCTTCAAGGGCCTGATTGACGGCTCCAAGAAGCTGAAGGACGTTCTCGCGGACGTGCTGTCGAGCCTCGGCGACATGCTGCTCAATCAGGGCTTTCAGGCGCTGATGGGTGGCGGCTCCGGTGGCGGCGGTGGCCTTCTCGGCTCGATCTTGGGCGGGCTGTTCGGTGGCTTCCGTGCTGCCGGCGGGCCGGTGTCCAGCAGCAAGGCGTATGTCGTCGGAGAGAACGGCCCCGAACTGTTCTCGCCTGGGCGCTCGGGTTCGATCGTCGCCAACGAGAACATCGGAGCAGGCGGCGGCTCGATCCACGTCACCGTCGGTGTCGATGCTGACAGTTCCGGCAACCTGATGCCGTTCGTTACCAGCGTGTCCCGTCGTGAGGCGCAGACAGCTAGCCAGTCGGCGATGCAGCAATCCGCACGCCAGTTCCCTCAGCTCCAGCAAGATCGCCAGCGGAGGACCGGATAGCATGGCGACAGCTTGGCCTGCGGACATCTACCCGCGCACCATCGCATTCAGCATTCAGAACGTCAGCCGATCCGGCGGCGCTGCAACGAATGGGCAGGAACAGATCGTGGCATCGGGTGCCGGGCGCTGGACAGCGCAACTGTCCGGCATCCCCATCAAGAACGACGACGCCATCCTCGCATGGCGTGCATTCCACATCGGGATACGCGGACGGGCAGGCACTGTGCTGGTTCCAGCCTTCGACTGGTTCCGGGCGAACTGGCCCGTCGACACTTACGGGCGCACGCTCGACCCGACGTTTACCCGCCGCAAGCGGCTTGACGGCACGCAGTTCGAAGACCCGGAGATCCCACCGCAAAGTCAGGTCAACGCCGCCTTTGCGGCGGCAGCGGCTCGGCGCTCCACGACAGTGCAGATCACGGTCAGCCAGGGCTCGGCCATTCGCGCGGGGCAATACTTCTCGCCAGCGCCAGGGCGCCTGCATCTCATCACCGCAGTGGTCAACGCCACAACGTTCTCGATCATGCCGCCGCTGCGCGATGCAGTCACGCTGGGGCAGGCGGTCGATTTCACTCGGCCGACTTGCGAGATGCGCCTGATGTCAGACGACGAAGGTAGCCTCAATCTGGAAGTGGCGCGCTGGGGCTTCGTCGATCTTAGCTTCGTCGAGAGCATCTGATGGCAGACTTCTCTGCTCTCCAGCAGGCAGCGATGGCCGAGAAGGTCGTCCACCTCGTCAATCTCGTCGAGTTCGATTTCGCGGAGGGTGTTCGCCGCGTCTGGAATGGCAACGGCGTGATGGATCTCGACGGCTACGAATGGCTGGGAACCGGCGAGCTTGGCTCCATTTCGGCGATCAAGTTCGGCGAGAACGACGCTGCCGAGAAGGTGACCTTCGCGCTCTCCGGTGTCGATCCTGAGTTCGTGACGCTGGCCCGTTCCGGTGACAGCGTGCGCGGTCGCGACGTGACGATCTACGCGCTGTTCCTCGATGTCGACACCATGCAGCCCCTCGGTGAGAAGTGGGTCGTCCGGCAGCTCATCATGGATACGATCGGCTATGGCGCGAAAGGCCCGTCCCAGAGATCCATCAGCATGACGGCCGAGACGATCTGGACGACGCGCAACCTTGCCGCTTTCGCCTACTGGTCCGACCGCGATCAGCAGGCGCGGTTCCCCGGCGACCTCGGATGCCAGTTCATCCCGACGCTCAAGAATAAACGCCTATCCTGGCCGACCTTCTAGATGGACGACCTCTCGCACTTCCTCAAGGCCGCCGCTGAGCGGCCTTTTTCATGGGCGGATGACGGCGCCGACTGCCTGTCTTGGCTCGGCGAGTGGGTCGCTGTTCGCCATGGCGTCAACCCGGCGGGGCAGTTCCGCAGCCGCTACGCCACTCGCATCGCCGCCTATCGGATCATCGCAGAGCACGGTTCGCGTGAAGCCCTCATAGGGGCTGCTGTGGCGCCGCTCGGCATCCGCCGCACCAATGCCGCCCGCCGAGGCGATATCGCGCTCGTGGACGCCCCTGAGGGCGAGTTGGGCGCAATCGTGACCGGCGCATGGACGGCCTGCATCGGCCCCGGCGGTCTGCGCTTTCGGCAGGTGCCCATTCTCGCAGCCTGGAGAGTTTGAATGCTGCGATCCGTTCGCGCTGCGCTGGCCGCTTCCACGGTCATGGCGTCGCTGACCGTTGTCACGATCCCGGCAAAGGCCGATCCGATCTTCATGCCGATCGCCCTCGCAGCCTTTCAGGCCGGCGCGAGTGTCGCGGTCGCCAACGCCATCATCGGTGTCGGCGTGCTGGGCTCGATCGCCTCGACCGTTGGCACCATCGCGCTCGGCCTCGGCGTCTCCTACGTCGCCTCGCTGTTCAATCGTCCCCAGCAGCCCAAGCCCAGCGACGGGCAGGTCGAGGCGCGGCAGGCAATCCCGGCCCGCATCTGGCACTACGGGCGGGTCAAGGTCAGCGGGTCGCTCGCGTTCTACGAAACGCGCGACAGTACGCTGTTCAAGGCCGTGCTGGTTTCATCGCGACAGGTGGATGCATTCGAACAGATCTACCTGCAGGATTCCCCGGCAACGATCGACGGCTCCGGCTGGGTACAGAGCGCGCCATATGAGAACGGCAGCAATCCGCTGGTCCGCATTGCGTGGCACTTCGGAACCGACGACCAGGCTGTCGATCCCTACCTCAACAGCACGTTCCCGGAATGGTCGGCCAATCACCGCCTGAGGGGCACCGCGTACATCGTGGTCGTTTGCCAGACCGGCGCCGACGACGAGTTCCAGGCGCACTATCCGAGTGGTGAACCGCAGGTCTCTGCGCTGGTGCGCGGCGCTCGGGTCTACGATCCGCGCAAGGATTCCACGGTGGCCGGCGGCAGCGGCTCGCATCGCCATGCCGATAAGTCCACGTGGGAATGGCGCGACAACGCGGCGCTGTGCATCCTCGACTATCTGACGCATGAGGACGGCTACGACCGCGCCATCACGAAGATGGACCTGCCGTCCTTCATCGCCATGGCGAACATTTGCGACGAGGCCGTGCCGTTGGCCGCGGGCGGCACTGAGAAGCGCTACCGGGTCGCGACCTCAGTCGCACTGACGGAGGCGCGCAAGGACGTTCTGGCCCGCCTTCTGGAAGCCTGCGACGCGCGGCTGTTCCCGTCGCAGGACGGCAAGGTCGCGATCCGCGGCGGCAAGTGGGAAGCGCCGACCGTCACTATCGACGCGGATCTGGGCCACATCATCGAGACCAACTTCGCGCCGCCGGACGCGATGTCGCGCTTCAACGAGCTGTCGATCCAATACATGGAACCGGCGCTCGGCTACGTAGAGAACGAAGGCGAGCCCTGGCAGGACGTGGACGACATCGCGGCGACGGGGCAGCTCGTCACGGTCCCGGCGGATCTCGTCCAGGTGCCGGCGCACGGCCAGTCGCGCCGCCTCGCGAAGATCCGCATGGCCCGCGAGAACTGCGATTGGGTCGGCGAGGTCGTCACCAACCTGAACGGCCTGAACGCCATCGGCGAACGTGTCATCACGCTAAACTGGCCTGAGTTGGACATCAACGGCCCGTATTGGGTCGAGGGCGGGCCGGAGCTTCTGCCAGACTTCAGCGGGGTTCGCCTGTCGCTGCGCTCGGCCAACGCCGCGTCCTATGACTGGACCACCGCGGAAGAGGGCACGTCCACATCGGTCCCGCCGGACACGTCACCTGATCTGGAACTGACGCCGCCAGTCATCACGCTTTCGCAGATTGCGGGGCCGAAGATCCGCGCGGATTGGACGGCGGCAGTCGCGCTCAACCGCAATTACGAAGTGCAGTTCCGCGAAGACGGTGCCCTGTCGTACACGGCCATGACAGTGGCTGGCACGCGAGACAGCGCGGAGAGCGACGTGGTCGACACTGGTCTTCATCAGGTTCGCATTCGCATGAATGCCGGCGTCACAGCCATCGGCCCGTGGTCTTCGGACTACCCCATCACCATCACATAGCGAGGCATCATGGCTACCGTAATTGTCCAGCCACCATATACGATCGCCACATGCGAAATCGTACAGGACGAGGACTGGTACGACCCGCTTCCACGCTTCTTAGATGGCGACACGCCGACTGACCTCACAGACGTGACGATCGAGATATTCATTCGGCCCGTCTACGATCATTCGGTTCTCATCAAGAAGCTTTCGACGGCGGACGGGACCATCGTCGTTGATGACGCGGTGAGCGGCCTCGCCAGCATCAATGTCGGACGCTCCACTGTGATCTCCGACATTCCGGTCGGCAAGTGGGATCACTTCTGCGTCCAGAGCATAGCCGAGACGAGCGATCCAGACGACGGCATTCGTTACCAGGAGCGGTTCCGAGGCGCGATGATCGTCTATCCAGGGCGCGTGACCGCTTAGCGGGACGAAACCCAATTCAACACCCCAGCAGGCTCGCTTCGGCGGGCCTTTTTCATGCGCGGAGAACAGCATGGCCTATACCAAAGTGCGCGGTCCTGATCTCGCCCTGCCTGAGCGCGGGCCGCGGGGTCTTCAGGGGAACAAGCCGCCCCACGAGATCAGCGATTACATGATCCGCTGGCAAAACCCGGGCGGCACATGGGGCGAGTGGCTCGACATCGGCTCTGCGGCCGATGAAGCCGCCGCAAGCGCTGCACTCGCCGATGCCGACAGGATCGCTGCCGAGGCGGCGCGCGACATCGCAGCGGGATACGCCTCCGACGCCGTAAGCCAGGGCAATGTCCCGATATATGCCACCGTCACCGGGATGCCGGCGCTTGACGTGCCCGATGGGATCGAACGCATCTGGGTCAGCGGTTACTCGTCGGCCACGGGCAAGGGCGGGGGGCCTTATCGGAAGGTCGCATCGGCTCCGTCCCATGGCGCGAAGTTCACGACCAACAGCGGCAGCAAGCACTGGGAATTTGCCGGGGATCGCCTGACCCCGTACCACCTCGGCGCGGTCGGAACTGGTGGCATCACTGGTGACGCGAACGCTATCCAGTTGGCTGATCAGGCCGCCGTCGCGCTGCATATTCCGCTGGTGATCACTTGGGGCACGTATCGGCTCGGCTCACCTATGACCTTGGCGTCCGAGGTTTTCTTCGAGGGCGGCATCCTCCGGCCCGACAACACCATCACGGTCACGTTCTCGAATTCACTCTATGCGCTGCCGTTTCGCATCTTTGATGTGTCGCTTGGCGGCACGGTCCTTGGCTCGCCAAAGCTGCCCGGAAATTCGATCTGGTCCGAATGGTGGGGCGCGAACCCGGTCGGCGACTGCACGGTTGGCATCCTGGCGGCCATCGCGTTCCTGAAACAGAGGGTGATCTCCGGCTCTGTCGGCGGCGTCCTGCAGTTCGAACAGGGCGACTACGGGCTGTCTTCCACGGTGGTCGTCGATTTTCGCGCCTGCAAGATCATTGGCCGCGGCGACTGGCTCACGCGTGTCTACGGCACCGGTGGCATTCTACTGTTCGACATCATCGGACACATCAACGGGTCTAAGGCCTCCTACGGCTTCTCGTTCACCGAATGCTCAGTGGCCGGCGATAACACCAACCAGAAGCCGACTGCCGGCAAGCTGTTCCGCCTGTTCGAGGTCCAGCAGTTCACGATCGAGCAGAACACCTTTTTCAACATTTATCAGGGCATCGAGTTCGTCTCCTGCGAAGGTCCGCTGGAGAAGCAGATGTCGCGGAATACCTGGATCGCGCCAAACTCCAAGCCAGCGATCTCGGGCTCCTATCTCTGGTACATCGAAGGCGTATCAACGGCGACCCCGGGCGTTACAACCGGCATCTGCCACAACATCCACATGCTCTCGAATCGAGGCGGCGGCATCGGCATCCAGAACGGTGGCGTGATGGATGGCTTCGATCAGATTAAATCGGTCGGTAACCACATCTGGGGCTGCGACGTGACGTGCCTGTCTGTCACGTCGAACGGCCAGGACGGCTACAACTTCTTCTCCGGGCAGGACACCTACGAAGCGATCAACGGCGGCGCGGCATATGCCGTAACAGTTGTCTCAAATCAGGCCAATCCGCTGAACGCCGTGACTTTCTCGGCAGGCCAAATGCTGAACGGCTCCACTGCGATGTATTATGTCGCAGGTACGGCTCCCCGGCAGATTAAGCTGATGGGCTACGACATGCGGCAGGCCATCGGCGACTGCATGTTGCTCGAAAATGGGCGCGACCTGTTGGTGTCGGACACGAGTTGCGCGGACATCGATGTTGTCGCGAACTCGGGCGGGCGCTTCTACTGCATCGTTGGCAATGGCGGCGTAGGCCCGGATGGCGCCATCATCGACAATCTCACGACGCAGGCGGTCGATCTGCCGAACCTCGCTGCTGCAGCGATTGATCTTCGCAACGGCACGATGCTGAAGGTCAGCGGCGGGCGCCTGAAGGGCGCTTCCACTCGAATCCAGATGGCAGCTGCGATCGGCGCCCGCGTTCAGATCAGTGAGGATGTCGACACGGATCTCGGCACACCGAACGTCGCCTCCGCGACCACAATTGCGCCTCCGATCGGAGTTCGGCAGCACCATCTCACCGGCACAACGACGGTCGGCAATATCAACGCGACCGTCAGTCATCGCAATCGCCGGCTCGCACTGCGCATCGATAACGGTCTGACACTGCAGCACGCGGGTGGCGGCAATCTCCGCCTAAACGGCGGCGTCAACTGGGCCGCGCCGGCAGGAAGTTGGATCTTCCTGGAGAGTGCGATCGATGCCGCCGAATGGATCGAAACCGGCCGTCAGGCCGCCTGAGCGAAGGAACGATAAACATGATTTCCACGATCACTCTGAACATCAACATGGTCCGCACCGGGCCGGACGAGGTGACGATCCTGCCGCAGACGATGGACGGCGAGGACGGCGACCTCCTGCTGAACGGCCAGCCATCGCTTTCGTTCAAGACCGGCGACGTGCTCTGCTTCACGCTGTGCGAGAACGGCAAGATGAAGCTGCTGGAGCACGAGCCCAAGGGCAAGCGGCAGGCGCTGGTGCGCCAGAATCCCGGCGACATCACCGGCATGGTCGTCGACATCGTCTACCGCGACATCCCTTCGGGCCAGATGTTCGCGGTTGCCAGTGACAACGCCGTGGTCGGCGACAAATGGTGCGGCGACCGGCTCTGGGACGGTGCCGGCAAGGAGCCGCGCGACAAGCGCTGGGTGCTGGTGCGCGAACGCGACGGTGAGGTCGTATCCGTATCCTCGGAACCGCTCGTCAAGAAGGGCCACAAGGCCAAGGAGAGCAACGAAGCCTGTGTCGGGATGCACACCTGGGACGGCAAGAAGTTCGTCATCAAGGCGGCGTATGATCTCAAACCGACGTCGTCAGCAGACTGATTGCGACCCCGCAGTGTTAGTTCCGGTTAAGGCACCGTCGGGCCTGGACGGGAGCATATCCCTCCCACGCGACAAACCGCGCGCGCGACATCATGACCGGCGTCTGCGAGGCGCGCCTTTGTCATTGGCGATTTGACGCAGGCGGCCCGACAGCATCGCATCGCGGGCAAAGGAACTGCCGGGCCTAGTCACGGTCCGTATCCCTACTGCCGCAACTAACCTCATCTGACTTGAATAGATGGCGCTCTCGTGGCGGCGTTGCTCATGGGTTCGCGATAGGCGGCCCGGCAGCCACGCTTTTGGGAAGAGAGCCACCGGGCCTGTCGCGAACTTGGAGGCCAGCCTGCAGGGCGAGCACCGCGACACCGCATCATATCACAATTGATCCAGACACAGCGTCATTCTCATGCCCGTCCCGGCTCATCCGCGGCGGGCTTTTTCATGCCCGCAACGGAGACCATCATGTCGAAAGAGATCGTCCAGTCCGTCCAGGCCCGGCTTCAGGAGCTTGGCTACTACTTCGGCAAAATCGACGGCGACGCCGGCACGAAGACCGAGACCGCGCTCAAAGACTTTAAGGCCGCGCATGGCTTCGTCGCCCGGCCGTATCCGGTGATCCAGTCCCTGCACCTCCTGTTCGACGAGGACGCGAAGGCCAAGGCCAAGCCGATCGTCTCCGGCGAGCCCGTCTGGATGGTCGAGGCGCGCTCGAAGATGGGCCTGCACGAGGTCAAGGATTACACCGCGCTCTCCAGTTGGCTGCGCTCGGACGGCCCGACCCTCGGAGACCCGCGCAAGCTGCCGTGGTGTGGCGACTTCGTCCAGACAGCCATCAAGCTGACGCTCCCCGA
This sequence comes from Aurantimonas litoralis, assembly GCF_026153195.1. NCBI lineage: Bacteria > Pseudomonadati > Pseudomonadota > Alphaproteobacteria > Hyphomicrobiales > Aurantimonadaceae > Aurantimonas > Aurantimonas litoralis. Next base: position 245,188 of record NZ_JAPFBM010000008.1, on the reverse strand, counting down.
CGAGCCGATTCCGACCAATCCCTACCTGGCCCGCAACTGGCTCAAGTTCGGCGTCGAGACCAAGCCCCGCCTCGGCGCGGTGATGGTGTTCTGGCGCGGCTCGCGGAACGGCATTTCGGGGCACGTCGCCTTCTATGTCGGCGAGGACGCCAGCACCTACCACGTCCTCGGCGGCAACCAGTCTAACCAGATCAGCGTGACGCGGATGGCGAAGGATCGCTTCCTCGGCGCCCGCTGGCCGAAGACCGACGCCACCGCCACCGGATCGGTCGCCAAGGCGGCCACCGGCGCCATCAGCCAGAACGAGGCGTGACCATGAAGCCGTTCGCATTGGTGGCCTGCGCTGCCGCTCTCTCCGGCTGTGTCTCGGCCAACCCGCAGATCCCGGTTCCGGTGTCGGCGCAGCTCGCCCGCATCTGCCAGTACGAACCGTTGGCGCACACCGCCTTCGTCGTCCTGACGCAGAACAGGGCGGTCTCGCCTCGGATCATCGCAGCCGAGCGCAACGCGCACATCGTCGTCACGCGCATCTGCGCCGATCCGCCGACCGATGCCGCGACCGCCCTGGCCGCTGCCTCCGCCGCCTATGCCGATGTGCTGGCGGCGCAGTCTCTCGCCGAACAGGAGAACTGATCCTTGGACAGCATTCTCGACATCACGCTCGCCATCGCCCTGCCGCTGCTCGCAACGGTGCTCACGACAATCGCGATTCCGGCGGCCATCGCCTGGCTGAAGGCGAACAACGTCATCAAGGACGAGGCGCGGGCAAAGCTCCTGCAGTCGGCGCTGGAGAATGCGGCGCTGACGGCCATTGCGCGGGCAGGGGGCGCGCGCGTCATCCCGGCGGTGACCTCGGACGCGACCGGGGCGGCGATCGCTTACGTGAAGTCCTCAGTGCCCGACACGGTGAAGACGCTTGGGCTGTCCGACAGCAAGATCGCCGATCTCGTCGTCCCGCATATCCAGCGGCAGATCGAGAAGGTGACGCGGTGAGCGTCTGGCGCTGGACGGCATGGGCGGTCGGAGTCGCATTGGTCGCCGCCGCAGTTGCGTGGCTGTTCACGCCGGCCCATGCAGCGCCGACGCCGCGGCAGCCGCTGCGCGTCGTCGTCCTCGACTGCGACCGCGCCGGAACCATGCCGGCCATTCGGCTCGATCGGCAGGGGCGGATGGAAGCGTCCTGGCGAGACCGGCGCGGCTGCGTCCGCTGGTCGCTCTGGGTGCCTCGATGATCATCCTCTCCGAACTGCGCCGCCACTTTCCGGTGCGCCGACTGGAGTGGATCTGCGCCGGCATCATCACCGGCATCGGCCTTCGGCTCCTCGACCCTGCCGACAGCTTCGCCCAGCCGGCATGGCGAGAGCTCGCCGCATGGGCGGACGAGGGTACATGGGGAGCGCTCATGTTCTGGGGCGGCCTGCTGCGCATGGTCATCCTCGCCTATAACGGCGCCTGGCGGCCATCGCCGGAGCTTCGCGGCATCTGCGCCATCGGCGGCGGCCTGGTCTTTGCCGCCCTCGCGCTGGGCGTGGAGGCGTCCGGCGTCGCTTCACCCGGCGCCGTCACCTACGCATTCCTCGCTCTCGGGGAAGGATCGAACATCTGGATAGCGGCCACGGATGCTCGCGTCCCTTACGGAGAGCGGCCGCATGGAAAGCCTCATCGCTGAGCTGCCGGAGTGGGCCCGGGTGCTGTTCTACGTGATCCTGGTGATCGGCGGGGCGACCCTGTTCCTCTACCGCAAGTTCCAAGCGCCGCCGCGAGCGACGGCTCAGGCCGACCCGCACTATGCCATCATGGGCGGCAGTCTCGCCGATACGCAGTCGGCGAAGAAGATGCTGGAGGCGATCCACGACGTGCGCAAGGAGATCAAGGAATCTCGCGAGCAGTCGGAGCACGACATGGACCGCATCGTCGAGGAGCAGAAGCGGAACGGGCGGACGCTGGAAGACATCCGCGAGGAGATGCGGAACCGGCGGCGCTGACGCAACGGCGTGCTGCGGCCGTTTCATATCGCTACCATCGCGAGCGCGCATCGTCAGTGCATACCGGCTCGGCGACCGCTCATGGGTGGCCGCGCTTTTTTCGATCTTAGACTTTCTTGGCTAGCAAAGAAAAATTGATGCTTAACCATTTCTAAACTCTTGCGTACCCAATTCAAAAAACCTGTGCATATTCCCACACACGGAAAGACACCGTAGAGAGTGCAGGAGTTCAGCATGCCCGTCGAAGTAGACGTCAAAGATACCTCCCCAGAGATGGCAAAATTCCTTTCGGAAGCTCTTTCGGGAGATTACAGTGAACGCAGCGAAAAGGTGGCAAACGGGGCCGGCATCTCACCGATCTCTGGGCAGGGCGTCGTCGATCCGACCGCGCGTCTGCCTCGCCGCATCGACGGCGGCTTTGTCGGACTTGGTCACGACCTGGACCGGCATGGCCGCGAATGCCGCAATGCGGTGCGCCTGATGGAACAGCTTCGCCCGCCACTCGAAGCCGCCGAATCCGAGCGAGTTCGCCTCCATCAGTCGCTGACACGGATAGTTCCAGAGGTCGACGAGAACGGTCGCAGTCTTTCCGGCATGATCGAGAGCGCGCGCAAGGGCGACGTCAGCGGCGATCTGTCGGCAAAGTTCAGCAAGAGCGCGGCCAAGCTGGACGAACTGGAAAGTCTCGCTGAAGCGCTTAATGCCAACCTGATGGCAGTCCGGTCTGCCTGGGAACAATATGCTCGCGCGGCAATCCAGGCGCAGCGCCTTCGGGAAACTCATAAGTCCCATCGTGTCGGTGCGGTATCCGATCGAGCATCCGCTGAGGCGAACGGCTGACGCGACATACTATTGCCGCCGCCCGCAGGTGATTTCACCAGGGCAGGCACGGCTCGTGATCGTGGACGCCGTTGGATGTAGCGCAACTCATCGAACGCTCCACGGAGCCCCGATGCCTCGGCGTCGGGGCTCGCAAACTATCTCATGCGCCATCACATCTGCACCGTTAACACGATGTTCCTGAAGCTTTAACCCTGCTGGCCGTGGCGGGGCCCAGTCGTCGATCGTCTCAGTTCGTTCCCGGTCAGTCCGATGGCCCAAGCGATACGGAACTGCCTTCCCAGACTTCACGTTGTACGCCCATATCTACAATGGGAGACAAGTCATGAACTGGGATCAGATCGAAGGAAAGTGGAAGCAGTTCAAGGGCAGCGCGAAGGAGCAGTGGGGCAAGCTGACCGACGACGATCTCGACCGGGTCGAAGGGAACAAGGACATGCTCGCCGGACGGATCCAGGAAGCCTACGGCGTCGAGAAGGAAGAGGCGCACCGGCAGGTTGACGAGTGGGCAGCAGGGCGGAGCGACATGTAAGTTCACTCGCCTGAGCTAGCACTACGCCCGGCTGCCCTTCGTCGGTGGTCGGGCGTTTTCGTTTGGCATGCTGATTGCGAGATTCTGAATGTCTTGCAACCTACGATCGGATGTCTGTTCAGCAATGCAACGAAACTGTCCCGCATCATTCAATAAGGCACAGGATGTCATTTTCATCGCCGCGGCATGGATCGCAATCGTACTCGGAGTAGGGGCTTTCTGGGGTGTCATCTTCTGGACAGCCTTCGCCGGCTGAAACGGTGGTCTGCGGCACACTCCATCGCACCTTGTTGAAGTGAAGCGCAGAAGCTTTTTGTTCGGCGGTCCTTATATGACGCGGCATGTGCAATCTTTACTCCATTACCAAGGGTCAGACCGCGATCCGCGAGTTCACCCGCGCCGTGCGTGACAGCACGGGCAATCTGCCCTTGCTGCCTGGCGTCTTCCCTGACTATGCCGCGCCGGTGGTCCGAAACGCTGAAAACGGCGAGCGTGAGTTGACGATGATGCGCTGGGGCATGCCGTCGCCGCAGTTCGTGCTGAAGGGCCGCAAGGTCGACAGCGGCGTGACCAATGTCCGCAACGTGAAGTCGCCGCACTGGCGCCGATGGCTCGGACCGACGAACCGTTGCCTGGTGCCGTTCACCAGCTTCTCCGAATACGAGACGACGGCAGAGGGTAAGAAGGTGCCGGCATGGTTCGCGCAGGACGAGAGCCGGCCCCTGATGGCGTTCGCCGGGATCTGGACGAACTGGACCAGTGTGCGGAAGACGAAAGAAGGCGAGGTCAATGCGGACCTCTACGCCTTCCTGACCTGCGAGCCGAACGCCGTCGTGGCACCAATCCACCCGAAGGCAATGCCTGTCATACTGACGGAAGCTGAAGAGATGGACACATGGATGCGCGCAGACTGGCCAGAGGCGTCAGCGCTGCAACGGCCCTTGCCGGACGATGCGCTGCAGATCGTGGCCCGTGGTGAGCGGAAGGATGGGGAGTAGGCTGCCGCCTTGCGCGACTACCCACGCGCCTTGGCTTGGCCATGCCGAACATGCAAACTGCCCGGTAGAGCAAGCGTCCAAAAATCCTCGTTGTGCGGCCGCGCCGACAGGCGTATAGCCCGCTCCGCTTCAATCGGAGTGATTGCCATGAGCGATAAGCCTGTACGCCGCGAGTTCGTTGTCGAGTCAGCTCTGCATGGCGTCCTCATCATGCTGGTCCTCATCACCCTGATCATGGGGGCCGCCTGGGTTTTGGGAGCGTAGGCTTGAGAGCCAGCGCGAAACCGTATCGCCTTCATCATGCTGGCGTTCTTCAGGTTCGCCCCGGCGCCTTCGCCCGCACCCGCATGCTGATGTCCCGACTGCCGCACTCGGCGCACTTCAACGGCGGCGCCCATCGGACGAACACTCGGTTGCGTCCCCAGCGACAAATAGCCTCGTCAAGCGTCAGGCCGAGCGTCCGGTGGCACTCATTGCAGGTCCAGACAAGCCCCATGCGGGCGTCGGCGAGCTTGCCGGGGGTGTCGATGGTATGCGGGTCTGGGGAAGGGCGCGTCATGCAGGCGCTATGCAGCACTCAGGCCGAGAGCAGCACACCAGTGGTCCCAGGATGCCTGCGCGGCGGCCATCGCACTTCCCCGGCTGTCCTCCCTCCCGGATATCCTCGAAATGCCGAAGGGGTTCACCCCGCGGATTGACCAGCGCCACGCGCCATCCGGCTGGGACATCACCGACGCGATAACCCGGCCATTACGCAGGCCGTGCCAGCAGCCCTCCCTGCGATCCTCCCACGCCAGCGGAACAGCACCGCCAGAGACCGCGTCATCTACTGCCTGCACACCTGACTTCCCTTATACGGCGACGGATCGGCAACTCGATCTCCGCTCACGGCAATCCAACGGGCCGCTTGGTTTCTATAGTCACTTCACCGGAGAGGCTGCTGGGAGCTGCAATCGCGAGCGCTACAGCGACCACAGTGACTACCGCACAGACCGCGATGAACAGCTTGTCAGTCGATCCGCCTTTCGGCTCGTCGCGGTCGAGCCGTCCTGCGATCTCCAAGCTCCGACGCAGAGCCGCTCGACGTTCCTTGGTCATTCGGTCAACAGGGTCCGGGCGGTCTCGGCTAGATGTGCGGCGCTCCGATCTCACCTCTATCCCGTGAGTTCTCTTTCCGAATGTTCTCATAACCTTGCCGAGATTCGTTCGCGCTGAGGCAAACTAGATCGGGGGAATGAACGAACGCCTACCTTACCATTCCGGATCCGATGAGAACCCTGAGCTAATTGTCGGCCATCGACCACAGGCGGCGTTTCAAACGATCCACGTCGTTCAGGATTTCGAGCAGATCGGCGGCTTCCTGGGGGAGCAGGTTAATCAGGTGCAGACGCTCGAACGCGGCAGGCTCATCGGTGAAGATATCAATTATGCTGCATCGGCCGACGGCATTCTGCCTGATGGTGTAGCGGTCGTGCGGCATAAGGTTCAGGTCTCCGGCGAAAGGCGACGGTCCTTCTGCCAAGGCCACCGCCCCTCAATCTCCACTTCTAGGGAGAAGCTGAGGAACGTGCGGATTAGGACGATGCCGGCCAGTACGGCAAGACTCTCCAGGGTCGGCTCGATCGCAACCGTGTTGATGATGTCTGCTGCCACAAGGAACTCTAGCCCCAGTAGGATGGAGCGACCAAGACTGGACCGGAATTGGTGGAAAGGCTCAGAGCGAGCGTCTGCCAGTCGCTGTCTCAGGAATGAAATCGTTGCGCTGATCGTCCCGATTACGATGACGAGAATGCCTGCGACTTCAATTCCTCGGGTTGTCCAATGCAAGGCTAGGCCGAGCGCTTCATCCACGAGCTTCTCCCTTCCTGGGTCACCGGACGAACGGCCGCCCTGAAAGCGCGTTCCAGTTTAATGAAGGCCGCGGCTGGTTTCCGCCTCAGCCAGGTCTCAGTTCTCGAGGATTTCCTGGAAACGGCGCTGGAACTGATCGAGCTGGTTCAGGGACTGGAGCATCTCGGAGGCTTCCATCGATAGCAGCTCCGAAAGATCGAGGCTCCCAAATCTCGCTGGCGCTTCGTTGAGGACATCAACGATGCTGAAGCAGTTGTGATCGTCGCGTCTGAGTTTGTACCGATCGCTTGTCATCAGGATTACGATTCATCATCGCGATTTAATCGAACGCGTTCATTCAGCGAAACCGCCGTCTTGTCCCCTTCGGCCAACCTCAGGCGCGTCAGATTGCGGCCGCTGACTTCTACCGGAACGTTGGTGAAGGTGTCGATAACGGACCACGCACCGTCGCGGCTCCTGTGTACCTGTAGCGATCATTCTCCGATGAGCTGGGCCAATTATCTGCGAGCGGCAGCGCGACGTGCATCTAGCCACTCGGCGAGGTCGGTCAGGTGCACGCCCTTGGCAGCCTTCTGGCTGTCTTCGATGGCCTGGATCAGTAATGCCGGTAGCGGCGATCCCTATATCGGTAGCCACGATCCCATCGGTCGCGGTGGTGTCGCCTCCAATCTCGATGGCGATAGTAGTCGTGGTGCCGATAGCGCGGCCTGTCATCGATCACGAAGACCGGCTCGGCATAGACCGGCTGCTCGTAGATCACCCCTGAGTAGGACTCGCTATAGTAGCCGGTTCCGGCAACGCAGCCGCTGAGCATCAGCGCTCCAAGACCGATGGCTGCGAACTGTATTAAGCGTCCGGTAGCTCTCATTTGCAGCATCCTTAAAAGCTCCGCGCGTGATGCGCTACGAGCTCAGAGGGGTCGTCATGGGACGAAGATGAAGTATGCGCACGCGAAAGCGAATACCGTAGCAGCAGCGTAGGCGCCATAAACGACGAGATCGTGCGACTCGTCTTTCGTATGTTCGCGAAAGTGTCTGTCACGCATTCTGATCGCTCCGTTTGATTGACGTGACCAGCAAGCTCCGAGGGAACGGCGCAATTTCGACAGGCACGGTAAAAGCGAGGGACTTGGTTAGCGAAGCATTTACGCTGCGCGCGGAGATTCGCCCGCCCGTACGTATGCGATCAAGAGCGCCTGGGCCAAAGTCGACATCATGTTTCGCCTCTGCTCGCCCTGCTTGCCTTCCAGACTTCGTAGGCGTCCGGCTCAGCTACAGCATCAGAACGGTGAACGAGAACGATCCGGCCATCCTGCCCGATCTCGGTTCGATGTATCTCAAGCCCCGCGGCCTGAGCGGCTTTTATCGCCCGAACAACATCGGACCGTTTGAAAGACAGAGGGCCACGGCCCATGATGGAGGTCCTTTCGCTATGCCTTTCGGAGCAAGGCACGATGCCCTCGAAACCCCGGGAGCGCAGAAATCATGAGCTTGTTCACTTCGATGTCCGCCTGACGGACTGGCGTTGGGAATACGGTTTCGCCGTCGCCGCCCCATTAGGACGAGAATCGCCCCGCAAACCCTATTTCGATAACAGGCAAATTGAGTTGTACGGCGTGCCGATTCGTCCGCACGGCCTGCGGGCAGACGCGGCATTATTCCGGCTTCTGTTCCTCGTCGATATGAAGGAAGTGGAGGGCTCTTCGCCGCCGCCATCGATCGGGGACCTCAACCTGTATGATGGATTGCTCAAGGCCTTTGTCGTCCTGCCCATAGATGTCCTGTCTTCCGTCCTCGTCATGCTGACCGCGAATAAGTTCAAGCGCGTGTCGATTTGGGCGCCGAAGCTGCACTATGGGAAGTCCCAGATCGCAGCATTTCACTTTTGCCGTAACATTGATGATGAGTACCCGGAGTGAGGCACCCCGCGGAGGCGTTTGTGAAACTGGCTGAGACACCCATCGCGCCCCGCGGATTGTCGCGCTCTCAGGCAGCCGCCTACGTGGGGATCGGGGCCACTCTGTTCGATCGGCTGGTGGCAACTGGTAAGATGCCCCAGCCGCGGGAAATCGCGGGGCGCCGAGTCTGGGACCGGCAGGAAGTCGACCGGGCATTCGAAGAACTGCCCCATGTCGCCGATGAGGCATCCGCCAGCAATCCGTCGGACGTGCGCTTGGGGGTCGAGACGCCGCCGGCGAAAGGCAGCCCCTCAGTCACGGGTCAGGCTGGGGACCATTTGCCGAGCGCTTACAGCCCTGCAACCCTCGCCAGACGCTGGCACTGCTCCGAACGGCACATTCGAAACGTGGTCCGAAAGGGCGACCTCGAAACATTTTGCCTCGGTGGAAAGCTCCTGCGGATAAAGCGAGAGGTCGTCGAAGCGTACGAGGCGCGGCGAGATGGCGCGGGCTGAATTCCTAATGCCGGCGAGATTGAAGCGATGCGTTCGACGCTATCCCGCTATGCGTCATTCGCCAATCATTTGCGCCAGTTCTTTGCGAGCGGCGGCTCGACGGGCGTCCACCCATGCGGCTAGATCGGTCAAATGGACGCCCTTTGCCGCTTTCTGGCTGGTCTCGATGCGAATCATCGGCAATCGGATCTCCCCGCTGGCTATTTTCTCCGATAGCTTCTTTGGCGTCAGGTGGCAGAAGTAGTCACGGCATACAATGTCGATCGGGATGACGGCTTGCCCGTCGTACTGCGCCATCAGGAGGAATTCAGTTCTCACTCGCGTTCCTCCTGGCCGTAAACATCCAGCGTTAGCGGCTCGTTCGCCTCATCGGTCACAGGCTATCCGCCGTCATTGAGAAAACCTCAGCATCGAGCCATCTGGGCATCTGCCTCTCTCGTCGCTCTGCCTCAAATCCTTCGGACCAGAGTGAATGATCCGGAGAATGCAATGTATACGGGTTGGAAGCCTCGGCACCCTCGGCGCGGAAGGCTTGCCGGCCTGCTTCCCAAGCCGCACGTTCGCGTTCGGCGGCCGCAATTTTGCTGGCCAGATTGTTGGCACCCATATGCTGCTTTCGACGGCTACATGCTCACTCGCTAGTCAGTTGGCCCAGAACATTGATTCCCGTCAACTCTCAGTCATCCGCGTCGCCGTATCCGGCTGGTGCTGGTAGCCGGTCTGGCGTTCGATCTCCCGCATGACCGCGTTCCAGCGACGCACATCGTCTGAAGCGTCGACCACCTGTGCAAGCCGACGTTTGTCGCGGGCTGTCACCCACGCACCGTGCGGCCCGTGCATGGTGACAAGGACGGTGGCCTCCCGGCGGATATGTTCAGGTGCTTGGAATAGGCGTCGTAAGCGCCGTAGCACGCGCGTTAGGGACATCGAGGTCCACCACCGTATCGTCCTCGGCGCAAGCTCAATTCGCCGAGCAATTTGGATTGCATGGTCAGGTTACAGCCCAACCTTAGCAGCACGGGTTTCAAGCAGTCGACGGAACTCGCCGGCATTGTAAACTACATTTGACTTCGAGCTAGCACCGGCGTTGGCGTGACGCTGGCGCCGTCGGCTTGTCACAAACGCCTCCAGATCGTCTGACCGGTATCGCCGTGTCTCTCTATCAAATCGCCCGATGTTGATGTACGCGATCGCTCCGCTTGTCGTCAGATCGCGCAGTTGACGCGTGGAGACTGCTAGAAACTTGGCTGCTTCGGCCGGCGTCAGCAACGGCTTCTGATGGGATTCCATGTCGCATCTCATGTCGGGTGGAGTAGCCGAGCGTAACTGGAACACCCTGCTACCATTTTGCTACCGAACTCGGTAGCATCAGCCTAAACCCGATGGGATCGGCAGGTACAGGGCAGGGCAGGAAGCCGTACAATACGGGGCTTACGGGGATCAGCGGGTGCAACCCGATACGCTCGTAAGCGAATTTCAAGACCGGTGCCTTCAACCGCTCGGCCACCCATCCGACAGCGTCCGATTAAAGCCGACAGCGGTCCGGCGCAAGCGGGCGCCGTGCCTTTGCCGCGATCGTGGGCGCGACGTTCCTGGCGATGGCTGCCCCGGTTCAGGCAGTCGGTGACGCGCAGCCGGGGCGGGAGAGGGTGTTGTAATAATTCGTGAACGGGCGTGATCCGCATGCGGCTGGCGGGTCAACAGTGGCGGCAATGTGGCAGCAGCGGCTGGGCAGCGGGGCCGCGCAGCTGACGGCATGCCGGCGCATCGTGCTGTGTTCGCGTGGGAGAGCCTGTTCGGACTCAACGCGTTATCGCCGGGCGCGGCAGGGGCCGCGCCGCGTTTGGGGGGCGTGGCAACGCGGAGCCGGGCGGTTGTGAAGAGCGTGTCGGCTGCGCGCGGCCGGCGGCCAAGTCAAGCGCCGAAAGGGCCGGCGGATCGGGCGCGTTGCGGCCAAAGGTTTGCCCGGCGGGTTCAGTCTTTGGTAAGCTCCAGCCTGCATGGGGGCGCAGGTGCCGGAAGTGCCGTTCGCGGATCTTCCGGCTGTGTATTGAGTGATGGAAGGGGCGCAGCATGGGCATTGCCGCTGCGAGACGGAAGCGACACGGGCTGATGACCGGCCTGATCGTTTCGTCCGGAATGTTTCTGGCCGGCTGCACGGGGACGCAGTCCCCGGTCGAGGAACTGGCCGACATCAGCACCACCGTGAAATTCGACTCCCGGACCTTCGGTGTTCCGGCCAGTCCGCGCATCACCACTGCCAAGCGCGTACCCAAGGGCGGCGGCCGCTCGCAGGTCGGCAAGCCCTACAAGGTGCGCGGCAAGTGGTACTATCCCAAGGACGATCCCGGCTATTCCAAGTCCGGCACAGCCTCGTGGTACGGCCCGAACTTCCACGGGCGCCTGACCGCGAATGGCGAAGTCTACGACATGCATGGCCTGTCGGCGGCCCACAAGACGTTCCCGCTGCCCTCCTATGCCATGGTTACCAATCTGGAGAATGGCAGCCGCGTGATGGTGCGGGTCAACGACCGCGGGCCCTTCGCCCATGGTCGCGAGATCGATCTGTCGGCCGTAGCGGCGAAGCTGCTCGACTTCCAGCATGCCGGCACTGCCGAGGTGCAGGTCGACTATATCGGCCGGGCGCCGCTGGAAGGCGACGACACGCAGATGCTGATGGCGAGCTACGTGCCGGCCCAGGGCGCCGATCCGTATGGCGACACCGTCATGGTCGCTTCGGCCGACGATCGGCCGGTCCCGCAGCGCGGCGTTCAGCCAAGCGCGATTGCCTATGGCGAGACCCGCGAATTGCCGGGTGTGCGTCCGGACGCCGTCCGGGCGGGCGAGGGCAGGGGCGCCGGATCGGGTGAGGGCTTCGACCTGCGCCGCTTGCTGCCGCTGGACGGGATCGCGGCTTTCGCCAGTTCCTACGCGCCGGAACAGAGCACCGGCGGTGCAGGCGATGCACTGTCGGCGGCGATCGCCGTGGAGCCGGAACGGATTGCCATCGGCACGATCGCCGGCGATCTGGCCGAGCGGGTGCGCAGCGTCGCATTCGGTCATGGCGAGCTGGTCGAGGACGATGTCCCGGGCGAGAATGGCCGCGTCGCGACGCTGGTCGTCGCCCCGGGTGCCGACACCGATGCCGTGTTGCGTCGGCTCTGGCAGGTCGGCGCCGAAGACGCCTTCGTCATTCGCGACTGATCGGTTGCGCGACAGGCCCGGCACGGCGGCCGACGGGCTTGTCGAACCCCTGCGCGCATCCTGTCCTGAGAGAGCGGAAACCAGTCCGGCGGAAAGTGACGACGCGCATGTTGCAGCGGCGTCCGGCAGCGGCCTAAAGTCCGCTCATCTTCCAGTGCCCGCGGCTCCCAGCCGCCGGCACGTGCACGCGGACACCGATGACACACGCATTTCCGTTCAAGGCCTTCCTCGTCACCGCCTCTCTCCTGCTGCCGCTGGCAGGGCCCGCCAGCCCCGTCCTGGCCCAGGAGGAGGACGTGCCGCGGATCGAGACGACGGCCCGCGAAGCGTTGCTCGTCGATGGCGAAACCGGCACGGTCCTGTTTGCCAAGAATGCCGACGCACCGTTTCCACCGGCGTCGCTCGCCAAGATGATGACGATGGAAATCGTCTTCGCCGCGATCAAGGACGGGACGCTCACCCTCGACACGGAATTTCCCGTCAGCGAGCATGCCTGGCGCACCGGCGGCGCGCCGTCGCGGACCTCGACGATGTTCGCCGAGCTGAAGTCGCAGGTGCCGGTCTCGGCGCTGATCCGTGGGGCGATCATCCAGTCGGCCAACGACGCGGCGATCGTGATCGCCGAGGGCATGGAAGGCTCCGAGGCGGCCTTCGCCGAGCGCATGAACGCCCGGGCCCGCGAACTCGGCATGATCAATTCGCGCTTCGCCAATCCGACCGGCCTGCCGGCGGACGACCAGTATGTCACCGCCCGCGACCTGATCACGCTGGCGCGTCACCTGCGGTCCACCTATCCCGAGCTCTACGCGATCTATGCCGAGCCGGCCTTCGAGTGGAACAAGATATTCCAGCGCAATCGCAATCCGCTGCTGTCGATGGAGATCGGCGCGGACGGGATCGAGACCGGCTATACCGAGGCCTCGGGGTTCAGCCTGGTCGGCGCCACCTCGCATGGCGGCCGCGATACGCTTCTGGCGGTGAGCGGTCTCGAAACCGCCCGCGACCGCGCCAGCGAAGCCCGCAAGCTGCTGCTGTGGGCGCGGGAATCGTTCGAATCGGAGACGCTGTTTCCGGCCGGCCAGATCGTCGGTTCGGCCAATGTCTTCGGCGGCGAATCCGGGAGCGTCGCGCTGGCCGCGACGGAGCCCGTCGAGGCGCTCGTTCCCGCCGATGCGCCGGAGCTCGTCAGCCTGCAGATCCGCTATCTGGAACCATTGATCGCGCCGATTGCCGAAGGCCAGACCGTTGCCTCGCTGGATATTCTGGTAGAAGGAGAGCCGGTGCTTTCGCGCGACCTCCACGCTGCCAGCGCGGTGGCCGCCGGAAGCTTCACCGATCGCGCGCTCGGCGCGGTCAGGGAGCTCGCCGTCGGCTGGCTCCGGACGCTCTGATCATCCACGCGGACGCGAATTGACCCGATTTTTCATGACATTCGAGGGCGGCGAGGGGAGTGGCAAGACGACCCAGATCGCCCGGCTTGCCGACCATCTGCGCAACGAGGGCCACGACGTCGTCACCACCCGCGAGCCGGGCGGCTCGCCCGGCGCCGACGCACTGCGGCACGTCATCCTGTCCGGCGCCGCCGAGGGGCTGGGCGTCGAGGTCGAGGCGATGCTCTTCGCAGCCGCCCGCGCCGACCATGTGGACACGCTGATCCGGCCGGCACTGGATGCCGGCAAGATCGTCCTGTGCGACCGGTTCCACGATTCCACCCGGGTCTATCAATTCCTCGATTCCGATCTCGACCAGGATTATCGCGACGCGATGGAGCGAGCCGCGCTCGGCGATCTCCTGCCGAACCTGACCATCATCCTCGACGTGCCGGCGAGCGTCGGTGTCGAGCGGGCGCGGCAGCGCCGGGCCGACCATTCGCCCGACCGTTTCGAGAAGGAGGACGAAGCGCTGCACGAGCGCCGCCGGCAGGCCTTCCGCAAGCTCGCCGAGGACGAACCGGAGCGCTGCGTGATCGTCGATGGCACACAGGCCGAAGAGAAGGTCGCGGCGGAGATCCGGGACATCGTCGACGACCGCCTCGGGGCGGCCCGGTTCGAGGCGATCGGCCAGTCGCTGGGGGCAGGGCAGGCCGCACGATGAGCGAGGCGGCGCTGGACATCCCGGCGAGCCACGACGATCTCGATGGCGTGCCGCCGCCCGCGGCAACCCCCACGCTCTTCGGACACCGCAGCGAATTCGCCGAGCTGGCGTCGGCCGAAGCGGCCGGGCGGCTGCACCATGCCTGGCTGTTTCAGGGTCCGCGCGGGGTCGGCAAGGCGACGACCGCCTTCGCCTTCGCGCGGCACCTGCTTTCGCCCGGCCATGCCAGGGGCACCGAGCCGCCGGTGTTCGATCCGGCCGACCCCGCCATGCGCCAGATCGCGCTCGGCACCTATCCCGGCCTCGTCCATGTCACCCGGCCGCCGGTCGAGAAGGGCACGGGCTTTCGCACCCAGATCACCGTCGAGGGCGTGCGCAAGCTGAACCGCTTCTTCCAGGCCACCGGTTCGCGCACGAGCTGGCGGATCGCGATCATCGATCCGGCCGACGACATGAATCGCAGTGCCGCCAATGCGCTGTTGAAGATTCTTGAGGAGCCGCCGGCGCGCTCGGTCTTCCTGATCATGAACCACACGCCGGGCCGGCTGTTGCCGACCATCCGGTCGCGCTGCCGCACCCTGCGCTTCGAGCCGCTGGGTGACGATGACCTGGCCGCGGCGACCGCCGCCGCGCTGCCCAGCGCCGGCCAGGACGAGATTGCCGCCGCCGTGCCGCTCAGCGAAGGCAGCGCGCGGCAGGCGATCTCGCTGATCGCCTATGGCGGGATCGAGATCCGGCAGTCGCTCCAGACGCTCATTGCAGCAGACCGGCCCGACTGGAACAGCATCCATTCCATGGCCGACGCCCTGACCCAGAAGGGGCGCGAGCAGGCCTACGAGTTTCTCATCACGGCGCTCCTGTCGGCAACAGCCGAGGCGAGCGAGGCGTGCCTTTCGCGCGGCGACAGTGCCGGGGCCGCGTCGCTCGCGGCGCTATGGCAGGACGAGACCGCAAGGCTGCGCGAGGCCGCGGCCTACAATCTCGATCGCAAGCAGGCGCTGCTGACGCTTTTCGACCGGTTCTACCGCTGCCGCGGGGCCGCAAGCGCCTCCTGAACGCCATTGCGGCAGGTTTCGGGCGCCGATCGATTGAGCCGCCTGCGCCAATGCACTATGTCGCAGGGATCACGTCGCCTATCGTACCGGAGTTTGACGACAGCCCCATGGCCGAACGCTTCTACCTGACCACCGCGATCTCCTATCCGAACGGTCGTCCGCATATCGGCCACGCTTACGAGTTCATCGCGACCGACGCGCTGGCGCGCTTCAAGCGGCTGGACGGCTACGACGTGTTCTTCCTGACGGGCACCGACGAGCACGGCATCAAGATGCTGCAGAGCGCGCGCGAGCAGGGCATCAGCCCGGCCGAGCTCGCCCGGCGGAACTCGGCCGAGTTCGAGGCGATGGCGACCCTTCTGGGCGGCACCAACGACGATTTCATCCGCACCAGCGAAGACCGGCACGTGGCCGCCAGCCAAGCGATCTGGACCAAGATGGCCGCCGCCGGAGACGTCTACAAGGACGCCTATTCGGGCTGGTACTCGGTCCGCGACGAAGCCTATTATGGCGAGGACGAGACAGAGCTGCGCGAGGACGGCAAGCGCTACGGCCCGCAGGGCTCGCCCGTCGAATGGGTGGCCGAGGAAAGCTATTTCTTCAAGCTGTCGGAATTCCAGGACCGGCTGCTGGCGCTCTATGAGGACAATCCCGACTTCATCGGCCCGGCCGAGCGGCGCAACGAGGTGATGTCCTTCGTGCGCTCGGGCCTGCGCGACCTGTCGATCTCGCGGACCACCTTCGACTGGGGCATTCCCGTGCCCGGCGACGAGAAGCACGTCATGTATGTGTGGGTCGACGCCCTCACCAACTACCTGACCGCGACCGGCTTTCCGGAGGAGGGCGAGCGCTCGGCCTACTGGCCCGCCGACCTGCACGTCATCGGCAAGGACATCGTGCGCTTCCACACGGTCTACTGGCCGGCCTTCCTGATGTCCGCCGGCCTGCCGCTGCCGCGCCGCGTCTATGCGCACGGCTTCCTGTTCAACCGCGGGGAGAAGATGTCGAAGTCGGTCGGCAACGTCATCGACCCGGCTGCCCTGGTCGAGGTCTACGGCCTCGATCGGCTGCGCTATTTCCTGCTTCGCGAGGTTCCGTTCGGCCAGGACGGCAATTATTCTCACGAAGCGATCGTCAACCGGACCAATTCCGAGCTCGCCAACGATCTCGGCAATCTGGCGCAGCGGTCGCTGTCGATGGTCGGCAAGCATTGCGGCGCCAAGGTGCCGACGCCGGGCGCGTTCACCGAGGCCGATACGGCGATCCTGACGGCTGCGAACGACCTGTTGCCCAAGGTCCGCACGATGATCGACCGGCAGGAACTGCACGGCGTCCTCGCCGCGATCATCGCCGTGGTCAGCGAGGCCAATCGCTATTTCGCCGGCCAGGAGCCCTGGGCACTGCGCAAGAGCGATCCGGCGCGAATGGAGACGGTGCTGTTCGTTACTGCCGAAATCCTGCGCCGCGTGGCGATCCTGCTGCAGCCCTTCGTGCCCGAGAGCGCCGGCAAGCTGCTCGACATTCTCGGGGTCGGCGCGGACGCTAGGACGTTCAACGAACTGACGCCGGATGTCCGCCTGGTGCCGGGGGCCGACCTGCCGGCGCCGCAGCCGATCTTCCCGCGCTTCGTCGAGGCGGAAGACGCCGCATCATGATGCCGTTCCTCGTCGACAGCCATTGCCATCTGGACTTCCCGGACTTCGCCGAGGACCGTGCGGACCTGATCGCCCGCGCCAAGGCCGAAGGCGTCGGCCTGTTCGTGACGATCTCGACCTTCGTCTCGAAGATCGAGAACTTGAAGGCGATCACGCGGGACCATCCGGAGGTCTATGCCTCGGTCGGGACCCATCCGCACAATGCCGCCGCCGAGCCGGATGTCAGCACCGAAGAACTCGTGCGTCTGTCGCAGGACCAGAGGATCGTCGCCATCGGCGAAGCCGGGCTCGACTATTTCTACGACAAGGCGCCGCGCGACATCCAGGAGATGGTGTTTCGCCGGCATATCGCGGCGGCGCGCGAGACCGGGTTGCCGCTGGTGATCCATTCCCGCGACGCCGACGACGACATGATCCGCATCCTCGAGGACGAAAGCGGGAAGGGGGCCTTCCCCTTCATCCTGCACTGCTTCTCCGCCGGACCGCGGCTCGCCGAGGTCGGCGTGGCGCTTGGCGGCCATTTGTCGTTCTCCGGCATCCTGGCCTTCAAAAAGTCCGAGGAGATCCGCGCCATCGCCGCCGACGTCCCGATGGAGCGCCTCCTGGTGGAGACCGACGCGCCGTATCTCGCGCCGCCGCCATATCGCGGCAAGCGCAATGAGCCGGCTTACGTTCGCCATACCGCTGAGGTGCTTGCAAAAACGAAGGGAGTCGATCTGGCGACCATCGCGCGCCAGACCTCGGACAATTTCTTCGCGCTGTTCTCGAAAGTTCCCGATCCGAGAACGGCTTAGGCGGAGACGCTGAGGGTGAGCGACACGCTACGGCTGACCATTCTGGGCTGCGCTTCGTCGCCGGGCGTGCCGCGCATCAACGGCGACTGGGGGGCCTGCGATCCCACGAACCCGAAGAACCGCCGTCTGCGGTCGTCGGCGCTGGTCGAACGGATCGGGCCGGACGGCCGGACGGTCGTTGCCATCGATTGCGGCCCGGATTTTCGCGAGCAGATGCTGATGGCCCGGGTAACGCATCTCGACGCCGTGGTGCTGACCCATCCGCATGCCGACCACATTCACGGCATGGACGATCTGCGCGGCTACATGCTGACGCAGAAGTCCCGGATTCCGGTGCATTCCGACCACTCGACCCATGCACGGGTGCTGGAAGCCTTCCGCTATTGCTTCGAGACCCCGGCGGGCAGCGCCTATCCGCCGGTGGCGCGGCATGTCGAGATCAGCGCCGGCGAAGCATTCTCGGTCGATGGCGCCGGCGGCAAGCTGAACTTTGCGCCATTTCGCCAGGAGCACGGCTCCATCCATTCGCTGGGCTACCGGATCGGGCCGCTGGCCTATTGCAGCGATGTCAGCGATTTTCCGGCGGCTGCGATCGCGGCCATTGCCGGTGCGCAGCACATCGTCATCGACGCGCTTCAGTACCGGACGCATCCCAGCCATCTGTCGGTCGAACAGGCGCTCGACTGGATCGCGCGTCTCGGCGTGCCGGAAGCGACGCTGACCCATATGCATATTCCGCTGGACTACGACACGCTCTGCCGCGAGCTGCCAGGCCATGTGCGTCCGGGCTTTGACGGCCTGACGTTGGAATGGTCGCTCGATGCCTGAGCCGAAGCCGAGCCAGCCGCCAACGGATCGCAGGGCCGACCGAGGCCGTCCAACGTCCGGCATATCTGCTGTCCATCAGCCGCCATCGGTTTGGTTCCATAATCTATCTTATGCAACTTATCTGTATGGGTGGATGGGTATCTGCTCGGCTGTGGGCCGTGTGAGACGCCGCGATGCGTGGCGGCCATCGGCTGGCCCTTCCCCTCCGGTCCGCGCGTCGCTATGCGGGATCGATCCGCAGGACTGTTCCGGAGTTTCGCCATGACGCCATCCAAGGACGTTGCACGCCTCGTCGAGATCATGGCGGCGCTGCGCGATCCGGTGTCCGGCTGCCCCTGGGATGTCGAGCAGGATTTCGCGACGATCGCGCCCTACACGATCGAGGAAGCCTACGAGGTCGCCGACGCCATCGAACGCAACGACGCGGTCGACCTGCGCGAGGAGCTGGGCGACCTCCTGCTGCAGGTCGTCTATCACGCGCAGCTGGCAACGGAGGCCGGCCTGTTCGATTTCGGCGACGTGGTGGACGGCATCACCCGCAAGATGATCCGCCGGCATCCGCATGTCTTCGGAGATGCGGAAGCGCGTTCGGCGGGTTCGGCCAAGGGCCAGTGGGAGCGCATCAAGGCCGAGGAAAAGGCCGAGCGCGCGGCTCTGCGCGAAACCGTCGCCACAGTCGCGCTGACGGCCGAGACGCGCGTCCCGGAGGCAGCAGACCAGGCCGGGTCCGGGTTTCTCGATGGGGTTCCGTCAGGCTTTCCGGCGCTGACGCTGGCACTGAAAATCCAGCAGAAAGCCGCGAAAGTGGGCTTCGACTGGGACCGGCCGGAGCCGATCGTCGGCAAGATCATCGAGGAAATCGACGAAGTGGCCGAGGCTGCGGAGAGCGGCGATCGCGACGCGCTGGAGGGCGAGATCGGGGATCTTCTGTTCAGCGCAGTCAATCTCGCGCGCTATCACGAGATCGATCCCGAAGCCGCGCTGCGGCGTTGCGTCCGCAAGTTCCGCGGCCGTTTCCGCCATATCGAACAGGAGCTTGCCGCGACGGGCCGCGCGCTGGAAACGGCCAGCCTCGATGAAATGGAAGCGCTCTGGATCGCGGCCAAGACACGCAAGCAGCCGGCGGCCTCCTGACCTGATCGGCCGATTGTGTGGGGCTGATCCGGTACCGTCGTTCACGGCTGCCGCATTCAGGCCTTCGGAGTTCCGGTGCCCGATCTCGGCCGTTTCGGTTCGCCTCTGGGCTTTGCGGCGCCCTTCGTCCGGGCCGCGCGCCGGGAGGCTCCGTCAGCTAGGGCGATCCAGCGCTGCGCTTCGTCCGGGTCGTCGAAGGCGGCATCCGGCATCCGGTAATAGGGCATCCGCACGGGGCTTCGGCCGGTGCGGGCGTAATGCCAGTTTTGCAGACCTTCGGCCTCATAGATGGCATCCGTCTCGGCATCGCTCTTGAGATAGAGTTCGCCGTCGACGACCAGGGCGAGGATGCGATCCCCGTCATAAATCCCCTGCCCGCCGAACATCCGGCGAATGCGAAACCCCGGAACCGAGGCGAAGAGCTCGCGGAGAAATTCCTTGTCCATCGGACCGCTCAGGTGCGATGGCGGGCGGTCATCCCGGCTGGCCGGCGAGCGCGGCCAGATCGGCCTGTCTCAGCTCGACGGATTCGCCGCAGCCGCAGGCCGAGGTCTGGTTGGGATTGCGGAAGGTGAAGCCGGACCGCAGGACGGTCTCCTCGTAGTCCATTTCGGTGCCGAGCAGGAACAGGACCGCTTCCGGCGCGACCAGCACCCTGGCGCCGTCCTTCTCGATCATGTCCTCGTTGGGATTGGCTTCGGTTGCGAGGTCGATGGTGTATTCCATGCCTGCGCAGCCGCCCTTCTTGATGCCGACCCGCAGGCCGAGCGCACCCTCGCCCTTGCTCGACGTGATCGCCTTGACCCGCTCGGCAGCGGCGTCGGTCATGCTCATCACGGTGAAGCGGCCCATGGCGGCCTCCTTTCGAGAAATTCTGTTACGCGAACACTATCAGAAAGATGGGGCGTTTCGCGAGGCGCCACAAGGCGAACGCTGCGTCGGCATGCGGGCTGCGCGCGATGCAACACCGCTCAGGACCGCGACCAGAGTTCGCGTGTGGCGAATTCGGCCGCATGGCCGTCGGGGTCGCGGAAATACAGGCTGTGGCCCCGTCCCCGCGACCATTGCACCTCGCTCTCCACCGCGACGCCGCAGGCTTCGAGATGGTGGCGCCATTCATCCACCGAGCCCGGCGGAATGCCGAGCGCGAAGTGGATCGGACCCTGGCCGTCATGGGGCGGGATCGTCCCGTCCGGCGTCGCCACCGGTTCCAGCGTGGAGCCGCGGGCGAACAGGATCAGGACCGTGCCGTCGGGCAGGCGGAAGACGCAGATGCGGTCTTCCTCGAACAGCGGCTCGATGCCGAGCAGGCCCGCGTAGAACGCCTTCGACCGCGCCACGTCGTCGACATAGAGGCAGGTCTCCAGCAATCCCGACAGCGGCGGTGTCATGGCGTCAGCGTCAGAACCAGCCGACGGCGACCTGCGCCTCTTCGCTCATCCGCTCGGGCGTCCACGGAGGATCGAAGACGAGGTCGACGCGGACCTGGCCGACGCCGTCGACGGAGCTGACGGCGTTCTCGACCCAGATCGGCATTTCGCCAGCCACCGGACAGCCCGGCGCGGTCAGGGTCATCTCGACATCGACATTGCGCTCGTCGTCGATGTCGATCTTGTAGATCAGGCCGAGCTCGTAGATGTCGGCCGGGATTTCCGGGTCGTAGACGGTCTTCAGCGCGCCGACGATGTCGTCGGTGAGGCGCGTGAGCTCCTCGGCCGGGATCGCCGATTGTGTGCCGTTGTCGCCGGACGCCATGGCGACGTTGGCGGCGGCGGTGTCGTCCGCTGCGGGCTTTTGTTCGGCTTGGTCGGTCATGCGATCATCCTTGCGGCCTGCCCCGGTTTCGCGTGATCGCGATGCTGCGGGGCCATGCCTTCAATATCTTCTCTGGCGAGCGCCTGATCAGGCGAAGAAGCGCCGTGCCTTTTCGAGCGCCTCGGCCAGGCGATCGATCTCGTCGGTGGTATTATACATACCAAACGATGCCCGGCATGTGGAAGTCGCGCCGTATCGCTTCAAGAGCGGCTGGGCGCAGTGGGTGCCGGCGCGCACGGCGACGCCCTCGCGGTCGATGACCATGGAAATGTCGTGGGCGTGGATGCCCTCCAGGTCGAAGGAGACGATGGCCCCCTTCCCCGGCGCTTCGCCATAGATGCGCAACGAGTTCACTGCGCGCAAACGCTCATGGGCGTAGTCGCGCAGGGTTTCCTCGTGGGCGGCGATCGCCTCACGGCCGATCTCTCGCATGTAATCCAGGGACGCACCGAGGCCGATGGCCTGGACAATCGGCGGCGTGCCCGCCTCGAAGCGGTGCGGCGGCGCGTTGTAGGTCACCGCGTCCTCGGTCACCTCGACGATCATCTCGCCGCCGCCATTGAAGGGCCGGGTGCGCTCCAGCATCTCGCGCTTGCCGTAGAGAATGCCGATGCCGGTCGGGCCGTAGACCTTGTGTCCGGTGAAGACGTAGAAATCGCAGTCGAGATCCTGCACGTCGACCGGCAGATGCACGGCGGCCTGGCTCCCGTCGACGAGCACCGGAATGCCCTTGGCATGGGCCATCGCGCAGACCGCCTTCACGTCGACGACGGTGCCCAGCACGTTCGACATGTGGGTGGTGGCGATCATCTTGGTGCGCGGCGTGATAGCCCGCTCGAAGGCGGCGACGTCGACGGAGCCGTCTTCCTCGACCGGGACGAAGACCAGCTTGGCGCCCTTCTTCTCGCGGATGAAGTGCCAGGGCACGATGTTGGAGTGGTGCTCCATGATCGTCAGGACGATCTCGTCGCCCTCGCCAATCTCGTTCATGCCGTAGCCATAGGCGACGAGGTTGATCGCCTCGGTGGCCGACCGTGTGAAGACGATCTCCTCGGCGCTCGGCGCATTGAGGAAGTCCGACACCTTGCCGCGGGCCGCCTCGAATTCCTCGGTGGCCTTGTTGGACAGGAAGTGCAGACCGCGATGGACGTTGGCGTAGTCCTCGCTATAGGCCTTCTGGATCGCATCGAGCATGGCCCGCGGCTTCTGGGCCGAGGCGCCGTTGTCGAGATAGACCAGCGGCTTGCCGTAGACTTCCTTCGACAGGATCGGGAAGTCGCGCCGGATGGCGTCGATGTCGTAGGCGGGACTGGCCGCAGCCATCACGTCGGCCTTCATGGCACGGGAACTCCGGTTTGCGCGCGGGTCGCCTCGGCATGGCCGAGGGGCGAGACGGGCGCGACCGAAATCTCCGGCGCGCCCGTCAGGACCGCATTATCGCTCGTGTGCGAGCCAGGCGTCGATGCGCTCCATCAGCGCGTCTCCGGCTGCTTCGTCTTCCAGTTCTTCCACGACCTCGGCGACGAAGGCCTTCACGAGCAGCGCCCGTGCCGGCTTCTCCGGAATGCCGCGCGACATCAGGTAGAACAGGTGATCGGCGTTGATCTCGCCCGCCGTCGCGCCGTGGCCGCACTGCACGTCGTCGGCGAAGATCTCCAGCTCGGGCTTGGCCGAGAAGTCACCCTGGTCCGACAGGAGCAGCGTGTTGCAGGCCATCTTCGCGTCGGTCTTCTGCGCGTCCTTGGCGACCTTGATCATGCCCTGGAAGACGCCGTGACCACCGGTGACCACGTTCCGGAAGGTCTCCGTCGCGGTGGTGTTGGGCACCTGGTGGCGCAGGGTCGTCGTCACGTCGACATGCTGGCCCTCGGTCAGAAGGTTCACGCCGCGAATGCGGATCTCGCTATTCTCGCCAACGGATTCGACGTGAACCTCGTTGCGCACCAGCGCGCCGCCGCTGTTCAGGACGAACAGCTTGAAGACGGCATTGGCGCCGACGGTCACGTTCAGCTGGCCGAGATGGGCGGCGGACATGCCCTTCGCCTGATCGATGATCCAGAGCACTTCGGCCCCGTCGGCGATGGTCAGGTGCGACACGCCGGTCGAGGGCGCGCCGGTGGCATTGCCCTCGATGCGCTCGACGAAGGTCGCGCGGGCCCCCTCGCCGACCGTGCAGCGGGCAAAGCCGTGACCGCGCTCGCCGGTGCCGGCGCGCAGCTCGATCGCGGACGCCAGCGCCGTACCGGCGGCGACGTTGACCACGACGGCCGGTGCGCCGAAGGCGGCATTGACCAGGCGAACCGTATCGATCGGCCGGTCGAGATGGTTCGGCGACTTGTTCCAGTCCGCCGCCTCGCTCACCGCCGCGATCTGCACGCCCTCGGGCGCGGTGGTCGCGGCCGGGTCGCTCATCTCGACCACATGGCTGTTGTGCAGGAGCGGCGCCAGCAGCGCCGAATCCTCGCTCGCCGATGCCTCGGCCGCCGGCAGGCGCCCCATCAGGGCGCGCAGATCGGTGTAGTGCCAGGCTTCGGTGCGCCGGTTGGGCAGGCCTTCACGGCGCAGGGCGTCGATGGCGGAGGCCGCCGTCGCAACGCTGCCGGCCCGCTCGGCGCTGTCGATCAGCGCCGCCTCGGCCGGGCTTCTTGTCTTGAGCTGATGCACCGTCATGATCAGGCTGCCTCGTCGATCAGCTGGCCGTAGCCCTCGTTCTCGAGCTGCAGGGCCAGGTTCTTGTCGCCGGTCTTGATGATGCGGCCCTTGTAGAGGACGTGCACCGTGTCCGGCACGATGTAGTCGAGAAGGCGCTGGTAATGGGTGATGACCAGGAACGAGCGCTCCGGCGAACGCAGCGCGTTGACGCCGTCGGCGACGATCTTCAGCGCATCGATGTCGAGGCCGGAATCGGTCTCGTCCATGACGCAGAGCTTGGGCTCGAGCAGCGCCATCTGGAGGATCTCGGCGCGCTTCTTCTCGCCGCCCGAGAAGCCGACATTCAGCGGCCGCTTCAGCATGGCGGCATCGATCTTCAGATCGGCGGCCGCTGCCTTCACCCGGCGCATGAAGTCGGGCGTGGTCAGCTCGCCCTCGCCGCGCGCCTTGCGCTGGGAGTTGAGCGCGGTCTTCAGGAAGGTCATCGTGGCGACGCCCGGGATCTCCAGCGGATACTGGAAGGCCAGGAAGACGCCCGATGCGGCGCGCTCGGCGGGGTCCATCTCGAGGATCGACTCGCCGTTGTAGAGGATGTCGCCCTCGGTGACCTCGTAGTCGTCGCGACCGGCGAGGATGTAGGACAGGGTCGACTTGCCGGAGCCGTTCGGCCCCATGATCGCCGCGACCTCACCGTCCTGGACGGTCAGATTGACGCCGCGCAGGATCTCGGTTTCGTCGTCCGCCACGCGGGCATGAAGGTTCTTGATTTCAAGCATGTCAGTTCCTGCGATCAGTAGCTGCGCGTGTCGCGCAATTCATAGTGTTGCGAGCGTTCGTCGAACCGCTTCAGGACTCGCCGCGCCTCGTCGGGGACGTAGCTGCGCTCGTGGTCATCGCCGACAAAAGCCTTCACGTTGTCGATGGAATCGAAGTCCATGATGGTGATGAACTCGACCTCGTCGGCAAGCGGGCGACGCAACACCTCAATGCGGCGGAACCCGGGAATGGCCTTGCCTTCGATGCTCTTGATCACCTCCGAGCGAAGGATCGCCTCGTACGTGTCGGCGTTTTCCGGCGTCGTGTATCCATGCCAGATTCGTTTGATCATCCCACCGAGCCTTCGAGGCTGATGCCGATCAGCTTCTGGGCCTCGACGGCGAACTCCATCGGGAGCTGCTGGATCACGTCCTTGACGAAGCCGTTGACGATCAGCGCCACGGCCTCTTCCTCGGGAATGCCGCGCTGCATGCAATAGAACAGCTGGTCGTCCGAGATCTTCGAGGTGGTCGCCTCGTGCTCGAACTGCGCGGTGGCGTTCTTCACCTCGATATAGGGCACGGTGTGGGCGCCGCAGTCGTTGCCGATCAGCAGCGAGTCGCACTGGGTGAAGTTGCGGGCATTCGTCGCCTTGCGGTTGGCCGAGACCTGGCCGCGATAGGTGTTGTTCGAATTGCCCGCCGAGATGCCCTTGGAGATGATGCGGCTCGAGGTGTTCTTGCCGAGATGCAGCATCTTGGTGCCGCTGTCGATCTGCTGGCGACCGTTGGACACGGCGATCGAGTAGAACTCGCCGCGGGAATTGTCGCCGCGCAGGATGCAGGACGGGTACTTCCAGGTGATCGCCGAACCGGTCTCGACCTGGGTCCAGGAGATGCGCGAGTTCTTGCCGCGGCAGTCGCCCCGCTTGGTGACGAAATTGTAGATGCCGCCTTTGCCGTCCTTGTCACCCGGATACCAGTTCTGGACGGTGGAATACTTGATCTCGGCATCGTCCAGGGCGATCAGCTCGACCACCGCCGCATGCAGCTGGTTCTCGTCGCGCTGGGGCGCCGTGCAGCCTTCCAGATAGGAGACGTAGGACCCCTCGTCGGCAATGATCAGCGTGCGCTCGAACTGGCCGGTGTTCTTCTCGTTGATCCGGAAATAGGTCGACAGCTCCATCGGGCAGCGAACGCCCTTCGGCACGTAGACGAAGGAGCCGTCGGTGAAGACCGCGGAGTTCATCGTGGCGAAGAAATTGTCCGACACCGGCACGACCGAGCCGAGATATTTCTTCACCAGCTCGGGATGCTCGCGGATCGCCTCGGAGATCGGCATGAAGATGACGCCGGCCTTCTCGAGTTCCTTCTTGAAGGTGGTGGCGACGGAGACCGAATCGAACACGGCATCGACGGCGACGCGGCTCTCGCGCGGCGCGATCTCGTTGCCGTCCTCGTCATAGGTCGGCTCGGCCGCAGGCTTGACCACGCCGGCCAGCATCTCCTGCTCGCGAAGCGGAATGCCGAGCTTCTCGTAGGTGCGCAGGATCTCGGGATCGACCTCGTCCAGCGAGGCCGGGCCGGACATGGATTTCGGCGCGGCGTAATAGTGAATGTCCTGGAAGTCGATCTCGGGATAGTCGAGACGCGCCCAGGACGGGCTCTCCATCGTCTTCCAGCGCTCGAACGCCTCCAGACGCCAGTCCAGCATCCACTGGGGCTCGTCCTTCTTGGCGGAAATCAGCCGGATGATGTCTTCGTTGAGGCCCTTGGGCGCCACATCCATCTCGATGAGCGTCTCGAAGCCGTATTTGTACTGATCGACATCGATCTTGCGAACCTGATCGATGGTTTCCTGAACTGCTGGCATTCCAATTCTCCATACTCGCCGGATTCAAGGTCCGGTGGTCGGCGCGCCGCCGAAGCGCCCGGCCGCGCGGTGTAGATAGCAACGAAGCGCCCCGATTTTTAGGGCGTAGCCGATGTCCTGCGAACTCTTATCGTCACGCCGCGCGGTGCGCCCTCGCCGCCGGTGCGGCGCGCCCCGCCAGGGCGGCATATTCGCGAACGAAACGATCGAGATCGTGCGTCGCGGTGTCATAGCCGAAGCTGATGCGGATGGCACCGTCATCGGCAGAAATCTGAAGGCCTCCCCGGACCATCGCATCGACCACATGGCTGCGAGCGACCTTGCCCGACGAACAGGCCGACCCGGCCGACACGGCGAGCCCGGCGAGATCGAGACCGATCTGGGCGGTTTCGGCGCGCAGACCCGGTGCCGCGATCGCCACCGTGTTGGGCAGGCGCGGCGCATGGCTGCCGAGAAGGGTCGCCTGCGGCACCTGCGCCAGAAGCGCGGTTTCCAGATGCCGGCGCAGCGCCATCAGATCGTCGGGCCCATGCTCGAGCCGTTGCCGCGCGACACGGGCCGCCGCGCCGAGGCTGGCGATCGCCGGCACTGCTTCCGTTCCGGCCCGGCGCCCCTTTTCCTGTCCGCCGCCGCGCACGAGCGCAAAAGGCCGCGTCGCGAGATCGCGAAACATCATGGCGCCGACGCCCTTGGCCGCACCGAATTTGTGCCCGGAGACGAAGGCCGCCTCGGCGCCGCTCGCCGCAAAATCAAAACCGATTCGGCCGATCACCTGGACGGCGTCGAGGACGAGCCGGACCGGACGACCAGCAATCGCCGCCCGGATCGCGTCCAAGGGCTGCAGGACGCCGGTCTCGGAATTGGCCAGCGTGAGCGCCAGAAGGCCGGTGATGCCGTCTTCGAGGGTCTCGGCCCATGCGGCGAGCGCGGCGCAATCGACGATGCCGTCAGCATCGACCGGAAGGCGCGTTACGTCGGCGGAGGCGAAGGCACCGCCGTCACGCACGCAAGGGTGATCGGTGTCGATGACGGCGAGACGCGAAAACCGCGTCTCCTGCCCATTCACGAGCCAGCGCGGCGACAGGCAGGTGGTGGCCGCCTCACTGGCGCCACTTGTGAAGGCGATCTGTTCGGCGTTGCAGCCGACGAGCCGCGCCAGTTCGTCACGGGCGCTCTCCACCAGCTTCCTGGCGGCGCGTCCTTCGCTGTGAACGGACGAAGCGTTGGCGGCATCGAGCGAGTCGATCAGCGCGGCGCGCGCTTCGGCCAGAAGCGGCGCGCTCGCATTGTGATCCAGATAGAGACGCTCGTCTCTGCTCATTGCCTCTCGCAACGGTTCGGTCCGGGGCGCGATGCGCAAAAATCTTGAATTTTCGACGACGCCCGGACTACAAGACGCCTGATAGACGCCCGTAGTTTTGAATCATTCTAAACTGGACCCTACGAGGCCACTTCGGCTTCGTCAAGTCAGGCCAGCCGAGCCATCCCGCTCGCCAAGGAACATTATTATGCCCGAAGTGATCTTCAATGGCCCTGCCGGCCGCCTGGAGGGCCGTTATCAGGCCGCCAAGGAGAAGAACGCCCCGATCGCCATCGTCCTGCATCCGCATCCGCGCTTTGGCGGCACGATGAACAACCAGATCGTCTACAAGCTCTTCTACATGTTCGTGGAGCGCGGCTTCACCACCCTGCGCTTCAATTTCCGCGGCATCGGCCGCAGCCAGGGCGAGTTCGACCACGGTTCGGGCGAATTGTCGGACGCCGCCTCGGCGCTCGACTGGGTGCAGAGCCTGCATCCCGATTCCAAGCAGTGCTGGGTCGCCGGCTATTCCTTCGGCGCCTGGATCGGCATGCAGCTCCTGATGCGCCGGCCCGAGATCGAAGGCTTCTTCTCGATCTCGCCGCAGCCCAACTCCTACGACTTCTCCTTCCTCGCCCCCTGCCCGTCCTCGGGCCTGATCATCCATGGCGACAAGGACCGGGTGGCGCCGCCGAAGGACGTCCAGACCCTCGTCGACAAGCTGAAGACCCAGAAGGGCATCGTCATCACCCAGAAGACGATGGAAGGGGCCAACCACTTCTACAGCGAGCACACCGACGAGCTGCTCGGCGAATGCTCCGAATATCTCGACCGGCGTCTGGCCGGCGAGCTCAGCGACCCGCGGCCGAAGCGCCTGCGCTAGGCCTCAGAACCCGGCACCGAGACGCTTCTCAGCGATCGGTGCCGGCTTCCCCCTGTCGGGCATCATCCGGCAGCGACAGGACACCACCGGTCACCGCCTCGCGGCAGCCGGTGGTTGTCGGCCAGGTCAGCGGACGGCGATCCAGCGACCGGATGGCGAGATAGCCCCAGGCCTCCGCCTCCATGGCATCGCCGTCGAAGCCGGCTTCCTCCGCCGAGACGACCGCCGCATCGGGTCCGGCGCCGGCTTTCAGATCGGCCATGATCGCCGGATGATGGCGCCCGCCGCCGCAGATGATCCAGAGCTTCGGTCTGGCCGGAAAATGCTCGGCCGACTTCAGGATGGCCGCAGCGCTGACGAAGCACAGCGTGCGGGCGACATCCTCGAGCGTGCCGCTGCCCGGCGCCGGGACGGGGAAGTCGAAACGGTCCAGCGATTTCGGCGCGGGTCGGGCAAAGAAGTCCGACGCCAGATAGCGTTCGGCCATGCCTTCGATCAGACCGCCCTCGCTGGCAATGGCGCCGTTCTGATCGTAGGGGATGCCGGCCTCGCGCTGCAGCCACTGGTCGAGAAGCGCATTGCCCGGCCCCGAGTCGAAGGCGACCGGATCGGTTTCGCCATCGAGCCAGGTCACGTTCGAGATACCACCGATATTCACGAAGACGACCGGATAGGTCCGGCGATCCGCCGGCAGGCTGCCGGCCAGCGCCGCGTGATAGGCGGGGACCAGCGGCGCGCCCTGCCCGCCGGCCACCATGTCGGCCGCGCGCATGTCATGGACCACCGGCAGGCCCAGTTGCCGGGCGAGGAGATCGCCCCGGCCGATCTGGACCGTCAACGCCTCAGCCGGGCGGTGCAGCACCGTCTGGCCATGAAAGCCGACGACATCGACCGAGGCCCTGTCGATGCCGCACTCGTTCAGGAACCGCGTGACCGCTTCGCCGTGGCGGTGGGTGAGCGCGACTTCCAGCGCCGCCAGATCGCCGGGACGTGCGTCGCGCTGCCGGATCGTCTTGGCGGTCTCCAGCGCCGCCGCGAGCTGGTCCCGGAAGACCGCGTCATAGGCGTAGACCCGGGCCGGTCCGCGTTCGACGACGGTATCGCCATCCGTGTCGACCAGCGCCACGTCGATGCCGTCGAGCGACGTGCCGCTCATCAGGCCGATGGCACGGCGCAGCTTCGGTTGGCGCAATTTCGGCTCCACAACTGGAATTCTGGCGCAGGGCTGATAAACCGCACCCCACATCTTGCGGAGCGCCTGCCGCTCCGGCGAAAGAACAGGATCACCATTCCATGACCCGCTTCAAGTCCGAGTTCCTGGCGACACTCGCCGAGCGCGGCTTCATCCACCAGACATCCGACGACAACGGCCTCGACGAGCTGTTCCGCACCGAGACGGTCACCGGCTATATCGGCTTCGACCCGACCGCCGCCAGCCTGCATGTCGGCTCGCTGATGCAGATCATGATGCTGCACTGGATGCAGCAGACCGGTCACCGGCCGATCGCGCTGATGGGGGGCGGCACCGGCATGATCGGCGATCCGTCCTTCAAGGACGAGGCGCGCAAGCTCCAGACCGAGGACACGATCGCCGCCAATCTGGCCGGTATCAAGCGGTCGTTCCAGCCCTACATCCGCTTCGGCGACGGGCCGACCGATGCGGTCATGGTCGACAATGCCGAGTGGCTGCTGGAGCTGAACTACGTCGCCTTCCTGCGCGATGTCGGCCGGCACTTCTCGGTCAACCGCATGCTGTCCTTCGATTCGGTCAAGCTGCGGCTGGACCGCGAGCAGTCGCTGTCCTTCCTCGAATTCAACTACATGATCCTGCAGGCCTACGACTTCGTCGAGCTCTACAAGCGGACCGGCTGCAAGCTGCAGATGGGCGGCTCGGACCAGTGGGGCAACATCGTCAACGGCATCGATCTCGGCCGGCGCATGGAGGGTGCGGATCTCTACGCCCTCACCTCGCCGCTGCTGACCACCTCGTCGGGTGCCAAGATGGGCAAGACCGCCTCGGGCGCGATCTGGCTCAATGACGACATGCTCAGCGCCTATGACTTCTGGCAGTACTGGCGCAACACCGAGGACGCCGATGTCGGCCGCTTCCTGAAGCTCTACACCACCCTGCCGATGGACGAGATCGCGCGGCTCGAAGCGCTGGGCGGTTCGGAGATCAACGACGCCAAGAAGGTGCTGGCCAACGAGGTCACGGCCATGCTGCACGGCCGCGCCGCGGCCGAAGCCTCCGCCGAGACGGCGCGCAAGACCTTCGAGGAAGGTGCGCTGGCCGACAGCCTGCCGACCATCGAGGTTCCGGCGGCGTCGCTGGCCGAAGGGCTCGGCCTTCTGTCGCTTCTCGTCTCGGCAGGCCTTGCCGGCTCGAATGGCGAAGCGCGCCGTCACATCAAGGGCGGCGCCGTGCGGGTCAACGACGCGCAGGTGACCGACGAGCGGCTGACGGTCGGCACGGACGCCCTCGTCCAGGGCGTCATCAAGCTGTCGGTCGGGCGCAAGAAGCACGTGCTGGTCCGGCCCGCCGACTGAGCGACCGGACGCTCCCGGCGTGCGGAGCGTCAGTACTCGAAGATGCGCCGGAAGATGCCCGGCGCAATGGCGGAGATCGGGTTGACCGACAGGGTCGGGTCGTCGAGCGGCCCGGCCAGACGGTAGGTGATCCCGATCAGCCCGCCCTCCTGGCCATTGCCGAGGATGCCGCCGAAGAAGGGGATCGCGCCGAACAGGCGGTTCACCCCATAGGCGGGCATGAAGGACCCGTCGATGGCGATGCGCTGGGCGTCGTCGACGATCACGCCCTCGAAGCTCGATCCGAAGATCGGCCCGCGAATGATGCCGTCGCGCGCCACCAGCCGCGACCCGTTCCAGGCGAGTTGAGCCGAGGCCGCGTCGAAATAGGCATCCGAGGTCTGCAATTCCTGACCCACGGCGCCGGCGAGACTGGCCTCCCGGTCGCGGGTCGTGCCGACGAGCCGGGCCAGCCGCGATTCGTTCACCAGGGTGAAATCCTGCAGCGCCAGCTTGCCGCCATATTGGGCGGGCTGATTGCCCGCCATGGCGAGCCGTGCCTTGCCGCCATACATGTTGGAATAGAGCCCGGTGAAGCGCAGCAGCGCGCCGGCATCGTCGGTGCTGAGTTCGACGCTGCGGCCTTCGCCGCGCTTCTGGATCGCCAGACGCAGCGGCGAGCCGTCCGCCGCCACGGCGGCGATGTCGGCCACCGGCGCACCGGACGCCTGCTGGCGAAAGGCGATGGTGGCATTGCGCAATTCTTCGCCGCCGAAGCCGATCAGGCGATCCACCGCGATCGACAGGTCGAGCGGCGCCTGGCGGGTTCCGGTATCGGTCGCCGATGCCATGCCGCCGGCGCGCAGCCGCGCAAGGCCCGCCCGCGCATCGAGGCTGCGTCCGGTCAGCGCCACCTTGAAGCCGCCGTCTTCGCGCCGGACGCTGCCGGAAAAGTCGTCCGACCGGCTGAACGCTGCCTTGTCGATTGTCACCGACTTCAGGCCGCCACTATCGGCTTCGGCCCGGCCCTCGGCGCGGAAGCCTTCACCTTCGAGCTTGGCGTTGGTCAGGCTGAGCGTGTTGTCGCCGGTCGTCATGTCGAAGGACAAGGAGGCCGGCACGCCGGGCCCCTTGCTCCAGCCCGTCGCCGGCAGCCGCAGGCGCGCGGCCGACAGATCGATCGCGGCGCGGTAGGTGTCGCCGGACCGCACCAGGGTCGCCGACAGGGCGCCGTCGACGACGTCGTCCAGGGTCGGCAGAATGGCCTGCAACTGGCTCTTTTCCAGTTCGGTCGTGATGGTCAGGGACCGCTCGCCGACAGGGTTCGGCTCCAGCGGTTCGGCAAAGGCGATCCGGGCCGGGACGCCGTCGATCGTCGCGTCCACTTCGCCGAAGACCGTGCCCGGCGACAGGCTCGCCATGCCGGTGATCGCGCCGAGCTGCCGCCCCTCCAGCCGGCGTTTCAGCCCGACATCGTCGAGGTCGGCGATCACCGTCCAGTTCTGCAGGACGGATTTCTCCCCCGGTCGGCCGAGGAGGAAGCGGGCATTCACCCCGGCCGTTGCCGCACCCGAGACCTCGTCGCTCTTCCAGCCGATCTTGTCGAGTGCATTGACGGGGTCCCGGTCGGCGATCTCCAGAAGCGCCTGGGCCGGGCCGCCGATATTCAGCGAGAGCGACGCGATCACGCCGGTCTCCTCGCGTTCGAACTGCAGCGAGGACGGCAGGATGGTCACCTCCGGAACCGCCGCGACCGTGGCCGAGGCAACCGAGATCACCGTCCTGCCGGCCCGAAAATCGAGATCGCCCGTGACGGCGGAGAGATCGGGAAGATCGCCGATCGTGGCAAAGGCGGCACCGTCGATGGCAAGGGCGAGATGCATCTCCTCGGCGCTTGGGCTGATTTCGGGGTCGAGGATCTTCGGCAGCCGGTCGACGGACACGTCGAGCGTGAAATTGCCGCCCTCCACCCTGCCCGCATCGCCGGCATGGTCGATCACCCAGGATCGCGCCTCGGGCGAGATGATGATCGGCCAGAAGGCCTTCACCGTGGCCGCGTCGACATTGTCGAAGGTCAGGTCGGCGCGGATGCGGTCCTCGGCTTCCATCCCGCCCAGTGCGGCGGCCCCGGCCAGCCCGCCGTCGCCGGTGTCCAGGACCAGACGCTCGATATCGGCCGCCGCATCGGCCGGATCGAACCAGCCGCCCAGCGTTAGCTCGGCGGATCGTGGCGCGCCATCGCCCCCCGCGGTCGAGATCAGACGCGAACTGGCAAGGCTGAAGCTGTGATGGCCGGCGGCGTCGGCGACGAGGTTCAGCCCGCCGCGAAACTCCGCCTCGACCGACGCGGTTTGGATACGGCCGGCGGAGACGCGCGCGTAGCTGCGCCCCTCGTCGAGCGTCAGCTCCAGGACGCCACTGCGCAGCGCGACGGGCATGCGGCCGATCAGGCGGCCTTCGCCGGCGTCCAGCCGCACGCGCAGGTTCCGGCCGGCCTCGGTGGTGACGAGTTCGGCGGCCAGCGACGCCGAGCCCTCGAAGGCGACGGATCGGTCCGCCGCGTCCTGCGGCGGTTCGCCAAAGGCCAGCGGCAGCGGAGCGGTCTGGAGTGACAGCCCGGCCAGCCTGTTGCCGTCCGGGGCCAGGATGGCGCGCCCGGTCACCGCGACGTCGCGGCCTGCAAGGTGCGCCGTCAGGTCGATGGCGGTCTCACCCTGGCCGACGCGACTGACCGTCAGGCGGTTGAGCCGCGTGTCGGGATCGGCGTTCAGGCTGGCGACGTCGGCCACCTCCAGCAGGCGCAGGCCGGCATCATCGAGGGCCGTGAAGATGCGATCGGCCGTCTGGAAGATCTCGTCCGGTACGAAGGGCTCGCCATCGCCCTCCCCATCCAGGCTGCGCGGGTCCAGTCGCACCCGCTCCACCGCGAGGGTTTCGAGCGCGAGATTGCCGGACAGCAGACTGGAGACGCCGATGCCGGCGCGCACCAGCGCCACCGTGCCGACCGTTTCGCCGGTCTCGCGATCGCGCAGAGCGACATCGGAGAAGCCGAGCCCGATCCGGCCGCTCGGGCCGATGCCGATCGTCTGCTGGCCCAGCGCGACGACATAGCCGGGACCAAGGGCGTTCGAGGCGAGTTCCTCGGTCTTGCGCCGCAGCAGGTCCTGGCCGGAATCGGTCCACAGGATGGCGGCGGCAAGCCCGCCGATCAGCAGGGCCGCGCAGATCGCGATGCTGGCCGTGCCGGCCAGGATACGGACGACAATCTTCATCTTCGGCGAAACGCCTCCGGACTGCGACCAGCCTCGTACGCAGGACGAAATGGACTCTGCGCAGACATGGCGTCTCGGCGCTCCCCTGCCGACGCCGTTTCGAACCGGACGCCGCGCGTTGAACAATACGTCGCGCGGAGCATGCTTTCGCCCGCGCATCTCATCCGGCATCTTCGCCACCAGATCGTCAGCCGCCGGCTGATTCGTCCAGTCACCCTCTCCTGACGCACAATTTCCCCGAAAGGATGGCACGCCATGCCGATTTCAGCCGGTGAACCCTGTCCGACATTCAGCCTGCCCGACGATCACGGCGCCGTGGTCGCGTCCGACGATCTCCTCGGCAAGCCGTACGTCCTCTATTTCTATCCCAAGGACGATACCTCCGGTTGCACGCTTGAAGCTATCGAGTTCACGCGGCTGAAGAGCGATTTCGACGCGATCGGCGTTCCGGTCTTCGGTGTCTCTCCGGATCCGGTGAAGAAGCACGGCAAGTTCCGCGACAAGCACGAGCTCACGGTCCGGCTTCTGTCGGACGAAGAAAAAACGCTGCTGTCGGCCTTCGGCATCTGGGTCGAGAAGAGCATGTACGGCCGCAAATATATGGGCGTCGAGCGGACGACGGCGCTGGTGGCGGCCGACGGCACGGTGGCGCGGCTCTGGCCCAAGGTGAAGGTGCCGGGGCACGCCGAGGAGGTTCTGGAGGCCGCGCGCCAGCTGTCTGCAGCGACATGAGCAGCGAACCGCGCGAGGCCGGCGCCCCGGCAACGCTGCGCCAAGCCGCGATCGAGGCGCTCGGGGCCGCCGATCTCGACGAAAAGGTCGAGCGCACCAACCTCGCCTGCCGGCTGTGGTTCGGTCGCCGCCTCGGGCTGCACGCGCCGCACGATCCGGCGCTGCCCGACCGGCCGGGCCGCCCGGCCGAGCCGGTGCTCGTCTCGCCGCGGACGGTCAAGCGCCGCTCGGTGCATACCGAAACCGGCCGGATCGCACTGATCCATGCGCTCGCCCATATCGAACTCAACGCCATCGACCTGGCGCTCGACATCGTGGCGCGCTTTGCCAGCGAACGCGTGCCGCGCTCCTTCTTCGATGGCTGGATGACGGTGGCGCTGGAAGAGGCCAAGCATTTCCGGCTGCTGTCGCGGCGACTGGAATCGCTCGGCAGCCATTATGGCGCCCTGCCCGCCCATGACGGGCTCTGGCAGGCGGTCGAGGCGACCGCCCACGATCTCGGCGCACGGCTGGCGGTGGTGCCGCTGATCCTCGAAGCCCGCGGGCTCGACGTCACCCCGTCCCTGCTGGAAAAGCTGCTGGAGGTCGGCGACGCCGACACCGCCGCGATCCTGGAGATCATCTACCGGGACGAGAAGAAGCACGTGGCGATCGGCGCCAAATGGTTTCGCTTCCTGTGCGCCCGCGAAGGCCGCAATCCGGCGCAGCGGTTCCAGGAACTGGTGCGGGCGAGTTTTCGCGGCGACGTGAAGGCGCCCTTCAACGATCGCGCCCGCGCCGAGGCCGGCCTGACGCCCACCTTCTACCGGTCGCTCTCGCCGCTTTCGAGCTGAGGTCGGCGGGCCGGTCACCCCGGCGAAAGCAGCCCCGGACACCCGTCGCCAGCCGCAGGAAGGCGGTCGATCCGCTGCCGATCAAAGGAATGTTAACCTTACCCGAGTGTAATCAGGCGGTCGACGGGACATCGCGTCCCGATATCCGGGGATGGGTAATGACTGCGGTGAAGCACAGGCGAACATTCGGCGATCGACGCGAACCGCATACGGTGATCATCGCGCGCGGCGAACAGGTTCGCTACTTCACCATCGGCCGCAAGGCCCTGATGCTCGGCTCGGCCCTCGCCGCCCTCGTCGCGGTCACCTGCGTCGCGATCCCCTCCTACTACCTCCTGCAGGACGACCTCACCGTGCGCTATGCCGAGCGGCAGTGGAAGGTGACCCGCGACTACGAACAGCGAATCGCGGCACTGCGGGCGCAGCTCGACACCGCCACGAGCCGGCAGTTCCTGTCCGAGAAGATGGTCGAGACCAAGGTGGAAGTGCTGCTCGACCAGCAGGAGGAACTGACCGCCCGCTACGACAAGCTGCAGCCGCTCCTCGAACGCGCCAAGGCCACCGGGATCATCACGACGGCTATCCCGCTGCCGACGCAGAACCCGCGCAGCTCGCCCGCCGATGAGGCGACCTTGGAGACAGAGCCGGCGCTCGAAGCCCATGGCGATTCGCTGGACGAGGACGAGCCGATGCTCGACACGATCCGCACCAGCGCGATTCCCGCCGACGACTGGCGCGCTGCGCCGATGACGGCCGCAGCGACCGCGAAGGTCGGGCCGCGCCGCTTCGACATCTCGGAAGCCGCGATCCGGCAGATCGGACGCTCCATCGACATGGCCGAGCTTCGCCAGATCGGCGATCTGCAGAGCCTCGCCGCCAAGGCGCGCACCCGCACCGTGCGCATCGCATCGGCCCTGACCGCGATCGGTATCGACCTGCCGCCGGACACCGTCGGTTCGGCCGTCGGCGGTCCCTACGAGCCGGCGCCCGCCGATTTCGATTTCGAGGAATCCTACGCCGAGCTCGATGCCGCGCTCGAGGCGCTGAAGAAGCTGCATGACGTCGCCGAGCGCCTGCCTTTGACCGAGCCAATGCCGGCGAGCACCCGCTCGAGCACCTTCGGCATTCGTTCCGACCCGTTCCTCGGCAAGCGCGCCCTGCATGCGGGGATCGACTATGCCCGCCCGAGCGGCTCGGCGGTCTCGGCGGTCGCACCGGGCAAGGTCGTGCGCGCCGGTCGGGCCGGCGGCTACGGCAATCTGGTCGAGATCGACCACGGCAACGGCATCACCACCCGCTACGGCCACATGTCCCGGATCGACGTGTCGGTCGGCGACGAGGTGGGGCGCGGCACGCGCATCGGCGCGGTCGGCAGCACCGGCCGCAGCACCGGGCCGCATCTTCACTACGAAGTGCGCCGCGACGGCAAGGCCGTCGATCCGATGCGCTTCCTGCGCATTCGCGACAGGATCCGCCTGCCGTCCTGACACGGCGCAACGGTGTGCATTGGGCGCAACGCAAAACGGGCCACCGTCTCCGGCAGCCCGCTGAATGCTCATGCGACGACGGCGTCAGTCGATGTCGTCGACCGCCGCGTCGCCGCCATGAACCCGGTGCGCCAGCGCCCCCTCCATGAACGGGTCGAGCCCGCCGTCCAGGACTTCCTGCGGCGAGGTGCTCTCGATGCCGGTCCGCAGATCCTTGACCATCTGGTACGGCTGCAGGACGTAGGACCGGATCTGGTGGCCCCAGCCGATATCAGTCTTCGAGGCCGCCTCGGCATTCGCCGCATTCTCGCGACGTTCGAGCTCGGCCTCGTAGAGCCGGGCGCGCAGCATGTTCCAGGCGGTCGCCCGGTTCTTGTGCTGCGAGCGCTCGGCCTGACACTGGACCACGATACCGGTTTCCAGATGCGTGATGCGCACGGCCGAGTCGGTCGTGTTCACGTGCTGACCACCGGCGCCGGACGCTCGGTAGGTGTCGATGCGGACATCGGATTCGTTGACGTCGATGTCGATCGAATCATCGACCACCGGATAGACCCAGACCGAGGCGAAGGACGTGTGCCGCCGCGCCTGGCTGTCATAGGGCGAAATCCGCACCAGCCGGTGCACGCCGGATTCGGTCTTCATCCAGCCGTAGGCGTTGTGGCCCTTGATGAGCAGCGTGGCGGACTTGATGCCCGCCTCTTCGCCGGAATGCTCTTCCAGGACCTCGACCTTGAACTTGGCGCGCTCGGCCCAGCGCATGTACATGCGCTGCAGCATCGCCGCCCAGTCCTGGCTCTCGGTGCCGCCGGCGCCCGAATGAACCTCGACATAGGTGTCGTTGGAATCGGCCTCGCCGGAGAGGAGCGTCTCGATCTGCCGCTTGTCGGCCTCGGCCTTGATCTCGCGGATCGCAGCCTCGGCTTCCTTGACGATCTCGGCGTCCTTCTCCTCCTCGCCCATGGCGATGAGTTCGATATTGTCCTGCAGCGACTGGTTCAGGCGGTTCACCGCGCCGATGGCGGTGTCCAGGAACTGGCGTTCGCGCATGAGCTTCTGCGCTTCGGCCGGATCATCCCAGATGGTCGGATCTTCCGCCTTGTTGTTCAGCAGGTCGAGGCGTTTGAGAGATTTCTCCCAGTCAAAGATGCCTCCTCAGCAGGCTTATGGCCTGCTTGATTTCGTCGACAAGGTTCTCGATCTCGGCGCGCAAGCCGCAATCTCCTAAATCCTGAGGGTATGGTCTCGCACCGGCGACGCAGGCCTCGCCGTCGCGCGGGGCGACGTCGGAGCCGGATTGCCGGTCGGGGTGGCTCTATAACGGTCCGTGGCCGGCTTGGCTAGAACAGCCCGCCGCCACCACCGCCCTGGACGATGGCCTGCTCGGCCTCCTGCGAGACCTGCCCGGAGCCGAAGCCGCCGGCCATCTCGTCGGCGCCGATGATGTTGAAGGTGTCGGACGGCCCGGTGCCGGGCTTGAACGCCTCCATGATGACGTCGCCGCCCGAACCGCCGGAGCGCATGCCGGTCTTCCGGTTCACGGCGATCAGGTCCATGCCCTCGGGCACCTTGAACTCGACCGGCGGCACGCCTTCCAGCGCATCCTCCATGAAGTCGATGAAGACCGGTGCCGCCATGCCGCCACCGGTGGCGCCGCGGCCCATCGGGGTCGGGTTGTCGTAGCCGAGGAACACGCCGGTCACGAGGTCCGGGGTGAAGCCGACGAACCAGACGTCCTTCTCCTCGTTGGTGGTGCCGGTCTTGCCGGCGATCGGAACGCCGAGCGCGGCCACACGGGTGGCGGTGCCGCGCTGGACGACGCCCTCCATCATCGACGTGATCTGGTAGGCGGTCATCGGGTCGAGCACCTGATCGCGCTCGTCGACCAGTTCCGGCTCGCTCTGGCCGTCATAGGCCGGCGCGTCGCAGGTCTGGCAGATGCGCTGGTCGTGCTTGTAGATCGTCTTGCCGTAGCGATCCTGGACCCGGTCGATCAGCGACGGCTCCAGCGAGCGGCCGCCATTGGCGATGACCGAATAGGCCGACACCATGCGCAGGACCGTGGTCTCGCCGGCGCCGAGGGCCATCGGCAGATATTTGCCGAGATTGTCGTAGATGCCGAAACGCTCGGCATATTCCGCGACAAGGTCCATGCCCATGTCCTTGGCGAGCCGGATCGTCATGAGATTGCGGCTCTTCTCGATGCCGAGGCGCAGGGTCGAGGGACCGGCCGAGCCGCCGCCGTAATTGGACGGCTCCCAGACGCCGCCATTGCCGTCGGGCAGCGAGATCGGCGCATCCATGATGACCGAGGACGGCGTGTAGCCGTTGTCCAGCGCCGCGGCATAGACGAAGGGCTTGAAGGACGAACCGGGCTGGCGATAGGCCTGGCTGGCGCGATTGAACTCGGACTGGGCGAAGGAGAAGCCGCCGACCATGGCGACGACACGCCCGGTCTTGGGCTCCATCGCCACCAGCGCGCCCTGCACCTTCGGCGGCTGGCGCAGCCGGTAGCCGGCGCCCTCTTCCTTCTTCTCCACATAGACGACGTCGCCGCGCGACAGCACCTCGGCGGCGGAGCTGACATTGCCCTTCCGGTCCTCGGTGTTCAGACGCAGCGCCCATTTCATGTCGTCCCTGGCGATGCTCGCCAGCTCGCGCTCGGCGCCACGGGCGCCCGACATGTCGCGCGGCGGCTGCAGGCCGATCTCAACGCGGCCCGCTTCCGCGGTCAGGACGACGGCCAGCCGCCATTCGGGGACATCGGCGAGCGGCTCGATCTTGGCCAGCGACTGGCCCCAGTCGCTGCCGATCTCGACCCGGGTCACCGGCCCGCGCCAGCCGCGCTCCTCGTCATATTTGATCAGCCCGTGCTGGAGCGCCTTGCGCGCCTCCGCCTGCAGCGTCGGATCGAGGGTCGTGCGGACCGACAGACCGCCCTCGTAGAGCGCATCGACGCCGTAGCGCTGGATGATCTCGCGGCGCACGTCCTCGGTGAAATATTCCGACGACGCCAGATAGGTGCCGGTCGGCCGCGGATTGACGTCGAGCGGCTTTTCCTGCGCCTCGCTGGCAGCCTCGGCGGTGATGAAGCCGTTGGCGGCCATCTGGTCGATGACCCAGTTGCGGCGCTCGATCGCCCGGTCCGGGTCACGGAACGGATTGTAGTTCTCCGGCGCCTTCGGCAGCGCGCCCAGATAGGCGGCCTCCTCGATGGTCAGCTCGTTCACCGACTTGTCGAAATAGGCGAGCGCGGCGGCGGCTACGCCGTAGGAGCCGAGGCCGAGATAGATCTCGTTCAGATAGAGCTCGAGAATCTTGTCCTTGGAATAGGCCTGCTCGATGCGCAGCGACAGGATCGCTTCCTTGATCTTGCGGTCGAAGGTGCGCTCGTTGGTGAGCAGGAAGTTCTTGGCGACCTGCTGGGTGATGGTCGAGGCGCCCTGCATGCGGCCGCCCTTGGCCAGCACCATGACGGCACGCGCCACGCCTTCGATGTCGACGCCCGGATGCTGGTAGAAATTCTTGTCCTCGGCGGAGAGAAAGGCGTTCTTGACCAGATCCGGAACCGCCTGGATCGGCAGGAACAGGCGCCGCTGGCGCGCGTATTCGGCCATCAGCGAACCGTCGGCGGCGTGCACCCGCGTCGTGACGGGCGGCTCGTAGGCCGCCAGGACCTGATAGTCCGGCAGGTCACTGCCCATCTTCTCGATGTACCAGGCGAAGCCGCCGGCCACCACGAGGAAGAAGACGGCACCGATGGCAAAGAAATAGCCGAGCAGTCTGATCATCGAAACTCCGTCCGCCCGGCGCCGCCGCGCCGGTCCGGTTCATGCTCCCCGCATCGGCTCGCACGAGCCTTGGCCGGGAATTTGCAACATCCGCCGCGCATGGCGCGCAGCGAACGTCCTTTTAACGTTTTCCTGCTGCGCAAATGCGGCGAGGCCATGGACATGGGTGCATGACGGCCCCGCAATGCAGGCAAGCGTTGTCGATTTACCACATCCGCCCGGATGCGCGTGCCCGATTAGCCGGGCTTGCGCGGTTCGGCGACCTTTTCCCCGAAGAAATCCATCACCGCCTGGGCGATCGCCGCGGCGGTGTCCTTGCGCCAGGCGGCGTCCGTCAGGAGCTTCTCGTCCTCGCGATTCGACAGAAAGCCGAGTTCGACCAGCACCGAGGGGACGTCCGGCGCAGTCAGCACCTTGAATCCGGCGGAGCGTTTCGGCCGGTTGATCAGGCGGATGTCCTCGCGCCGCAGGTCCCGCACCAGCGACGAGGCGAAATGCTCGGAGAAGCTAACGGTCTCGCGCCGCGTCAGGTCGAGAAGGATGTCGAAGACGGTCGGCTCGTCGCGCTGCCATTCCTCGCCGGCAAAGCGGTCGGCGGCATTTTCCGACGCGGCGATCTCGCGCGAGAGCTCGTCCGAGGCGGTCTCCGAGAGCGTATAGACGGTCGCGCCCCGCAGATCGGCATAGCGGATCGAGTCGGCATGGATGGAGATGAACAGGTCGGCGCGTTCGCGGCGGCCGATCGCCGCGCGCTCCTCCAGCGGAATGAATGTATCGTCGTCGCGGGTCAGCGTCACCTCGACATCGCCGCGGGCCTGCAACGCGTCGCGGAGAGCCAGCGCCATGGCGAGGTTGATCTCCTTCTCCAGCGTGCCCGACTTCGACACGGCGCCCTTGTCGACGCCGCCATGTCCGGCGTCGAGCACGACCTTCAGGACACGCCCCTGCGGCACGGCCGCCGGCACATCGGGTCCGGCGTCGGCGGGGACCTCCGGCGCCGGCCTCGACGGCGACGCCGCAGCAACCTTGCCGGACGTCGCCGGTCGGATGGTCAGGGAAAGCGTCTCGCCGTTCGCCGTCGCGGCGCGGTCGAGTTCGGCGCTGGCCGCACCCTTGAGCGTGAAGATGAAGCGATAACGATCGGCCGCGACGAGGCCATGGCGGCTCGCCGAAACGAGCGCGTTGTCGGGCGGAGCATCCAGCGCGGCAGCAGAGAGGGTGTCCTCGAAATCGACAGCGATCCGCTCGGGATTGCGCAGATGCAGGACCCGCGCCTCGGGCTTGCCGATGACGTCGAACGCGACGGTGAAGGCGTCCGCGTCGGCCGCCTGGGTCACCGCGGTGATGATCCGGTCCTCGGCGAGCGCGGGAGACTGGGCGCCCCACAGCAGGAGCGCTACCACAGCCGCCAGGGCTGTCCGGGCAAGCTCGGCCACCACGTTCCGGCATCGTCCTGTCATTGCACCCTTCCCGGTCGCAGCGTGTCGCGTTCTCTGCGCGATAGGCCATCCCTGCTGACGCGACAATGTTGATGAGACTGGGGCGAGGACTCAAAGTTGCGCGGCCGAAAGGTTGCGGCGCCCGGCAGCCGCTCCGGCGACAGCCGGTATGCCGCTTCGCGCCCACGCCTCGTGCGATCTCTTACCTTGCGACCACAATCGCCGCGCCGCACTTGTTTATTAGGCATTCCCGTCATAAAATCGAACCGAGGCTTAGTGATGCGGAATCACATGCAGCTGCCGATTCGGAGGCACGAGTGCCCCGCGGACGTCGGCACGGCTGCGGCGAAAACGTCGCGGCAGGTTTGCGATCCTGCGACCAGTCACCGAGCCTCGAGCAGAATTTTCATTTCGCCGCAGGAGTTTCCTTCCCGGCGGATTTCCAACGTCGCGAATGTGCCCGGCTCGCAAGCCGCCAATTCGCCCGTTTCGTCGGCCGCCCGAGCGGCCATGTAGTTGTTACAGGTCGAATCTTGTCACCAGCTCCCGTTCTCCGATACCCGCCGCATCCCTTCACAAGGGGTCTGGCGCCGTCGAGTCACGGCCGCGCTGCAATGCCAGATTCCACCGATACGGGCTCGCGCCCTCCCGTCGACAGGCAGGCGCATGACGCCTTGCCGCGACCTGGTGCGAGCGCCCGGGAGTCCTTTCATGGCAAACAAAATGCTGATCGACGCGTCCCACCAGGAGGAGACGCGCGTCGT
Source organism: Aurantimonas litoralis (assembly GCF_026153195.1). NCBI lineage: Bacteria > Pseudomonadati > Pseudomonadota > Alphaproteobacteria > Hyphomicrobiales > Aurantimonadaceae > Aurantimonas > Aurantimonas litoralis. The sequence continues at coordinate 201,684 of NZ_JAPFBM010000008.1, read as the reverse complement.
CGTCGTCCGGGGTAGCCGGGTCGAGGAATTCGATTTCGAATCCGAACACAAGAAGCAGCTCAAGGGAAATATCTATCTGGCGAAGGTGACGCGGGTCGAACCCTCGCTCCAGGCCGCCTTTGTCGAATATGGTGGCAACCGCCACGGCTTCCTCGCCTTCAGCGAGATCCATCCCGACTATTACCAGATCCCCAAGGCCGACCGTCAGGCGCTGATCGAGGAAGACCTCCAGCGCGCGATGGAAGAGGAAGAGGCCGACGAGCCGAAGCCGACCCGTTCGCGTCGCGGATCGCGCAGCAAGTCTGCCGCACACAGCGACGACACCGTCTCGGAAAAGGCCGAGATCGACGAGACCGGTGACGAGGCCGGCTCCGACGCGGCGTCGAGCGACGCCGATCAGGGCGAGGCCCATGGCGATGAGACCGAAATCCGCGCCACCGAGTCCGACGACGATCACGACGCAGACGCCGATGCCGATGGCATCACGACGTCCGGCGGCGACGGTGACGACGAGGAGAACGGGTCCGAGCGGTCTTCGCGGGGCCGGCGCGGCGGCCGTGGTCGGCGCGGCCGCACCCGCGCGTCCGGCGACGACGAGAGCAATGGCGACGAGGACGGCGACGACGAGATCGACCAGATCGGCTCCGAGGACGCCATGGAGGAAGTGCCGGTCCGCCAGGCACGCCAGCGCCGCCAGTACAAGATCCAGGAAGTCATCAAGCGTCGGCAGATCCTGCTGGTGCAGGTCGTCAAGGAAGAGCGCGGCAACAAGGGCGCGGCCCTGACCACCTATCTGTCGCTGGCCGGTCGCTATTCGGTGCTGATGCCGAACACGGCGCGTGGCGGCGGCATCTCGCGCAAGATCACCAATGCGGCCGACCGCAAGCGGCTGAAGGACGTCGTGCGCGAGCTCGACGTGCCGCGCGGCATGGGCATCATCCTGCGCACGGCCGGTGCCAACCGCACCAAGCCGGAGGTCAAGCGCGACTACGAATATCTGATGCGGCTGTGGGAGACGGTGCGCACCGTCACGCTGTCCTCGATCGCCCCTGCCCTCGTCTATGAGGAAGGCAGCCTGATCAAGCGATCGATCCGCGACCTCTACAACAAGGACATCGACCAGATTCTCGTCGCCGGCGAGACGGGCTACCGCGAAGCCAAGGACTTCATGCGGATGCTCATGCCGAGCCAGGCGAAGGTCGTGCAGCCCTATCGTGACCCAACCCCGATCTTCGTGCGGCAGGGCATCGAATCGCAGCTCGACAAGATGGTGCAGCCCCACGTCACGCTGAAGTCGGGCGGCTACATCATCATCAACCAGACCGAGGCGCTGGTCGCCATCGACGTCAATTCGGGGCGTTCCACCAAGGAACACTCGATCGAGGACACGGCCTACCAGACCAACATGGAAGCCGCCGAAGAGGTGGCGCGCCAGCTGCGTCTGCGCGACCTCGCCGGCCTGATCGTCATCGACTTCATCGACATGGACGAGAAGCGCAACAACCGCGCCGTCGAGAAGAAGATCAAGGAGTGCCTGAAGAGCGACCGCGCCCGTATCCAGGTCGGCAGCATCTCGCATTTCGGCCTGCTGGAGATGAGCCGCCAGCGGATTCGCGCCAGCGTGCTGGAATCGACCATGCAGACCTGCCCGGTCTGCGAGGGCACGGGCCATATCCGCTCGTCCTCCTCGTCGGCGCTGCACGTGCTGCGCACGATCGAGGAGCATCTCCAGAAGCACGCCGACCACGATCTCATCGTCAAGGTTCCGACCTCGACGGCGCTCTACGTCCTCAACGAGAAGCGCCAGCGGATCGAGGAACTCGAGCACCATCACGGCCTGCGCATCATCTTGGAAGCCGACGACAGCGCCGGCCACCAGGCGATCACTATCGCCCATGGTGCCGAAGCAACGAAGCCGGAAATCACTATCGATGCCGGTCAGCCGGACGCCCTCGCCGTCAGCGATGCGCTCGACGACGCGGCGGACGAAGAAGCGGCACGCCGCGCGGCCGACGAACTCGACCGGATCGCCGAAGAGAAGCCCGCGGCCGAAGACAAGGGCCGTGCGGAGGAAGACCAGAACGGGTCGGACAATTCGGAAGGCGGCGGTCGCCGCCGCCGCCGGCGTCGGCGCAAGCGGTCGGGTGACGAGGACGAGACCGTGGCCGACGGCCAGTCGCGCGACGACCGTTCGGATCAGGACAATGGCGACGATCGCGACGGCGATTCCGAAGGTGACGACGAGACGGATGGCGCGCATCGCAGCACCAGCCGGACCGACGACGACAGCGACCGGGGCCGCAAGCGCCGCCGCCGCGGCCGTCGCGGTGGTCGCCGCAATCGCGAGGACCAGAATGGCGAGGGGGAATCCGGCCAGCCGTCCGGTGATGTCGCAGCCGATCAGGCTTCGGACGCGCAGCCGATTCACGCCACCGCAACGACGGTGATGTCGGATCAGGTCGCCGCAACGCCGGCCCCAGTCGCCGAGGATGCGCCGGTGGCGTCGCCCGCCGAGCCGGTCGCCGCGCAGAGCGAAGCGGCCGACAACGCCGACACGGCGGTCGTGGCTGAGCCTGCAATGCCGGCTCTGGCCGCCGAGCCGGTGGCCACCAGCGCGCCGGCACCGGTCGAGGCACAGCCTGTCGCAGCCGAAGAGACCGCGGCGGCCGCAGCCAACGACGATACGCCCGCCGCGCCGGAATCGTCCGACCCGGTGGTCACATCGAGCACCTCGAACGACGCCGAGGCCAAGCCCGAGAAGCCGCGCCGGACCGGCTGGTGGGCGCGCCGGAGCTTCTTCTAGGGCGAGCGCGCCACCTCGCGCCCAGGCGCGGGACACGGCAGACATGAAAACGGGCGGCCCATCGGGCCGCCCGTTTTGCGTTCCGGGTCTGTTGTCGGGCGCCGGGGTCGGCGCTGCCGGTCAGCCGGTGCGGCGGTCGGCGATCCGGTCCAGCGCCTCGGCGAGCGTTGCGTGGTCGCAGGCGTAGGACAGCCGCACGAAGTTCTCGCCGCGGCGGGTGTCGAAGTCGGTGCCGGGGGTGATCGCCACATGGCAGCGCTGAAGGATGTCCGCGGCGAACCGCGTGGCGCCGGATTCGCCCTCGGGGATCGCGGCATAGGCGTAGAACGCGCCATCGATGGGGGCGATATCGCGGAAGCCGAGCTCGGGCAGCCGTCTGGCGATGAGGTCGCGATTCTTCACATAGCCGTCACGCACGACGTCGAGTTCGGCGGTCGCGTCGAACGCCGCCGCGGCCGCGACCTGCGAGAGCTCCGGCGCGGAGATGTAGAGGCTCTGGCCGATCCGCTCGGCAGCCCGCAGCAGCGCCTTGGGCAGAATCAGCCAGCCGATCCGCCAGCCGGTCATGCAGTAATATTTGGAGAAGGAGTTGACGATGATCGGCCGGTCGGAGAACTCCAGCGCCGTCGCTTCGGCCCGGCCGTAGGCAAGGCCGTGATAGATCTCGTCGGAGACGAAGCGGATGTTTTCGGCATCGGCATATTCGACCAGCCGGCGCAGCTCGTCGCGGGGCGTGACGGTGCCGGTGGGGTTGGCCGGGCTGGCGATCAGGACCCCGGCGAGCCGGTGCTCCTCATGGGCGGCGCGCAGATGCTCGGCGGTCAGGATGTAGCCGGTGGTCCGGTCGATCTCGATCTCTACCGGCACCAGCCCGAGCGCGCGCAGGATGTTGCGATAGGCGGGGTAGCCGGGCGCAGCCAGCGCGATCTTGTCACCCGGATCGAAGGCGGCGAGAAAGGTCAGGTTGAAGCCCGCCGACGAGCCGGTGGTGATCATGATCTGCGCGGCATCCACCGTCTGGCCGTAGGCGTCGGCGTAGTGGCGGGCGATGCGCTCGCGAAGATCCTGGCGCCCGAGCGCATCGGTATAGGCGATGCGGCCATGGTCGAGCATGCAGCGGGCGGCATCGCGCGCGATCTGCGGCGCCGGCGCGGCCGGCTGGCCAACGGCCAGCGACAGCACCCGGTGGCCCCGTGCGATCATCCGGTTGGCTTCGGCCAGAACGTCCATGGCGCGAAACGGGTCGATGTCGGACCGCTTTGATGCCATCATCGTGAGGGTTTCGGACAGGTCGGACCGCATGTTTCGCCTCGATTTCGCCGGATTGGGGTGAGGATTGCCAGACAGTGCCGGGATCGCATCGGGAATTGACGATCGGTCATCGGCCAGCATCGGAGGGGACTAGCATGAACATGTCGCTCGGCGCGATCTCCGCCCGCATCACATCGATGATCCTGGCGGCATCCGTGGCACTGGCACCGGTTAGCGTTCAGGCCGCCGGGAAGGACAAGGCCAGCCTGCCGATCGTGCGGGACGCCGAGATCGAGGCGCTGGTCGCCGACTATGCGCGTCCGCTGCTGAAGGCGGCGGGCCTGTCGCGTTCAGGCATCGAGATCGTGCTGGTCAATTCCGACGCCTTCAACGCGTTCGTCTCCGGCCGCCGCATCTACATCAATACCGGCGCGATCACCGCGACGCAGACTCCGAACCAGCTGATCGGCATCCTCGCCCACGAGATCGGCCACCTGGCCGGCGGTCACCAGCAGCGGCTGCGCGAACAGCTGGAGCGCTCGCAGGCCATCGCCGTGGTCGCGAGCCTTCTCGGCGCCGGAATCGCGGCGGCGGGCGCCGCCGCCGGCGGCGGCAGCGCGGTCAGCGCCGGGGCAGGAGTGATGATGGGGGGCGGCGGTATCGCCCAGCGCAACCTGCTCAGCTACCAGCGCGGCGAAGAGTCCACCGCCGACCGGTCCGCCCTCACCTATCTGGAAGCGACCGGCCAGTCGGCCCGGGGGCTGGTCGAGACCTTCGAGATCCTCGATCGCGGCAATCTCTTCGCCCGCAGCAGCGGCGGGAACTACACTTCCTCGCATCCGATGCCGCGCGACCGCATTGCGGCTCTGCAGCGGCTGGCCCAGGAAAGCCGGTTCTACGACCGGGCCGACAAGCCGGAACTGGCCGTGCGCCACAATCTCGCCCGGGCCAAGATCGTCGCCTACAATGACGGCGCCGGGGCAGTCCGCCGGATGTTCGCCCGCGATCCGCGCAGTCTGGCGGCCTATTACGGCGACGCGATCGCCACGCATCTCGCCGGGTCCCCGGCCTCGGCGCTCGCCAAGGTCGATGCGCTCCTCAAGGCCCAGCCGAACAACGCCTTCTTCTACGAACTGCGTGGCGATATCCTCGTCGATGCTGGACGCTCCCAGGAGGCGGCGGCCGCCTATTCGAAGGCCGCCCGGCTGGACAAGACCGGCTCGGGCATCCTGAAGGCCGAGATCGGCCAGGCGCTGGTGACCAGCGGCGATCCGGCCAAGATGGAGGAGGCGATTCGCCTGATCCGCGAGGGCCTCAGCTCGGATCCGGACAATTCCGTCGCCTACCGGTTCCTCGCCATGGCCTACGGGCGGATCGGCGAAGTCGGCCGCGCCGAACTTGCCACCGCCGAAGGCTACTGGCATGGCGGTGCCTTCCGTCAGGCGAAGATCTTCGCCATCCGCGCCCAGCAGAAGCTGCAGCCGGGCACACCGCCCTGGCGGGCGGCGCAGGACATCATCCAAACCGAGATTCGCTGACCGGCGATCCGCACCGAACCGAACAGAAGGACGCCGCACCCGTGCTTTCCATCCGACGCCTGACCGCCGCAACGGCCCTCGCCTGCACGCTTCCGCTGATCGCAGCCGGCGCCGCCAACGCGCAGGACAGCGCGCCCGCGGCGGCGCAGACGTCGTTCGACGCGAAGCAGACCGACGCGATCGAGACGATCGTCCGCGCCTATCTGATCGAGCATCCCGAAGTGCTGCTGGAAGCGCTCGACGCGCTGGAGGCCAAGCGGACGGCCGACCAGTCGGCGGCCCAGAAGGCGGCGATCGCCGAAGTCGGGCCGGCGCTGTTCGAGACGCCCGAGGGCACGGTGCTCGGCAATCCCGATGGCGACGTCACCGTGGTCGAGTTCTTCGACTACAATTGCGGCTACTGCAAAAAGGCGATGCAGGACATGGATGCGCTGCTCGCGGCCGATCCGAACATCCGCTTCGTCCTGAAGGAGATCCCGGTGCTGGGGCCGCAGTCGCTGGAAGCGGCGCGGGTCTCCCTTGCCTTCCGCGAGATCGCCCCGAACGAATACGCAGCCTATCACCGCGCGCTGCTCGGCTCGCGCGGCACCGCGAACGAGGCAAGCGCCATCGCGGTGGCCGGGGACTTCGGCGTCGAGGAGGCTGCCCTGCGCACGGCCATGCAGTCGTCCGCAGTGACGGAGGCGCTGAGGCAGTCGAACGAGATGGCGACCCGACTCGGCATCAACGGCACGCCGTCCTATGTGGTCGGCGAAGAGGTGGTTCCCGGGGCGGTCGGTCTCGACAATCTGCAGGCGAGCATCGCCAATGTGCGCGAATGCGGAACCATTGCCTGTTGAGGAACCGCTGAGGGAACGAAACGCCCGTCGGGGCGCTTTCCCCACGCTGCCGATGCCTCTATACGGGGCTGTGAGCCGCGCGGCGCGCGTGCGATTGCCAGAAAAGACCGAGGGTCGATGACCTCGACGATCTACTTTCTCAACGGCCCCAATCTCAATACGCTCGGAACCCGCGAGCCCGAGATCTATGGCACGACGACGCTGGCCGACATCGAGGCCCGCTGTCGCGACGTGGCGGCGGACGCCGGCTTCGAGATCGTGTTCCGGCAGTCCAACCATGAGGGCGAACTGGTCGACTGGATCCACGAAGCGCGCGAACGCGCCGTGGCGATCGTCATCAACGCCGCCGCCTACACCCATACTTCCCTCGCCCTTCACGACGCGCTCCGGGTCTTCGGAAAGCCCGTCGTGGAGGTGCATCTGTCCAACATTCACGCGCGCGAGGAGATCAGGCACAAGAGCCTGATCGCGCCGGTCGCCGTCGGCATGATCGCCGGCTTCGGCCCGGTGGGTTACGAACTCGCCATTGCGGCCCTCAAGGCGCGCCTGTGAACAATCGAGTCGAATAGACCGAAGGAATCGCATGTCGAAAGAAGACCACTCTGTCGACCCGTCGTTCGTCCGCGAGATGGCGAGCATCCTGAAGGACACCGATCTGACCGAGATCGAGGTCGAGCACGGCGAGATGCGCGTCCGCGTCTCCCGCCAGAAGGATTATGGCGGCTACGCCCAGCCGATGCACTACGCCGCGCCGTCGAGCCCGGCGCCCGCCGCTCCGGCGCAGCACGCCGAGCAGCCAGCCGCACCGGCGGCCGCCACCGGCCCGGAGAAGGGCACGGTCCCCTCGCCGATGGTCGGCACGATCTACCTGTCGTCGGCTCCGGGCGCGCGCGCCTTCGTCGAGGTCGGCCAGAAGGTCGCCGAGGGCGAGACGCTGCTGATCATCGAGGCGATGAAGACGATGAACCAGATTCCCGCGCCGCGCGCCGGCACGGTGACCAAGATCCTGGTCGAGAATGCGCAGCCAGTGGAATACGGCGAACCGCTCGTCGTGATCGCGTAAGGGGCGCGGCATGGTCAAGAAGGTCCTGATCGCCAACCGCGGCGAGATCGCCCTGCGGGTGCTGCGCGCCTGCAAGGAGCTCGGCATCCCGACGGTGGCCGTCCACTCCACCGCCGACAACACGGCCATGCATGTGCGCCTTGCCGACGAGAGCGTCTGCATCGGTCCGCCGCCGGCCCGCGACAGCTATCTGAACATTCCGCAGATCGTGGCGGCCTGCGAGGTGTCCGGCGCCGATGCCGTGCATCCCGGCTACGGCTTCCTGTCCGAGAATGCGCGTTTCGCCGACATTCTCGACGCCCACAAGATCACCTTTATCGGCCCCACCGCCGAGCATATCCGGATCATGGGCGACAAGATCGAGGCCAAGCGCACCGCCAAGCGTCTCGGCATTCCCGTCGTCCCCGGCTCGGCGGGCGCGGTGACCGACGACGACGAGGCGGCACGGATCGCCGCGGAGATCGGCTATCCGGTCATCGTCAAGGCTTCGGCCGGCGGCGGTGGCCGCGGCATGAAGGTCGCGAAGACGGCGCAGGACCTGTCGATGGCGCTCTCCACGGCCCGTTCGGAAGCCGGAGCGGCCTTCGGCGACGATGCCGTCTATCTGGAGAAGTATCTGGAGAAGCCGCGCCATATTGAGGTGCAGGTCTTCGGCGACGGCGCCGGCAACGGCATTCATCTGGGCGAACGCGACTGCTCACTGCAGCGCCGCCACCAGAAGGTCTGGGAAGAGGCCAGCTCGCCGGCGCTCGACCAGGAGCAGCGCGACCGGATCGGCATGATCTGCGCCAACGCCATCGCCAAGCTCGGCTATCGCGGCGCCGGCACGATCGAGTTCCTGTATGAGAACGGCGAGTTCTATTTCATCGAGATGAACACCCGCCTGCAGGTGGAGCATCCGGTGACGGAAGCCATCACCGGGCTGGACCTCGTTCACGAGCAGATCCGCGTCGCCAGCGGCCAGGGCCTGTCGGTGACGCAGGCCGACATCCAGTTCGCCGGCCATGCGATCGAGTGCCGGATCAACGCCGAGGACCCGGAGACCTTCGCACCCTCGCCGGGGCGGATCACCCATTACCACATGCCGGGCGGGCTCGGCGTGCGGGTCGATTCGGGCGTCTATCAGGGCTATTCGATCCCGCCCTTCTACGACAGCCTGATCGGCAAGCTGATCGTGCACGGCCGCACCCGGACCGAATGCATGATGCGGCTGCGGCGCGCCCTCGACGAGATCGTGGTGGACGGCGTGAAGACCACGCTGCCGCTGTTCCGTGACCTCGTGGACAATCCGGACGTCGCCAAGGGCGACTACGACATCCACTGGCTGGAAAAGTATCTCGCCCGCAGATCAGCAGGGTAGGATCATGACACGGCGTGGTGGCCAGCGTTTCGAGATCACCCCGTCCATCCTGCTGAAGGCCTATGCCTGCGGCATCTTTCCGATGGCGGAAAAGGCGGACGATCCGGGCATCTTCTGGATCGATCCGACCGAGCGGGGAATCCTGCCGCTGGACGGCTTCCACCTGCCGCGCAGCCTGCGCAAGACCATCCGCCGGGCGCCCTTCGACATTCGCGTCGACACCGCCTTCGCGGCGGTGGTCGACGGCTGCGCGGAAGCCGCGCCGGGGCGCATGGAGACCTGGATCAACGGCCAGATCCGCTCACTCACGCTGGCGCTGGCGCAGGAGGGCTTTGCCCATTCGGTGGAAGCGTGGGACGGCGACGAGCTGGTCGGGGGCCTGTATGGCGTGTCGCTGGGCGGCGCGTTCTTCGGCGAGAGCATGTTCTCGCGCCGCACCGATGCGTCCAAGGTGGCGCTGGCCTATCTGTGGGAGCGACTGTGCCGTGGCGGCTACCAGCTCCTCGACACCCAGTTCCTGACCGGCCATCTGGAACGCTTCGGCGCGATCGAGATCGACCGCGATGCCTATCAGGCGCTGCTGGCCGAGGCGATCACGGTGGATGCGACCTTCTACCCGGCAGGCGCCGGGACATCCGATTCGCTTTTGCAACTCTTCAGCCAGACATCATAGACCGGGTGCTCGACGGCGTTGAGACCGGGAGACGCGGCGAACATCCAGCCGGAGAAGATCTGGCGGATGTCGCGCTGCAGGGTGATCTCGTCGACCTTCACGAAGGCGTCGGTCTTGGCGGCCTCACCCTCGGCGCTGGTGTAGCAGACCTTCGGCGTCACCTGCAGGGCGCCGAACTGCACCGTCTCGTCGATATAGACGTCGAAGCTGGTGATCCGGCCGGTGATCTTGTCGAGCCCGGAGAAGACCGCGACCTTGTTGGCGATGCGCTGCTGCGCCGACGCCGGAACCAGCGCCAGACCGGTTGTCACGGCAAACAGGATCGACGCACATAGCCGACGGTTCATGGGGGCGTCCTCAACATTTCCGGCCCGCCGGGCCGGGCAATACGCGCTGTGTCTGCCGGCAGAATGCGGCGATGACAGGGAGATCGTCCGGGCCGCGATCGAAAAGGGCGAAAGCCGATCCGGTCAGGCGGCCGATCGCGCTTCGGACCGCCGTGCGATCACGGCGTCCAGGCGTCGTAATCGTCGGTGACGCGCGGGCGCTCGGACGGAGTGAGCAGCGAGCCCTGCGGCCGATAGGCCTTGGCCGTGCCGGTGTAGTTCGGCTGGTGCGGCTTCTGCCAGGCGCGCGGCTTGTAGTCTTCCTTCGACGGCGGCGTATCGACCCGGTAATGGATCCAGCCATGCCAGCCGCCGGCGATCATCGACGCCTCGGCCGGGCCGTTGTAGATGACCCAGCGCTTGGTGCCGTCGGCGTTCTGGTAATACTGGTTGCCGGCATCGTCCTCGCCGACCTTCTGGCCCTTGCGCCAGGTGTAGAATCTCGTGCCGATCGTCTGGCCTTGCCACCAGGTGAAGATCTGCAGCAGCCATTCCTTCATGGGAATTCCAGTCCGTGTCGATGCGGGGACGTTATGCTGCCGCGGCCGCAAAATGTCCACCATGGATCGCGTTCGCTCCGCCCTTCGGCGGCGCCCTGCCCGGCTCAGCCGGCGGCCAGCTTCTTCTCGTAGACGGCGGCCGGAATGCCCGAATCGGCACAGCCGCAATTGGCGGTGGAGCCGGTCTGGGTGAAACCGTGCGCGCGGTAGAAGTCGATCGCCGGCGTGTTGGCTTCCTCGACCTCGAGGCGCAGCGTGCGCGCCGTCGGGAAGCAGTCGGAAATCTCCGCCAGAAGATCGCGGCCGATGCCCTGGCGCTGGCTGCCGGGCCGCACATAGATCTGGTGCAGGACGACCATCTTGCCGTCGCCGGCTGTGGCGGCGGCATAGGCCATGCCGCCCAGCCGCGTGCCGTCGTCAGCGACCAGGAACTCCGAGTTCAGCCGGTTGATCCGCGGCCTGAGCGCCTCGACCGAATGCCACGAGCGGGTGATCTCGCTCACCCGCTCAGGCCCGTAGATGTGGTCGTAGGTCGCGTGCCAGGTCTCGCCGAGCAACTGGCTGATCGCCTCCAGATCGGCCGCGCCGGCGGTGCGGACGAAGAAGGTCATTCCACGCCGAGCTTCTGCTTGACCAGCGCGTTGACCGCCTGGGGATTGGCCTTGCCGCCGGTCGCCTTCATCACCTGGCCGACGAACCAGCCGGCCATGGTCGGCTTGGCGCGGGCCTGCTCGACCTTGTCGGGATTGGCCGCGATCACCTCGTCCACCGCCGTCTCGATGGCGCCGGTGTCGGTGACCTGCTTCATGCCGCGCTCGTCGACGATCGTCTCCGGATCGCCGCCCTCGTTCCAGACGATCTCAAACAGGTCCTTGGCGATCTTGCCGGAGATCGTCTCGGCGCGGATCATGTCGAGGATCGCCCCGAGTTGGTCCGCGGTCACCGGCGTCTCGCCGATGTCCTTGCCGGCCTTGTTCAGCGCGCCCAGGAGGTCGTTGATGACCCAGTTGGCGGCCTGCTTGGCGTCGCGGCCCTTCGCGACGGCCTCGTAATAGTCGGCGATGGCCTTTTCGGAGACGAGGATCGACGCGTCGTAGGCCGACAGGCCGGCATCGCGGATCAGCCGGTTCTTCTTGGCGTCCGGCAGTTCCGGCAGGCCTTCGAGCAGCGCGTCGACATAGGCCTGGTCGAATTCCAGCGGCAGAAGGTCCGGGTCCGGGAAGTAGCGGTAATCATGCGCCTCTTCCTTGGACCGCATGGCGCGGGTCTCGCCCTTGGCCGGATCGTAGAGGCGGGTCTCCTGGTCGATGGTGCCGCCATCCTCGAGGATCGCGACCTGACGGCGTGCCTCGGCTTCGATGCACTGGCCGACGAAGCGGATGGAGTTGACGTTCTTGATCTCGCAGCGCGTGCCGAAGTCGCCGCCGGGACGCCGCACCGAGACATTGACGTCGGCGCGCATGGAGCCCTCGTCCATGTTGCCGTCGCAGGTGCCCAGATAACGCAGGATGGTCCGCAGCTTGGTCAGATACGCCTTGGCCTCGTCGGCCGAGCGCATGTCGGGCTTGGAGACGATCTCCATCAGCGCGACGCCGGAGCGGTTCAGATCGACATAGGACATGGTCGGATGCTGGTCGTGCATCGACTTGCCGGCATCCTGTTCGAGATGCAGCCGCTCGACGCCGATCTCGATCTCCTCGAACTCGCCCTTGGAATCCGGGCCGACGGAGACCGAGACGATGCCCTCGCCGACGATCGGGTCCTTGAACTGGGAGATCTGGTAGCCCTGCGGCAGGTCCGGATAGAAGTAGTTCTTCCGGTCGAACACCGAGCGGTGCTTGATCTCGGCCTTGAGGCCGAGGCCGGTGCGCACCGCCTGTCGCACGCATTCCTCGTTGATCACCGGCAGCATGCCCGGCATGGCCGCGTCGACGAGGCTGACATGATCGTTGGGGGCGCCGCCGAAATCGGTCGAGGCGCCGGAGAACAGCTTCGCCTCGGACGTCACCTGGGCGTGGACCTCCATGCCGACGACGATCTCCCAGTCGCCGGTGGCGCCGGAGATGAAATTCTTCGGATCGGGCGTTCGGGTGTCGACGAGGGTCATGGGCGTGTCCAGAAACTGAAGATGGGCTGCCAGAACGGCTGGTTCAATGCGTGATAACGGTCCGGTGGCGCAGCACGCCGAAGCGGCTGCAGCCGGTCAGCGACCGAGTGCGGCGACGATCGTGTCGCGCTCGGCCTCTAGGCTCTGCGCGCTCGGCTCGCGCCCGGCGCGGCGATACCAGTATTCGGCATTGCCCTGGTCGCCTTCGACGCGGTGGAGATGTGCGTGGATCCAGGCTGCATCGGCGGAGTGATCGTCCTGCACGATCGCGTGGGCGCCGTGCCAGTCGCCCGCCGCCAAGAGATCGAGTGCCTTGCGAAGATCCGCCATCAGCCTACCACCATTTTGCCGGTTCGAAGCGGCCGGCCGCCTGCTCGATGGCGCTGCCGATCGCAAACAGGGTCTCTTCCTCGAAGGGCCGGCCGATCAGCTGGAGACCGAGCGGCAGCCCGTCGCCGGAGAGACCCGCGGGAACGGCGAGGCCCGGCAGGCCGGCCATGTTCACGGTCACCGTGAAGATGTCGTTCAGATACATCTTCACCGGATCGGAGGCCATGTCCTGATCGGCGATACCGAAGGCGGCCGAGGGCGTCGCCGGCGTCAGCAGCGCGTCGATGCCGTCGGCATAGACGGTCTCGAAGTCGCGTTTGATCAGCGTGCGGACCTTCTGGGCGCGCAGGTAATAGGCGTCGTAATAGCCGGCCGACAGCACGTAGGTGCCGATCATGATACGGCGCTTCACCTCGCGGCCGAAACCGGCGGCGCGGGTGTTCTCGTACATCTCGGCAACGTCCTTGCCGGGCACGCGCAGGCCGTAGCGCACACCGTCATAACGGGCGAGGTTCGACGAGGCTTCGGCCGGCGCGACGATGTAGTAGGCCGGCAGGGCGTATTTCGTGTGCGGCAGCGAGACGTCGACGATCTCGGCGCCGGCGTCGCGCAGCCAGGCGATGCCCTGCTGCCAGAGCGCCTCGATCTCCTCCGGCATGTTGTCGACTCGGTATTCCTTCGGAATGCCGATGCGCAGGCCCTTCACCGAACGGCCGACCGCGGCCTCGTAGTCCGGCACCGGCAGGTCGACCGAGGTGGTGTCCTTGGGGTCGACGGAGGCCATGGATTTCAGAAGGATCGCCGCATCGCGCACGTCGCGGGCAATCGGGCCGGCCTGGTCGAGCGACGACGCGAAGGCCACCGTGCCCCAGCGCGAGCAGCGGCCATAGGTCGGCTTGATGCCGACCGTGCCGGTCAGCGCCGCGGGCTGGCGGATCGAGCCGCCGGTGTCGGTGGCCGTCGCGCCGGCGCACAGATGCGCCGAGACCGCAGCGGCCGAACCGCCGGACGAGCCGCCGGGCACCAGATCGGCATTCGAGCCCTTGCGGCGCCAGGGGTTCTTCACCGGGCCGTAATAGGAGGTCTCGTTGGACGAGCCCATGGCGAACTCGTCCATGTTGAGCTTGCCCAGCATGACGGCGCCGTCGGCCCACAGATTGGCGGTCACCGTCGATTCGTAGCGCGGCTCGAACCCGTCGAGAATATGCGACGCGGCCTGGGTGTGGACGCCCTCGGTGGCGAACAGGTCCTTGATGCCCATCGGAATGCCTTCGAGCGCGCCCGCCTCGCCCTTGGCCAGGCGTTCGTCGGAGGCCTTCGCCATGGCCAGCGCCTTGTCCGGCGTCACCGCCACATAGGCGTTGATCTGCGGGTTGGCGGCCTCGATCGCGGCATTGTAGGCCTGCGTCAGCTCGGTCGCGGAAAACTCCTTCGCCGCGAGCTTGTCCCGCGCTTCGGCGATGGTGAGAGACGTCAACTCGGTCATGGGGACAGCTTCTTTTCGTAAAATCGACAGTAATCGGAATCCGGATAGTCGAGCACGGCGCCGCAGCGCGTGAAACCGGATCGTTCGTAAAGTCTCCAGGCCGCCTCGAAGCCGGCCGTGGAGCCTGTTTCTAGTACCAGCCGGCCGAGTTCCCGGCGGCGCGCCTCGGCCTCGATGGACTGCAGGACCAGCCAGCCGAGCCCGGACCCGCGCACCTCCGGCGTCGTGTACATGCGCTTGACCTCGCCGATCGCAGGGCAGTGAACCTTCAGCGCGCCCATCCCCACCGCGACGGACTGATCATCGCGCACCACGAAGACGGTGGTGTCCTCACCCGCCATCTGCTCGGCGGTGAGCTGAAACTGGAACTCCGGCGGCGACAGCGGCCGGAGATGATCGTTCAGCCGGGCAACCAGTTCGCGCAACTCATCCTGAAGCGGTGATTCCACCGCGACGGTCACCGTCATGGCGCGACTATTCCACCACCTTCGGCACGACGAAGAAATGATCTTCGCTGGCCGGCGCGTTGGCGACGATGTCGTCGGCCTTGGCGCCGTCTGTCACTTCGTCGGCGCGTTTCTTCATCACCATCGGGATCACCGACGTCATCGGCTCGACGCCCTCGACATCGACCTCGCCGAGATGTTCGACGAAGCCGAGGATCGCATTGAGCTCGCTTTCCATCGCCACGACCTCGTCGTCGGTAACGGCGATCCGGGACAGCCGGGCGACCCGGCGGACTGTTGAAGCATCGACGGACATTGCGGTCCTACTGGTTGCAAGAGGAATTGCGCGAGCTATAGCGGCGCGCCCCTTGCGAGGCAACGCCGCAATGGCCGGACGGCCGAGGCGCTGCTCTGCGCCCCGGCCGTCCGGTCCCGATCCGAAAGCTGAAACGGGTGCGGTCAGACCTCGAAGGCTTCGCCGATCGCCGGATTGAGGATCTTGCCGGCGTCGCCTTCCATCGCCTCGGTGAACTTGTCCGGGGTCTGGTCGAGGATCGGCAGCGTACCCCAGTGGATCGGGATGATCTTGTCGAAGTTGAAGTAGCGCCGGCAGGCGAGCGCCGCCACCGCCGCGCCCATGGTCAGCCGGTCGCCGACGGGCACCATCGCGACCTTCGGTGCGTGCAGTTCCTCGATCAGCGCCATGTCGGCGAAGATGTCGGTGTCGCCCATGTGATAGACCGTCGGGCCGTTGGCGAAATGGAAGACCAGACCGTTCGGCATGCCGAGATAGGTCACCGACCCGTCTTCCTCGACATGGCCGGAGGAATGAAGCGCCTGCGTCAGTGTGACGGTGAAGTCGTCGAAGCTCGCGGTGCCGCCCGTGTTCATCGGCTCGATCGCCTCGATCCCCTTCTTGCCGAGCCAGCTGACCAGTTCGAACGTGCCGACGACCTTGCAGCCATGCTTCTTCGCGATATCGACGGTGTCGCCGACATGGTCGAAGTGACCATGGCTGAGAACGATATGGGTGACGCCCGCGACGGCGCTGTCGATATCGTCCTTGAAATGCGGATTACCGGACAGGAACGGGTCGATCAGGATGACCGACGAGCCGGTGTCGATCCGGAATGCGGAATGGCCGAAATAGGTGATCTTCATGGGGGCTCCTTGCGGTCCGATCGCCGGCCGGACCTCTGTTCTGTGGGTGGTGTCCGGCACTCCGCGTGCTAACTGCACCGGCCCGCCCCCCGGTCAAGGAGAACGCGATGGCCATCATGCCGCTGGAAGAATTTGCCGAAGCCGTCCCGAGCGGCACGACCATCGCCGGTCTCGACCTCGGCACCAAGACCATAGGCCTCGCCGTGTCGGACCGCGGCCAGCGCTTCGCCACGCCGCGCAAGGTGCTGCGTCGTACCAAGTTCACCGCCGATGCGAACGCGCTGGTGGCGGCGCTGAACGAGGACAGCATCGTCGGCATCGTCATCGGCCTGCCGCTGAACATGGACGGGTCGGAGGGGCCGAGAGCCCAGGCGACGCGGGCCTTCCTGCGCAACTACAGCCGCTTCGACGAACGGCCGGTGCTCCTGTGGGACGAGCGGCTGTCCACGGTGGCTGCCGAACGCGGCCTGCTCGAAGCCGACGTGTCGCGCAAGAAGCGGGCCGAGCGGATCGATTCGGCGGCCGCGTCCTTCATTCTTCAGGGGGCGCTGGACCGGCTTTCGTCGCTGCGCTCGTAGGCAAAACCGTTCGCCAGGGCGAGCCGCGCGGCGCGGCGGGCCTGCCACCATGCCCGGATCTTCTTGCGGCGGCGGAAGGCGAGGATCGCGCCGAGGATCAGACTGTCGATCGCGAGCGCACGCGCCACCAGCGGCGGGATCGTCGCCGGCTCGATGCCGAGGATCGCCCCGTAGACCATGAAGACCCGGTCGTGGGTTTCGCGGGAGAAGAGCGGTCCGCCGAGATCGTTCAGCGAGAGAAAGTACCAGCCCCAGAAAAAGACCAGGGGTCCGATCCAGAGCACCAGGAAGGTGCGCATCAGCGGCTCTCGCCCTTGTCGCCGAACGGCGAGCGATGGCGGCGCATCAGCGCCTCGCGCTCGGCGGCGTGGATCGACCTGAGAACCGATTCGAAGGCCGCATCGTCGGCGGCGTCGTCGACTTCCATCAGGCGGTCGAACAGCAGCGCCCCGAAGGTCAGCGCCAGCGCGACCAGAAAGCCCGGTCCCTCCCCGAACAGTGTTGCGAGCGGCGATCCGGCGATGGTCGCAGCCGCATAGAAGGCGAAGAGCGCCACCAGCACGGCCGCGGCCAGCGGCTCGGCCCGGCGAATGGCCAGAACCGATGGTGAGGAAAGACCGGCGATCGCCATGCCCAGCCCCGTGGCCAGCGCCACGAAGAGGCCCGCGAAGACGAGGGTCGCCTGGGCCGGCAGATAGAGGTCGGCGGCGATCGCGAGATCCTGCAGGAGCGGCGCGGCCGCGGTTCCTGCGGTCAGCGGATCAAGCCAGCCCGAATGCGCCATGAGCCGCAGACTGCTGACAGCCGCGAACCCAATCCAGGCACTGAGCGCCAGGGTCGTCGCCATTCTGCGCATGGAACCTCCTCGTCACGGTTACCGATCCGTTAACGGCGAACCTGTCGGTGAGAGGCCTCCGCCGCAATCGAAACCGTTTGTTAACCTTAACGCGTCCCCTTCCTTTGCCTCCTCCAATGCAAACGCCGCAGCTCAGGTTTCGGTTGCCAATGCCGGCGTGCCGGGCTCAGCGGATCGGCGGATAGAGATCCTCGACGATCGCCCGCGAATCATGGCGCAGGTCGAGCATGCCGTAGGTATCGCGGAAGACACCGCCGAGCCGCGTCTCGGTGAACGCGTCGGCGGTCTGGCCCAACCCCAGCCGGCGCATGGAGGCGCTGGCGCCCGCCAGGGCCAGCTGCTCGGCGAGCAAGCGGCAAGCCCCCTCGTCCGCCAACGCCATCGACATCGCGGCGCGCAGGACACCCGGTGTGCCGCCGGCGGTCTCGGCCATGTCCGCCTCGATGGTCGCAATCACCGTGTCGAAGGCCTGTGGGTCGCGCTGCAGGATGCGGGCGAGGTCGAGCGCCATCACATTGCCGGAGCCCTCCCAGATCGCGTTGACCGGGGCTTCGCGATAGGCGCGGGCGAGCCTGCCGTCCTCGACATAGCCATTGCCGCCAAGACACTCCATCGCCTCGTATGTCAGCCCCGGGGCCATCTTGCAGACCCAGTATTTGGTGACCGGGGTCATCACCCGCGCCCAGGCCGCGTCGGCCTCGGATGCCGCCTCTCCCGTTCGTCGGTCGAAGGCTTCGGCGAGCCGGAACGACAGCACCGTCGCGGCCGCAACGTCCAGTGCCATGTCGGCCAGCACGCGCACCATCTGCGGCTGCTCGATCAGCGTCTCGCCGAACACCCGGCGCTCGCGGGCGTGATGCACCGCCTCGGCGAGCGCGCCTCGCATGAGGCCCGCGGAGGCCAGCGCGCAGTCGAGGCGGGTCAGCGTCACCATCTCAATGATGGTCTTCACGCCCTTGCCGGGATCGCCGACACGCCGGGCGTCGGCGTCGACGAACTCGACCTCGGAGGAGGCGTTGGAGCGGTTGCCGAGCTTGTCCTTGAGGCGCTGGAAATGCAGCCCGTTCAGCGAGCCATCGTCGCGGCGCCGGGGCATCAGGAAGCAGGTCGGCCCCTCCGGCGTCTGCGCCAGAACGAGGAACCCGTCGGACATCGGCGCCGACATGAACCATTTGTGCCCTGTCAGCCGATAATGCCCGCCGCCGGCGTCGACTGCCCGGGTGGTGTTGGCCCGCACGTCGGTGCCGCCCTGCTTCTCGGTCATGCCCATGCCGAGGGTGATTCCCGCCTTGGTCAGCGGCGCCTTGACGCTGGGATCGTATTGCCGCGTCGCGAGCACCGGCAGCCAGGCATCGCGCAGCCTGGGTGCCGCCGCGAGCGCCGCGACCGCGGCGCTGGTCATGGTGAGCGGGCACAGATGGCCGCATTCGACGCCGGCCGTCATGTAGAAGCGCGCGGCCCGCACAGCATGGCGGCGTCCGGCCTCCTCCTCCGGCCCCTGCCAGATCGAGGCGTGCAGCCCGTCGGAGATAGAGCGCCGCATCAGGGCGTGATAGGCGGGATGATAGTCGATCAGTTCCAACCGCCGGCCCTTCTCGTCGAAGCGCCGCAGGCGCGGCGTCTCAATATTAGCGAGCCGCGCCAGGTCGTGGGCCTCGAAGGAGCCGCAGAATCGTCCGTGCCGCTCCAGTGTCGTCAGGACCGGGTCGGGGAAATCGGCGGCCAGGAGACGCAGCAGGGGATCGCCGCGAAAGGCGTTGAAACCGGCATAGTCGGAAGACTGGTTGGTCACTTCGTGGGTGTGGAAATTCGTCTCGGCCACACGCGTCTCCTGTGCTTCACTTGCTCTCGATCCTTGCCGCTAAACCACGGATTGCCTATAGGCGTCGTTTTAATGAGCGCGACCCTGCCTTTTCCCCCGTTCGGCCAGCGACACCTTCTGGGTATCGCCCGCCTGCAACCCCACGAGATCGAACAGCTGATCGATCTGGCCGAGGCGGAGGTGGCGGTCAGTCGCCGGCGCGACAAGAAGAAGTCGACGCTGAAGGGCCGCACCCAGATCAACCTGTTCTTCGAGGCCTCGACCCGCACCCAGGCGTCCTTCGAACTGGCCGGCAAGCGGTTGGGCGCCGACGTCATGAACATGGCGGTCGCCAATTCGTCGGTGAAGAAGGGCGAGACCCTGATCGACACGGCGATGACGCTGAACGCCATGCAGCCCGACATCCTGATCGTGCGGCACCATTCGGCCGGCGCCGTGGCGCTGCTGGCCCAGAAGGTCGCCTGCTCGGTGGTCAATGCCGGCGACGGCGCGCACGAACATCCGACCCAGGCGCTGCTCGACGCGCTCACCATCCGGCGCCACAAGGGCCGCATCGCCCGGCTCACGGTGACGATCTGCGGCGACGTGCTGCACAGCCGCGTCGCGCGCTCCAACATCCTGCTCCTCAATGCGCTGGGCGCCCGGGTCCGCGTCGTCGCGCCGGCGACGCTGCTGCCCAGCGGCATCGAATCGATGGGCGTCGAGGTCTACCGGCGCATGGAAGACGGACTGAAGGACGCCGACGTGGTAATGATGCTGCGCCTGCAGCGCGAGCGCATGGAGGGCTCCTTCGTGCCGTCGGTGCGCGAGTATTTCCGCTATTTCGGCCTCGACGCCGCCAAGCTGCGCCATGCCCGGCCCGACGCCTTGGTCATGCATCCCGGGCCGATGAACCGCGGCGTCGAGATCGCCTCAGAGATCGCCGACGGGCCGCAGAGCGTCATCGAGGAACAGGTGGAGATGGGCGTCGCCGTGCGCATGGCGGTGATGTCGGCCCTCATCGGCGGACCGGAGGCGTCGGCATGAGCGTCGCAGCTCCCACCGTCATCGAACATGTGCGGATCATCGACCCGGCCCGGTCGCTGGACGCGGTCGGCACGGTCGTCGTTGTCGACGGCCATATCGTCGCCGCGTGCACCGACGCCCTTAACCAGGGCGCACCCGACGGCGCCGAGATCGTCGACGGCCGCGGGCTGCTGCTGGTGCCCGGCCTTGTCGACGCACGGGTGTTCATCGGCGAGCCGGGCGGCGAGCACCGCGAGACCATCGCGTCGGCCTCAGCGGCGGCGGCGGCCGGCGGCGTCACCTCGATCCTCACCATGCCCGACACCAATCCGGTGGTTGATGAAGTGGCGATCGCCGAATTCGTGATGCGGACGGCCCGCGACACTGCCGTCGTCAACGTCTTCCCCGCGGCGGCGCTCACCCGCGGCCTGAAGGGCAAGGAGATGAGCGAGATCGGCCTTCTCACCGGGGCCGGCGTGCGCGCCTTCACCGACGGCCGCCACACCATCGCCGACCCGGTGCTGCTGCGCCGGATCATGACCTATGCGCGCGATTTCGATGCCCTGGTCATGCATGAAACGCAGGATACGGCGCTGACCGGCAACGGCGTCATGAACGAGGGGCTGCTGGCCTCCTGGCTCGGCCTGCCGGGCGCGCCAGCCGAGGCCGAGATCATTCCCCTGGAGCGCGACCTGCGGCTCGCCGCCCTCACCGGCTGCCGCTACCACGCCGCCAAACTCTCGCTGGGCGAATCGGCCGATGTCATGCGGCGGGCCAAACGGCGCGGCATCGCGGCGACGGCCGGCGTATCGATCAACCATCTGTCGCTGAACGAAAACGACATCGGCGAATACCGCACCTTCTTCCGCCTGTCGCCGCCGCTGCGCCGCGAGGAGGATCGCGCCGCCCTGGTCGAGGCGCTGGCCGACGGCACCATCGACATCATCGTCTCGTCCCATGATCCGCAGGACGCCGACGGCAAGCGCCGGCCCTTCGCCGAGGCCGAGAGCGGCGCGATCGGCCTGGAGACGCTGCTGCCGGCGGCGCTGCGGCTGCATCATTCCGGCGCCGTGCCGTTGTCGCGCATCGTCGAGGCGCTGACCGCCGCGCCAGCGAAGCTCCTCGGCCTCGATCGCGGCACGCTGGCACCGGGATCCGTCGCCGACATGGCGCTGGTCGATCTGGAGGCGCCGTTCCTGTTCAGCGAGGACCGCATCCGCTCGCGCTCCAAGAACACCGCCTTCGAGAACGCCCGCTTCCAGGGCCAGGTCTTGCGGACCTTCGTCGCCGGCCGCACAGTCTTCTTAGAATCGGACCGAAGCGGGGGCTGAATGGTGGATTGGGACTCGAGCCTCTGGCCGATCTGGCTGGCCTGCGTTGCCGGCGGCTACCTCGTTGGCTCGATTCCCTTCGGGCTGATCTTCGCGCGGCTCTTCGGCCTCGGCGACATCCGCAAGATCGGTTCGGGCAATATCGGCGCGACCAACGCTCTGCGGACCGGCAACAAGCCGATGGCGGCGCTGACGCTAGCCGGGGATGTCCTCAAGGGCACCGTGCCGGTCCTGATCGCCTCGCGCTGGGGCGGCGAAGCGGCGATCCTTGCGGGTCTCGCGGCGTTTCTCGGCCACCTCTTCCCGGTCTGGGTCGGATTCAAGGGCGGCAAGGGCGTCGCCACCTATCTCGGCATCCTGCTCGGCATCGCGCCCATCGGCGTCCTGGTCTTCGCGGTGGTCTGGCTCTCGGTGGCCTTCCTCTTCCGCTATTCCTCGCTGGCGGCGCTCGCCGCTACGCTGGTCGTGCCGGCGGTCTATCTCGCGCTCGGCTACATGGACGCCGCCGCCCTCACTGCGATCCTGACCGCCATCGTCTATATCCGCCATCACGCCAATATCCGCCGGCTGCTGGCCGGTACGGAGGGCAAGATCGGAGCCAAGGGGTGAGCCCCCCTGACGCCCCTCCCCACGGCGTCAGACTTCCCGACGAGACGCGGCTCGCCTGGCTCCGGCTGATCCGCAGCGAGAATGTCGGCCCCGCCACCTTCCGGTCGTTGATCAACCGCTATGGCGGCGCCGAGGCGGCGCTTGCGGCGCTGCCGGAGCTCGCAGCGCGGGGCGGCCGCAGCGTCCGTGTCGAGAGCCTTGCCGCGGTCGAGGACGAGATGAACCGGGCCAGCCGCATGGGTGCCCGCTTCATCTGTCTCGGCGAGCCCGACTACCCGCCCCTCCTCAAAGCCACCGAGAGTGCGCCGCCGGTGCTGGCGGTGATCGGCACCGAGACGGTTCTCCATCTGCCTGCCGTCGCCATGGTGGGTGCCCGCAACGCCTCGCTTTCCGGCATCAAGCTAACCCGCCAGTTTGCCGACGAGATCGGCCGGGCCGGCTACGTCGTTGTCTCGGGCCTTGCACGCGGCATCGACGCCGCCGCGCATGAGGCGGCGCTGAACACCGGCACGATCGGCGTCTTCGCCGGCGGCCTCGACCGGCCCTATCCCGACGAGAACAGGCCGCTGATGCGCCAGATCGTCGACGAAGGCGGGTGCCTTTTGTCCGAGCGGCCGTTCGGATGGGAGCCGCGTTCGCGCGATTTTCCCCGGCGCAACCGCCTCGTCGCAGGTCTGGCGCTTGGTCTTGTGGTGACCGAGGCGGCGCTGCGTTCAG
Organism: Aurantimonas litoralis; assembly: GCF_026153195.1. NCBI lineage: Bacteria > Pseudomonadati > Pseudomonadota > Alphaproteobacteria > Hyphomicrobiales > Aurantimonadaceae > Aurantimonas > Aurantimonas litoralis. The sequence goes on along the minus strand of NZ_JAPFBM010000008.1, from coordinate 178,823 downwards.
GCTCGCTGATCAGCGCGCGGATCGCCGCCGAGATCGGGCGGATCGTCTTTGCCGTGCCCGGATCGCCGCTCGACCCGCGGGCCGCCGGCGCCAATCAGCTTTTGAAGAATGGTGCGATCCTGGCGACCGAGGCGAACGACGTGATCGCGGCGTTGCGACCGCTGGACGACCGCATGGACTGGATGCCGCCCGCGATCGAGGAACCGCCCTCCGGCCAGGACACCGACGAGCCGGCCGAGGGCGAACGCGAGCGCATCGTCGAGACGCTCGGGCCGACGCCGATCGATGTCGACGACATCATTCTTCACACAGGAGCGCGGCCGGGTGCCGTGCAGCTCGTGCTCCTCGAACTCGATCTGGCAGGCCGCCTCGAGCGCCATCCTGGCGGACTGGTGTCGCTACTTCTGTGAGCGCTTGGCACCTGTCGTGAGCTGGTGCTCGGTCTCGAGACGCGCCATCTCCAGGAAATAACCCAGCAACGAGTTATGCGGCGCGCCGGACACAACCTTAAGTTGCCGCAGCATGTCGCGGACATACCGCAAGCTCGCTTCCCGGTCTTCCGGATGTGCTGTCATGTTGGGCACGCTCCCGAACGCGGCTTGAACTGGCCCCTGATCCTGAAGCCCACCGCTCCGTTGCAAGTTGGGATTATAGAGATTTTCGCTTATTAGTTGCAACCTTTGCTAGGTCACGATCCAGTCGGGGTTGACCGGTCGCGCCGGACTGTCCATGTGACGGTGCGGTCGACGCGCTGCTCGTCGCTGAATTCTCCGCCGCACAGGCGACCTTACCGGGTCGCATCTCTCTTCTCTCAGGACTGCCTTGTCATGGATGTCGTCATCGTTGAATCGCCCGCCAAAGCGAAGACGATCAACAAGTATCTCGGCGGCAACTACCAGGTGATCGCCTCCTATGGTCACGTCCGCGACCTGCCGGCCAAGGACGGCTCGGTGCGCCCGGACGAGGACTTCGCGATGAGCTGGGAGGTCGGCAAGCCGTCCGTGAAGCGAATCAGCGAGATCGCTCAGGCGGTCAAGAAGGCCGACGGCCTCGTGCTTGCCACCGATCCGGATCGCGAAGGCGAAGCGATTTCCTGGCATGTCCTGGAAGTGTTGCGGCAGAAGAAGGTGATCGGCACCAAGCCGGTCAGCCGGGTGGTGTTCAACGCCATCACCAAGAAGGCCGTGCTCGACGCGATGGCCAATCCGCGCGCCATCGACGAGCCGCTGGTGGACGCCTATCTCGCCCGTCGCGCGCTGGACTATCTCGTCGGCTTCACCCTGTCGCCGGTGCTGTGGCGCAAGCTGCCCGGCGCCCGCTCCGCGGGCCGCGTCCAGTCGGTGGCGCTGCGCCTCGTCTGCGACCGCGAAGCGGAGATCGAGCGCTTCAAGAAGGAAGAGTACTGGCAGATTGCCGCGATGCTGGCGACGCCGCGCGGCGACGATTTCCGCGCCCGCCTCACCGGCTTCGGCGGCGACAAGCTGCAGAAGATGTCGATCGGCGACGGCGACAAGGCCGAGACGATCCGCGCCATGCTGGACGGGGCGACCTACCGGGTCGACAGCGTCCAGGCGAAGCCGACCAAGCGCAATCCGGGCCCTCCCTTCACTACCTCGACGCTGCAGCAGGCGGCCTCCGCCAAGCTCGGCTTCTCGGCCTCGCGCACCATGCAGGTCGCGCAGCGGCTCTATGAAGGCGTCGATGTCGGCGGCGAGACCGTCGGCCTGATCACCTATATGCGGACCGACGGCGTGCAGATGGCGCCCGAGGCGATCGCCGACGCGCGCAAGTCGATCGGCGCCGCTTTCGGCGAGCGCTATGTCCCGGAAAAGCCGCGCTATTATTCGAGCAAGGCCAAGAACGCGCAGGAGGCCCACGAGGCCATCCGCCCGACCGAGTTCGGCCGCGCGCCCAAGGATGTCGAGCGCTATCTCGACCGCGACCAGGCGCGGCTCTACGACCTGATCTGGAAGCGCTGCATCGCCAGTCAGATGGCCTCCGCCGAGATCGAGCGCACCACCGCCGAGATCGTCGCCACCAATGGCAGCGAGACCGCGACCCTGCGCGCCACCGGCCAGGTCATCAAGTTCGACGGCTTCATCGGCGCCTATGTCGAGCACCGCGACGACAGCAAGGCGAGCGATCCCGGCGACGAGGACGACGACCGCGCCCGGCTGCCGGAAATCCTCGCCGACGAGGATCTGGCCAAGCGTGCCATCGAGGCCTCGCAGCACTTCACCGAGCCGCCGCCGCGCTATTCCGAGGCGTCGCTGATCAAGAAGATGGAAGAGCTCGGCATCGGCCGGCCCTCGACCTATGCCTCGACGCTGCAGACGCTGGAGGACCGCGGCTACGTGGTGCAGGAGGCCCGCAAGCTCCTGCCCGACGCCAAGGGCCGTCTCGTCACCGCGTTCCTGCACAATTTCTTCGAGCGCTACGTCGAATACGACTTCACCGCGGCGCTGGAAGAGAAGCTCGACCTGATCTCGGCCGGCCAGCTCGCCTGGAAGGACGTGCTGCGCGAATTCTGGCAGAACTTCTCCGCGCAGGTCGACGGCACCAAGGAACTGCGGGTCACCAATGTTCTCGATGCGCTGAATGTCGAACTGGGACCGCTGGTCTTCCCGCCCAAGGAAGACGGCACCGAGCCCCGCGCCTGCCCGCGCTGCGGCAACGGCCAGCTGTCGCTGAAGCTCGGCAAGTTCGGTGCCTTCGTCGGCTGCTCGAACTATCCCGATTGCGGCTATACCCGCCAGCTCGGCACCAACATGTCGGGCGATGGCGCGGCCGCCGACGAGGGTCCGTCGGATCTCGGTGTCGATCCGGAGACCGGCGAGCCGGTGACCCTGCGCACGGGGCGCTTCGGCCCCTACGTCCAGCGCGGCGAAGGCAAGGAAGCCAAGCGTTCGTCCCTGCCCAAGGGCTGGCAGGCCAGCGAGATGGATCTCGACAAGGCGCTGCGGCTGCTGTCGCTCCCCCGCGAGGTCGGGCTGCATCCGGAAAGCGGCAAGCCGATCCTGGCCGGGCTCGGACGCTACGGCCCGTTCCTCAACCATGACGGCATGTACGCCAATCTCGAGACCATCGAGGACGTGTTCGAGGTCGGCCTCAACCGGGCCGTCACCGTCATCGCGGAGAAGAAGGAAAAGGGCGGCCGCGGACGCGGCACTCCCGCGGCGCTGGCGACCCTCGGCGAGCATCCCGAATATGGCGGCCAGATCACCGTTCGGGATGGCCGTTTCGGGCCCTATGTGAATGTCGGCAAGGTCAATGCGACGCTGCCTAAAGCCAAGGATCCCGCCAGCGTCACGCTGGAAGAGGCGATCCAGCTGATCAACGAGCGCGTCGAGAAGACCGGCAAGACGCCGAACGCCAAGAAGGCCCCTGCCAAGAAGCCGGCGGCCAAGAAGGCTGCCACGAAGAAAGCGCCCGCCAAGAAGGCGTCCAAGAAGACGGCGGCGAAGGCCGATGCCGATGGCGAGGCAGCGGTGAAGAAGCCGGCGGCCAAAAAGGCGCCCGCGAAGAAGACTGCCGCGGCCAGGAAGCCGGCGGCGAAGACAACCACCGAACCGCAGGCCGCCGACGATTCGGTGCCCTGGGATCAGGAGTAGACCTTGGCGAAAGGCCGGTCCCGGAACGACGCACCGCCCGAGCTCACGCGCGAGGCGGTGCTCCGCTTCATCGCGGACAATCCCGGCCGCGCCTCCAAGCGCGACATCGCCAAGGCCTTTGCGGTCAAGGGCGACGGCCGCGTCGCGCTCAAGGACCTTTTGGCCGATCTGCAGGCCGAGGGGCTTCTGGCGGGAAGCCGCAAGCGCTTCTCGACGCCGGGGGTCTTGCCGCCGGTGGCGGTTCTGGAAATCCGCAGCCGCGACGACGACGGCGGTCTCCTCGCCGAACCGGTGAGCTGGGACGAGGCCGTCGATGGCGAGCGGCCGCGTCTGGCCGTGCGGCAGGATCGCGCCAAGAGCCCGGCGGCGGGCCTCGGCGAACGCATCCTCGCCAGCATCGAGGAGGACGAGGGCGGCACCCGGATCGCCCGGATCATCCGCGTTCTGGAACAGCGCAAGACGACGGCCCTGGGCGTGTTCCGCGCCAAGCCCGGCGGCGGCGGCCGGGTCGAACCGGTCGAGCGCAAGCAGCCGGAATACGCCATCAAGCCCGGCGACGAGAACGGCGCCCGTAACGGCGACCTCGTGGCCGTCGAGCCGGGGCCAAGGGCGCGTCTCGGCCTGCCCTTCGCCACCGTGACCGATGTCGTTGGCTCGATGGAATCGGAGCGCGCGATCTCGACCATCGCGCTGCATGCCCATTCCATTCCGCATGTCTTCCCGAAGGCGGTGCTGAGCGAGGCCGAGGCCGCCGGCCCGGCCAGCATGGATCATCGCGAGGACTGGCGGTCCCTGCCGCTGGTCACCATCGACCCCGCCGACGCCAAGGATCACGACGACGCGGTCCATGCGGCGCCCGACGACGACCCGGCCAATCCCGGCGGCATGGTGGTGACCGTCGCCATTGCCGACGTCTCATATTACGTCCGCCCCGGCACCAAGCTCGATTCCGAGGCCCGGCTGCGCGGCAATTCGGTCTACTTCCCCGACCGGGTCGTGCCGATGCTGCCCGAGCGCATTTCCAACGACCTCTGCTCGCTGCGCGAGAATGTCGACCGGCCGGCGCTCGCCGTGCGGATGGTGCTCGGCGCCAATGGCGAGAAGCGCCGCCACAGCTTCCATCGCGTGATGATGCGCAGCCACGCCAAGATCGCCTACGAGGCCGCCCAGGCGGCCATCGACGGCGCGACCGGCGACGTCGATCCGCATGTGACCGAAACGATGCTGAAGCCGCTCTGGGCGGCCTACGCGCTGGCCCGTTCGGCGCGCGAGCGGCGTCAGCCGCTCGACCTCGATCTGCCCGAGCGCAAGCTCAAGCTCGGCGCCGACGGCCGGGTGGAGAAGGTCGTCGTGCCGGCTCGCCTCGACGCCCACCGGCTGATCGAGGAGTTCATGATCCTCGCCAATGTGGCGGCGGCCGAGAGCCTCGAATCCAAGCGGCAGGCGCTGATCTACCGCGCCCATGACGCGCCGTCCCTGGCCAAGCTGGAATCCCTGCGCGAGTTCCTGCGCACGCTGGAAATCTCGCTGGCCAAGAGCGGCACGCTGCGCCCCTCACACTTCAACGGCATCCTCAGCCAGGTGAAGGCCAGCGAGCACGAGAGCCTGGTCAACGAGGTCGTGCTGCGCTCCCAGTCGCAGGCGGTCTACTCGCCCGACAATATCGGCCATTTCGGCCTGAACCTCGACCGTTACGCGCATTTCACCTCGCCGATCCGCCGCTATGCCGATCTCATCGTGCACCGGGCGCTGGTCACGGCCTTCGATCTCGGCGAAGGCGGGCTCAGCCGCGAGGACGAGGAAAATCTCCAGGCGACCGCCGAGGAGATCTCGCGGGCCGAACGCCGGGCCATGGCGGCCGAGCGCGACACCGTCGACCGGCTGATCGCCCATCATCTGGCCGACCGGATCGGCGACAATTTCGAGGGACGCATAGCCGGCGTGACAAAAGCGGGTCTTTTCGTCGCGCTTCCGGCCTTTGGCGCCGATGGTTTCGTTCCCATATCGACACTGGGGAACGAGTTCTTCCATTATGACGAGGTCGGACGTTCGCTGGTTGGCGACCGCAGCGGCAACGGCTACCGCCTCGGCGACACCGTCGAGATTCGTCTGAAGGAGGCCATTCCGCTGGCCGGCTCAATGCAGTTCGAGATGCTCAGTGAGCCGCGCAAGCTGCCGCGCGAGGCGGGCTCGTTCCACAAGACCGGACGCAAGCAGCGCTTCGGCCGCCGCGAGAAGAACGTCGCCGGGAAGGTCAGGAAGAAACGATGAACAGTGTGACCATGCACGCAGACGCCGAGGCCCGGGCCAACAGGGCCGAAGGCGATCGCCCGCTCTGGCCGGCGCTCGTCAACGGCTTCCGCTGCCATTGCCCGAATTGCGGCGAAGGCAAGCTGTTCCGCAGCTATCTGCGCAGCGTCGACGACTGCAGCGTATGCGGCCAGGAGATCCACCATCACCGCGCCGACGATCTGCCGCCCTATCTGACGATCTTCATCGTCGGGCATATCGTGGTCGCGCTCTTCATGGGCATTGAAGCCTCCTACGATTTGTCGATGTGGACGCATCTGGCGATGTGGGTTCCGGTCACGCTGGTGCTCTCGCTGGCGCTCCTGCAGCCGCTGAAGGGCGCCACCATCGGCCTGCAGTGGTCGCTGCGCCTCGGCGGCTTCGGCACCGAGGACGAGGCGGATCGCGTCGGGTGAGCGAGGCCGGTGATCCGCTCGCTACACTGAACGCCGAACGGGCACGGCTCGCCCGGCCGAGCGGACTGCCGGCGGCCAAGGCGATCCGCGACGCCGGAACGCTGCTGATCGTCGACGACAGCGACGGCACGGCCCGTGTGCTGATGGGACGGCGCTCCACCAGGCATGTCTTCATGCCGGGACGTTACGTCTTTCCCGGCGGCCGGGTCGATCCGTCCGATCTGGCACTGGCCCGCGACTTCGCCCTCTCCGAACCCGCCTTCGACCGCCTCTGTGCCGGCCCCCCGGCCCGCTACGACCGCCGGCGGGCGACCGCGACGGCGCTCGCCGCGATCCGCGAAACCTTCGAGGAGGCCGGCGCCATGATCGGCGCGCCGGGCAGCTTCGCCGGCAAGGGCGAGCACTGGAGCGTCTTCGGCGCACGCGGTATCCGTCCGGCCCCGGAAATGCTGGTGCCCATCGCGCGGGCGATCACCCCGCCCGGTCCCCCGCGGCGCTACGACACCCGCTTCTTCTGCGTCGCCGCCGACGCGATCGGCCATCAGCTCGCCCTCGACGAATTGCCGACGGACGAGTTGGAAGAGCTCGCTTGGGTCGATCTGAACGGGCTCCAGGAGCTGTCGCTGGCGCCGATCACCCTGCGCATCGTCGGCGATCTGAAGGCGCGCATCGCCGATGGGACCTGGCGCGATCCGGCGCGGCCAATGCCGTTCTACCGGGCCATTCGCGGCCAGTTCGTGCGCGAATCGCTCTGACGCAACGGGGGCGGTGACCGATGGACAGGCAAACCGCCGACAACATCGTGGCCGAAGCGGAAGCCGAGATCGAACGCGTCGACTGGGTTGCCGCCGGCGCCGCCATCGCCTCGATCAGCGCCGTCGGCATCGCGCTCGGTCTCGGCCTGCCGCTGCTCAGCGTCATCCTCGAAAGCCGCGGCATCTCCACCACGATGATCGGCGCCAATACGGCTGTCGCGGGCGTCGCCTCGCTGCTGGCCGCGCCACTCGTGACGCCGATCGCGCGCGTCCTTGGCGTGCGGCTGTCGATGCTGATCGCGATCGTCCTCTCCGGCGTCTCGGCCCTCGGCTTCTACTATTTCACCGCTTTCTGGACGTGGTTCCCGCTGCGACTGGTCTTCCACTTCGCCATCACCGCGCTGTTCGTCCTGTCGGAGTTCTGGATCAACGCCGCCGCGCCGCCGGGCCGCCGCGGCTTCATCCTCGGCATCTATGCGACCGTCCTGTCGCTCGGCTTCGCGCTCGGCCCCTACATCTTCTCGGTGGTGGGCTCGCAGGGCTTCCTGCCCTTCGCGATCGGCTCGGGCGTCATCTTCGCCTCGGCGATCCCGCTGCTGTTCGCCTGGGACCGCCAGCCGGCGCTGGGCGAGCGGCGTCACGGCGCGTTCTGGCGCCATATCGTATCGGTTCCGACGGCCACCGGCGCCGTGCTGATCTTCGGTGCGGTCGAAGCCGGGGGATTCGCCCTCTTCCCGATCTATGGCGAACGCCTCGGCTATACGGAGGCCGCGGCCGCGCAACTGCTCATCGCCATCGGCCTCGGCAACGTCCTGATGCAGATCCCGATCGGGCTGATCTCCGACCGGGTCCGGGACCGGCGCTCGCTGCTGACCCTGTTCGCGGCGGTCGGCCTGGCCGGCACGCTGTGCCTGCCGCTCCTGGGCACCGACTGGTGGCTGATGGCGAGCCTCCTGTTCCTGTGGGGCGGTGTGGTGGCCGGCCTCTACACGGTCGGCCTTGCCCATCTCGGCTCGCGACTCGGAGGCGCCGATCTCGCTGCCGCCAACGCCGCCTTCGTGTTCTGCTATTCGGCCGGCATGCTGGTCGGCCCGCAGACCATCGGTTCCTCGATGGATCTCTTCGGCTACAACGGATTTGCCTGGGCCTTGGCGCTGTTCTTCGGGCTTTATCTGGTTCTCACCGTCGCCCGCATGGTCTGGGCCCGCGACCGGTCTTGACTTGGCTGCCGTCATGGCTATGGTCCGGCTCGAATTCGCCGACGCCCTGCGCCGGCGCATCGTCGCGTGCTACCGCTGCAGCGGCTTTTCGCGAATCGAACAATTTGGGTTTCCGCCGTCATCTGGACGAACGGCACCGGCACAGGGCCGGTCGGTTCGAGACGCGGCACGCATCAGCGAACGGATAGGGCCATGGCCAAGGCAACCACGATCAAGATCAAGCTCCTCTCGACCGCCGACACCGGTTTCTTCTACGTCGCGCGCAAGAACAGCCGCACGATGACGGAGAAGATGGTCAAAACCAAGTACGACCCGGTCGCGCGCAAGCACGTCGAGTTCCGCGAAGCCAAGATCAAGTAAGCTCCGGCAGGCCTTCGCCTGCCAGGGACGAATCGAGCGCCGCTCCGGCAACGGGGCGGCGCTTTTCGTCGTTCAGGCGGCGGTTGTGTGCGGGCACAACCCAGAGTACCGTGACCGGGCGGCAGATGCGTGCGGAGCCCGGACATGGCGAAGCATCTGATTCTGGTCCACGGGCGATCGGTGAAACCAGCCGGCAGCCTGATGGCGGAGATGGTCGGAACGGCCCTTCGCGAGGGGCTGCGACGGGCCGACGCCGGGATCACGCTGGCCGATCTCGAGGCCGGCGACCTCAAGCTGTCCTTCATCTATTATGGCGACATCAACAACGAGATCGCCGCGGCCGATCTCGCCAAGCGCGCCATCCTCACCGCGACCAACGATCCGCGCTATGCGTTCCGGCCGGCCCTGCCCTTCGACCTGATCGAGGCGGGCTACGCCCTCACCTCGGCGCTGCGCCGCTTCAACCGGACGACCTATCGTGCCGTGCTGGCCGAGGCGGAGGACTGGCGGCTGCTCGACGAAGCGGCGGACATCGCCAGCCTGTTTGGCCAGCTCTTCACCTTCGGCTTTCTGAACGACCGGCTGATCTCAAGCGCCCTGCCGGATTTCTCGGCCTATCTCACCTCGCAGATCGTCTCCTCGGCGATCCGAAGCCGACTGCAGTCGGTGCTTCTCCCGGCGATGGAGGCGCGCGACGACATCTGCCTCCTGACCCACAGCATGGGCTGCATCGTCGCCTGGGACGTGTTGTGGAAGCTGTCCTACATGAGCGAATACGAGCCGCTGCGGGCGCGTGGCGGCCATGTCGCGCGCTGGATCACCTGCGGCTGCCCGCTGGGCGAACCGGGCGTGCGGCGCAATCTGCTCGGCGGCTGGGCACGTGCGAACGAGGAATTTCCACGGCAGATCCGGCAATGGCGGAACATCCACGCCGAGGACGACTACATCGCCCATGTCGAGCGGATGCGGTCCACCTTCGGCGCGATGATGCGCGCCGGCTTCGTCGGGCAGATCAGCGACCGCAAGATCTACAATTGCTGGCACTATGCGGATGCGGCGACCGGGGCCCTCGTCTCCAACCCGCACGATCTCTACGGCTACCTTATGCACCCGGCGATGGGCGCCGCCATCGCCGAATGGGCCCAGCACTGATCGCCGGCATTCCAGGCAGGCCGAGCGCTCCTCGCCGCCCTGCCCTCAGCTCCCCTTACAGCGGGATGTTGTCGTGCTTCTTCCAGGGGTTCTCGAGATCCTTGTTGCGCAGCATCGCCAGCGCCCGCGAGACCCGGCGGCGGGTCGAATGCGGCATGATCACCTCGTCCACATAGCCCCGCTCGGCGGCGACAAAGGGCGACAGGAAGCGCTCCTCGTAGGCCTTGGTGTGGGCCGCCAGCTTCTCCGGATCCTTGGCGTCCTTGCGGTGGATGATCTCCGACGCGCCCTTGGCGCCCATCACCGCGATCTGCGCCGTCGGCCAGGCATAGTTGATGTCGCCGCGCAGATGCTTGGACGCCATGACGTCATAGGCGCCGCCGAAGGCCTTGCGGGTGATCACCGTCACCTTCGGCACGGTCGCCTCGGCATAGGCGAAGAGCAGCTTGGCGCCGTGCTTGATCAGGCCGCCATATTCCTGCGCGGTCCCCGGCAGGAAGCCCGGCACGTCGACGAAGGTCACCACGGGGATCGAGAAGCAGTCGCAGAAGCGCACGAAGCGCGCGGCCTTGCGCGAGGCATCGGAATCGAGAACGCCGGCCAGCACCATGGGCTGGTTTGCGACGATGCCGACGGTGCGGCCCTCGATGCGGCCGAAGCCTGTGACGATGTTGCCGGCGAAGGCGGCCTGGATCTCGAAGAAGTCGCCCTCGTCGACGGTCTTCCGGATCAGTTCCTTGATATCGTACGGCTTGTTGGCGTTGTCCGGGATCAGCGTGTCCAGCGACACGTCCTCGGCGGTCACCGACTGGCTGTAGTCGAGCTCGGGCACCGGCGAGGTATTGGAGGCCGGCAGGAAGTCGATCAGCCGCCGCATCTGCAACAGCGCGTCGACGTCGTTGTCATAGGCGCCGTCGGCGATCGACGACTTCACCGTGTGGATGGAGGCGCCGCCCAGTTCCTCGGCAGTGACCGTCTCGTTGGTCACGGTCTTCACCACGTCGGGACCGGTGACGAACATGTAGGAGGTGTCGCGGACCATGAAGATGAAGTCGGTCATCGCCGGCGAATAGACGTCGCCGCCCGCACAGGGGCCCATGATCACCGAAATCTGCGGGATGACGCCGGAAGCCAGCACGTTGCGCTGGAAGATCTCGGCATAGCCGCCGAGCGCCGCGACGCCCTCCTGGATGCGTGCACCGCCGGCGTCGTAGAACCCAATGATCGGGGCGCGGTTGCGAAGGGCGAGATCCTGGACCTTCTGCACCTTCTCGGCATGGGCCTCCGACAGGGAGCCGCCCAGCACGGTGAAATCCTTGGCGAAGACGAAGACGGTGCGTCCGTTGACCGTGCCCCAGCCGGTGACGACGCCGTCGCCGGGATAATGCTGCTGGTCCATGCCGAAATCGGTCGCCCGGTGCTGGACGAACATGTCGAACTCCTCGAAAGAGCCCTCGTCGAGAAACACCGTCAGCCGTTCGCGGGCAGTCAGCTTGCCCTTGGCGTGCTGGGCCTCGATCCGCTTCGTGCCGCCGCCTTCGCGGGCCTTCTCGCGCCGCGCCTCGAGTTCCGACAGCATGTCGCGCATTGCCTGTTTCCTCACCTGTTGCGTCTGTACGCGGTCCTTGCGACCGTTCTGCCCTGCGGGCAGACCATAGCAGTGCCGCCGCCCGGGTCGAGCGGCGGCCGGCTTATTCGGTGTCCAGAAGGACGGCCGCGACCTGCATTTCCTGCCAGCGCAGTTCGCGGCGGGCGCTCGCCTCGTCGTCGGCGCCCCATTGTTCGATGTTCCAGTCTTCGTCGACATGGGCCCGCTGCCATACGTCCTCGGCCGACAGATGCCCTTCGGCGAGGGCCAGGGCCAGCAGCGCCGACCCGGTCAAAGTCGTCGCCTGGTGCATGGCCGCGACCTTGAAGGGATCGTCGATGCCGGCGAGCCGCTCCTTAAAGGCGGCGATCGCGGCGGGCGGCTGGGCGACATGCATGACGCCCTCGGTCAGAAGATAGCGGGCGCCGAAGCTGTCCCGTGCCCAGTCAAGCACCGGGTCCCAGAGCTCCTGCTGGCGCGCCACCAGCCGCTCCGGCGTGCCGGCGCGATAGAACAGGAGATCGGTCTCGATATAGCGGGCGAGATCGTCACGCACCGGGACCGGATCGTCGGCGATCGCCTCGACCACGGTGTTGACCAGCCGGGTCATCGGCATGGTCGCCGGATCGATGCGCTCGCGCTGGGCGTCCCATTCGGCGGCGACCACCTCGGCGGCCCTCCGCATGGGGACGGCGAGCGGCCGTCGGCCGGGCGTCTTCACCGGCCGGCCATCGAGGAGGACCGCGAAGCCGTCGTCGGTCGGCGCCAGCGTCACCTCGCTGTAGAAGCGCTTCGGCAGTTCAGCCTTCGCCTTGTCCTGCGTCATCCGTGTCTCTCATCTTGCGTGCCGCACACAGAGCGCTGTCACCCGTGGCGCACCACATGCCATTGTCGTCAACCGGCCTCGCCGGGACCTGCCCTACAGCGCCGGAGCGGCTTGCCGCATGGCGGGCTGGATGATCGGGTCCGCCAGCCAGCGATCCACGCTCTCGACCAGCCCGGTCACGGTTTCGGTCACGGCATAGGCGCCGGAGGCGAGCAGCGGCGCCGGCTCATGCGTGCCCCAGGCAACCCCCAGCGCCGCGGCGCCCGCAGCCCGGGCCATTTCCATGTCGAAAATCGAATCGCCAACGACCAGCGCATCGCGCGGCGCCACGCCGAAGACGGTACAGCATTCCTCGACCATCGCCGGATGCGGCTTGGACGGGCAGTCGTCCGCCGTGCGGACCGCGAGGAAGGCGTCGGTCAGGCCATGGGCCTCGCAGATCGAGGCGACGCCACGGCGCGACTTGCCGGTCACCAGCCCGACGAACACGTCGTCGCGCGCCGCCAGGTCCTGGACCAGCGCCTTCATGCCGGGAAACAGGTGCTCACGAAAATCGGGATCGGCGCGCTGGATGCGGAAGGCCTGCCGGTAACCGTCGACGAGAGTCGCGACGAGCGCCGGCTCGGCGACGGGATGCAGCCGCCGGATCGCCTCGTCGAGGGACAGGCCGATAATGCCCCGCGTCGCGGCATCCTCGGGCGCCGGCAGGCCATGTGCCTCGAAGGCCAGGCGCATCGTGGCGCAGATGACCCCGCAGGAATCGGCGATCGTGCCGTCGCAATCGAACAGTACGGCCTTCATCAGTCGTTCATCGCCGTTTCGTCGAAGCCGAACAGATTGAAGGTCTGGATCATGTGGGGCGGCAGCGGCGCGATCTGGTCGATGAAGCCGCCGCTCGGATGCGGGATGACGATACGGCGCGCGTGCAGGTGCAGCCGCTTCTGGACGCCGCCCGGAAACTCCCAGTTGGTGTCGTGCTCGAAATATTTCGGGTCGCCGAGGATCGGGTTGCCGATATGCAGCGCGTGGACGCGCAGCTGGTGGGTACGGCCGGTATAGGGCTCCATCTCCACCCAGGAGAAGTTCTGCGCCAGGTTCTCGATGACCCGGTAATGGGTGAGCGCATGGTCGGCGCCCTCCTCGCCATGCTTGGCGGTCCGCATGCGATCGCCGTCCGGCGTCTGTTCCTTGACGAGGAAGGTCGAGATGCGGCCCTCATGGGGCACCGGCACGCCCTTGAGGATGGCCCAGTAGGTCTTCTTGGTGTCACGCTCGCGAAATGCCTTGGTCAGCGCGGTCGCCGCGCCGCGGGTGCGGGCGACGACCAGCACGCCGGAGGTGTCGCGGTCCAGACGATGCACCAGCCGGGGCTTCTCGCCCTTGCGGCTGCGCCAGGCCTCCAACATCTTGTCGACATGCCGGTTCAGGCCGGAGCCGCCCTGCACCGCAAGTCCCGCCGGCTTGTTGAAGACGAAGACCTTCTCGTCCTCGTAGATCAGCATCTGCGACAGCACCTCGTCATCGTGCTTGTCGCGCATGGTGTTGGCCGTCAGCGGCCCGATCTTCGGGCGCCCCGCATCGCCGCTCATCGGCGGAATGCGAACCATCTGCCCGGGCTGCACGCGGGTATCGGTCTTGGCGCGACCGCCGTCGATGCGCACCTGTCCCGAGCGCAGCAGCTTCTGCAGATGGCCGAAGCCCAGTCCCGGGTAGTGCAGTTTGAACCAACGATCGAGGCGCAATCCTGCCTCGTCATCCTCGATCCGTCTTTGTTCGACCGACGCCATTATCTCATGCCTTCCGCTTGAACTGGTGCAGATAGCATCAGGCGAGCCCGCGCGCGAGGGCGAGACCGGCAAACAACGCCGCGATCCCCACAACCACCGACCCGATCACGTAGATCGCGGCCAGTGTGTGGGATCCGCGTTCGGCCAAAGCCATCGCATCGAGCGAAAAGGTCGAGAAGGTGGTGAAGCCTCCGAGGCATCCGGTGGCGACGAACAGGCGAACTTCCTGCGACGCTCCGAAGCGTCGCGCCGCCAGCTCGATGAACAGCCCCATCAGGAACGAGCCGAAGACGTTCACGAAGACCGTGCCCCACGGAAATCCCGCGCCGAACAGGCGCATGGCGGCGATGCCGGAGAGGTGCCGGAGGGTGGCGCCGACGGCACCGCCGGCGGCAACGAGGAGAAGCTGTGACATGGCCGCCTTCTAACCGATGGCGCGACGTGACGTAAGATGCAGGGGAAGCCCGGTGTCGGCGGGCCGAGAGAGCCGTCCGAACGCAAGACGGCGGGGCCAGTGGCTGGCCCCGCCGTCGGTTTGTCGTCCTGGGAAGGCGGCCTACTCGGCGGCGCGCGCTTCCGCCTCGGCGTGCTGCTGGAACGGCTGCTTCAGCTCCCCATGGAGGCCGCGCAGCGTCGAATAGCAGAGCACGAGCAGCAGCACCGCGAAGGGCAGGCCCGTCGTGATCGCCGCCCCCTGCAGGGCCGCCAGACCACCGCCGATCAGCAGCGTGATCGCCACCAGACCTTCGAAGGTCGCCCAGAAGATGCGCTGGGGCACCGGCGCGTCGATCTTGCCGCCTGCCGTGATCGTGTCGATCACCAGCGAACCGGAGTCCGACGAGGTGACGAAGAACACGATCACGAGGATGATGCCGATGAACGAGCTGATCGAGGACAGCGGCAGCTCGCCAAGCATGGCGAACAGCTTGACCGAGAGGTCGGCGTCCACGATCCCGGTGTAGCCGGCGATCGTTTCGGTCAGCGCGGTGCCGCCAAAGATCGTCATCCAGATCACCGAGACGACGGTCGGGATGAGCAGTACGCAAGTGATGAACTCACGCACCGTGCGACCGCGCGAAACGCGAGCAATGAACATGCCGACGAAGGGCGACCAGCTGATCCACCAGGCCCAGTAGAAGGTCGTCCAGCCAGTGCGATAGCCGTCATCGGTCCGGCCGAACGGGTTCGACAGCGGGATCACCTCGCGCAGATAGGCGACCGAGTTGCCGAAGAAGCCGTAGACGAGATCCATCGTCGGCCCGACTGCAAAGATGAACAGCATCAGCAGCAGCGCCAGGACCATGTTCAGCTCCGACAGCCGCTTCACGCCACCGTCGAGGCCGGCCACGACCGACACCAGCGCGACGGCGGTGATCAGGCAGATCAGCACGATCTTGGACAGGAGCGAATCCGGCACGCCGAACAGGAAGTTGAGACCGGACACCGCCTGCTCCGCACCGAAGCCGAGCGAGGTCGCCAGACCGAACAGCGTGGCGAACACCGCCAGGATGTCGATCAGATGGCCGGGCCAGCCCCAGGTCTTCTCGCCGAGAAGCGGATAGAAGGCCGAGCGGATGGTCAGCGGCAGACCGAGATTGTAGCTGAAGAAGGCCAGGGCCAGCGCCACCACAGCGTAGATCGCCCAGGGATGCAGCGCCCAATGGTAGATCGTGGCGGCCATGCCGAGACGGCGTGCCGCCTCGATGTCGCCGGGAGCGCCACCCAGCGGTGCAGCCGAGCCGCCTTCCATGGCGGCGGTGAAGTGGGTGATCGGCTCGGACACGCCGTAGAACATCAGGCCGATGCCCATGCCGGCGGCGAACAGCATCGCGAACCAGCCGAAATAGCCGTAGTCCGGACGCGCGTCCTTTCCGCCGAGCCGGATCTTGCCGTAGGGCGAGACGATCAGGAACAGGCAGAACAGCACGAAGATGTCGCCGGCGATGATGAACAGCCAGTCGAAGGTGTTGGTGATCGCCGGACGCAGCCACCCGAAGAAGCCGTCAGCCATCGTCGGGAACAGCAGGGTGAAGGTGACGAAGGCGATGATGACGCCGGCGGAAATCGGGAAAACCGGATTATGAATATCCAGCCCGAACCGTTGCATGTTGTCTTGACCGACCTCGTAATCGGTTATCGAATGTTCGGCCAATTGGCCCGGTTCGAGAGACATCTGAACCTCGCTTTGCACGATTATGGAAATTCGGGGGCGTCAAACGAAGCCCGGACGATCAAGCCGCCATATTGCCACAGATCGGGCACGCGGACACTCCGGCGATATTCTCACCGGTGCTGATTACTTGGCGTCGCCGGAAAAGTATCAACCCCTGCGGTCACGATTGCGGCGAAGTTTCGCCCAATTTTGAAGCCGGTCGCCGATCGGGATCTCTGCACCACGATCAGTCGGCCGGTAGAATTGCTGCCGGTCCATCTCGTCCGGAAAATAGTCCTGACCGGAGAACGCGTCGGGCGCGTCATGGTCATAGGCGTATCCGGAGCCGTAGCCCTCGTCGCGCATCAGCGCAGTCGGGGCGTTGAGAATGTGTTTCGGCGGCAGCAACGAGCCGTGTTCCTTCGCCGCGCGCATGGCCGCCTTGTAGGCGGTGTAGACGGCGTTGGATTTCGGTGCGCTCGCCAGATAGACGGTCGCCTCGGCCAGCGCGAGTTCGCCTTCCGGCGATCCGAGATAGTCGAAGGCGTCCTTGGCGGCGAGCGCAATGCCCAGCGCGCGGGGATCGGCCAGTCCGATATCCTCGGAAGCCATGCGCACCAGACGGCGGCCGAGATACAGGGGGTTCTCCCCTGCGTCAAGCATGCGGCACAGCCAGTAGAGGGCGGCGTCCGGGTCCGAGCCGCGGACCGACTTGTGCAGCGCAGAGATCAGATTGTAGTGGCCGTCCTGGCCCTTGTCGTAGACAGGCGCGCGCCGCTGGACGATCTCCTGAAGGCCCGCCGCGTCGAAAATCTCGCCCTTGCGGCTGGCGCGCCAGACCTCCTCTGCCAGCGTCAGCGCGGCACGGCCGTCGCCATCCGCCATGCGCAGCAATACGGCCCTCGCCTGCTCGTCGAGCGGCAACGCCATGCCCTCGGTCGCCTCGGCCCGCTCCAGCAGCTTCACGAGGCTGGCCGAACCGTGCGGCTTGAAGGTCAGCACACGCGCCCGCGACAGGAGAGCGGCGTTGAGCTCGAAGGACGGGTTCTCGGTCGTCGCGCCGACGAGGACGACGGTGCCGTCCTCCATGACCGGCAGGAAGGAATCCTGCTGGGCGCGGTTAAAGCGGTGGATCTCGTCGACGAAGAGCAGCGTGCGCCTGCCGTTGGAGCGACGCAGCCGCGCCGCCTCGAACATCTTCTTCAAATCGGCGACGCCGGAAAAGATCGCCGAGATCTGCTCGAAGGCGTAGTCCACCTCATGGGCGAGCAGCCGCGCCACGGTGGTCTTGCCGGTGCCCGGCGGCCCCCAGAAGATCATCGAACCGAGGCTCGTCGCCTCGAGCATGCGCGACAGGACCCCGCCCTCGCCGGTCAGATGTTCCTGGCCGACGACCTCGCCGAGCTGGCGCGGCCGCAGCCGGTCGGCCAGCGGCCGGGAGCGGTCGTTCCGCTCATCCACCGCCGCTGCGGATGGCCGGGGCCGCTCGCTCGGACTGCCACCACCGTCGCCGAAGAGATCCGCCATGTCAGCGCACCCGCCGCGCCAGACGGCGTCCGTTCCGGTCGATCTCGAAGCTCCAGCCGCGATTGCTGTCGATGGCGGCGGCCTCCAGTTCCCTGGTGGTCGTCACCGGCTCGCCGTTGACGGCGAGGACGATATCCCCCGGCCGCAGCCCGAAGCGCTGCGCGAGCGAGCCGCGCGCCACCTCCGCCACGACGACACCGGTCTTTTCGAGCGGCATGTCGAACTCTTGGGCGACGCGCGGCGACAGATTGAGGACCGTGGCACCGGCGAACGGATTCTGCCCGTCGATGGTGCGGGCGTCGCGCGGCGGTATCTCCGGCGCCGGCTGCAGCGGGAGTTCCAGCGTGCGGCGTTCGTCGTCGCGCAGCACTGTCAGACTCACGGTCTTGCCGATCCCGGCCGTCGCCAGCCGGTAGCCCAGGGCATCTGCGCCGCCGATCTCGAGGCCATCCACCGCCAGGATCACGTCGCCGACCGCCAGGCCCGCGGCTTCGGCGGGACCACCGGGCATGATGCCCCGGACGAGGGTCCCCGACGGACGGTCGAGCCCCACCGCCTCGGCGATGTCGGCGGTCACCGGCACGAAGCTCGCCCCGATGAAGGGGCGCTCGAAGCGGCCGCCGGCCTTGGCCGAACGGACGAAGCTTGCGACCATGTTGGCGGGAATGGCGAAGCCGACGCCGTTCGAGCCGCCCGAGCGCGAGAAGATGGCGGTGTTCACCCCGACCAGTTCCCCCGACATGCCGATCAGCGCGCCGCCGGAATTGCCCGGATTGATCGCCGCGTCCGTCTGGATGAAGAAGCCGAAATCGTCGACGCCGATATGGGTTCTGGCGAGCGCCGAGACGATGCCGCTGGTCACGGTCTGGCCGATGCCGAAGGGATTGCCGATCGCCAGGACGAGATCGCCGATCTGCAACCGGTCCGAATCGGCAATCGGCAGGGTCGGAAACGGCCCCTCGCCCTCGATCTTCAGCACCGCCAGATCGACGCTGTCGTCCTTGAGCAGGACCTCGGTTTTGAACTCGCGCCCGTCGGCAAAGCCGATCTTCACCTCGTCCGCGTCGGCCACGACATGATTGTTGGTGACCACGAGGCCCGACGCATCGACGATGACGCCGGAGCCGAGAGACGATTCCATCCGCGGCTGGCGGTTGCGCGGCTGGCCGAAGAACTGACCGAAGAACGGATCGCCGGCGAAGGGCGAGCGCTGCGCCGGGACGGCCCGCGCAGCATAGACGTTGACCACCGCTGGCGCGGTCCGCTTCACCAGAGGCGCGAAGGAGAGCTGGATCTGCGCCTGGCTCTCCGGCACGCGGGCATCGGCCTCTCCGACGGGGGCCGACGGCACCGGCTGCCCGGTCGGGGCGGTGTCGGCCTCGGCGACGAGCGTATCGCCGTCATCGAGGGGAACCAACCCATCGCCCGGCGCCGCGCTGCCCGCCGTATCCTGCTCCAGGGACGGCTTCGGATCGCCGCCGTCGAAGAGGTCGAGATAGGGGGCCGCGAGTACCCCGGCGCCAATCAGTAGACCCGCGAGAATCAGTTTCATCTGCATATCCGGTCCGCCGTGGTGGCTCGGCAGCATCGGACCGGCACCCTGAACGGGCGCTGGAACCGGATGCTGCCCTGCGAAAAGTCACGCCGCGCAACGGCGGCCTGCTTTCGCATAGACCAGACCGCGGACGCGAAAAAGGGGCCGTTGCGGCCCCTTCCTCGTCATTCCGATCTGTGTGGCAGGCGTCGCCTAGTCTGCGACCGCCGTCTGCGTGCTGGTCGCAACCGCCTCGTCAGGCAGGTCGGCCGTCGCGTAGCTGGCGGTCAGGACGCCAAATGCCGCCATGGCACACAGGAGGGTCAGAAAAGTGCGTCGCATGGAGAGCCGGCCCGTGGTGTTCATGATGTCCGCATTTTTCATAGAAGTTGTTTCATCCGCGTAAATGTCGCCACTTTTGCGTGGCTGCGTCCCGTTCTTGAGGGCAAAAGCGTTCGGCCGCCAAAAGGTTGCCTCGTTTTGAACGAAATTTCTGCTGGCTCCCCCGAGACCCCGCCTATGCCACGCCCCGGCGGCCCTCGCCATGGCATTTGCATCACACTTACCGAATACGCGAAATGCGTAGCAGCCGAAGCTGGAGCGGCCCATGCGCGGGCCTCTCAGGCGGCCCGCGCCAGTCGCGCGATGCTCTGCGCCATCGCAGCGACGGCATCTTCCGGGGGCCGTGCCGACAGGCCGAGAATGTCGCGCGCCGGCGTGGTGTCGAGCGATTTGCGACGACCGAGTTCGGGCACGGCAGCGCGTGCCTGCGCCAACAGGATCGCCGCAAGCCGCACGACGCGGTCGGGCAATGTCCAGCGCGGCAAGCGGCGTGCCTCGCCGGGGCAGGCCTCGCCCACCACCTTGCCGATCTCGATCAGGCTCAACGTGCCGCTGGACAGGGCAAAGCGGTGTCCGGACGCTGACGGCGTCGTCATCGCCGCCAGATGCGCATCGGCGACGTCACGGACGTCTGCAAGCGCGAAGGCGAGATCGGGAACGACGGGCATGTGCCCCTCCATCACGGCCCTGATAAGCGCGGTCGATGTGCCCTCGCCTCCCGCCGCGCCTGCCCTCAGCAGGGGCCCGAGAACCAGCGCCGGATTGATCGTCACGAGGTCGAGCCCTGCGTCTCGCGCCGCGTCCCAGGCAGCGCGTTCGGCGAGGGTCTTTGACAGGGCGTAGGCCGAGATCTCGGGGCTTTCCGTGTCCGACCAGTCGGCCTCGCCGTAGCGCTCGCCGCGGCGCGGAGGATGGGCCGAATAGATCGCCGCGGCCGACGACGTCAGGACGACCCGCTCGGCGCCGGCGCGTTCCGCGGCGGCGATCACCCGGAGGGTGCCGTTCACGGCCGCCGGGACCAGCGCCTGCCGCTCGCGTGGCGGGCTTGCAGGAAATGGCGATGCGGTGTGCAGCACATAGCGGCAGCCCGACGCCGCCTCCATCCAGCCGGCGTCGTCGGTGAGGTCCGCAGCGAACAGGGACAGGCGATCGATATCCGCACCGGCGGCGGCGAGCAGGCCGCGAACGGCGTCCGCCTTGTCGAGCCCGCGCACCGTGCCGCGCACATCGTAGCCGGCCTGGAGCAGACGCAGCGCAACATGGCCTGCAATGAAACCCGATATGCCGGTGAGCAGCACCCGATCCCGCGCCATCGCTAGCTTCCTCGTTCGTGCTGTCCCACCCCGCACAACTACGCCCGGGTCAGCCGGCCACCCTCCGGCAGACAGCGTGGGGTGGAGCGGACATGAAAAAGGGGCCACATGGGCCCCTCGTTCCTTCGTTCCGATGATCGGGTCGATCAGGCTGCGTCGAGTTCGCCCTCGGCCTCGACGCGCTCGCGATCGATGGCGCCACGGGCTTCCGGGTCACGATCGACGAATTCGATGACGGCCAGCGGGGCGTTGTCGCCGCGGCGGAAGCCGGCCTTCAGGACGCGGGTGTAACCGCCGTTGCGCTCGGCATAACGCGGCGCCAGCGTATCGAACAGCTTGCCGATGACCGACGGATCGCGAACCTGCGAGATCGCCTGGCGGCGCGCATGCAGATCGCCGCGCTTGCCCAGCGTGATCATCTTCTCGACGATCGGGCGCAGTTCCTTGGCCTTCGGCAGGGTGGTAACGATCTGCTCGTGCAGGATCAGCGAAGCGACCATGTTGGCGAACATCGCCTTACGGTGGCTGGCGGTACGATTAAGCTTACGACCGCGTTTTGCGTGGCGCATGGGATTTCCTCAAGTCAAATAAGCCGGCGTCATTGCGCCGGAAGTCGGGATCTTTGCGTCCCTGCCCCGTTCTCGGGACAGGCCGCCGTTCCTTTGAATGATTGAAATCCTCCCGCCGACGCAGGCGCCGGCGGGAGGCAGTCTCGTTCTAGTACTGGTCTTCGTAGCGCTTGGCCAGATCGTCGATGTTCTCCGGCGGCCAATCCGACACTTCCATGCCGAGATGCAGCCCCATGGACGCGAGAACTTCCTTGATCTCGTTGAGCGACTTGCGGCCGAAATTCGGCGTACGCAGCATCTCCGCCTCGGTTTTCTGAATCAGATCACCGATATAGACGATGTTGTCGTTCTTCAGGCAGTTCGCCGAACGCACGGACAGCTCGAGCTCGTCAACTTTCTTGAGCAGCGCCGGGTTGAAGGCCAGTTCGGCCATCTGTTCCTCGGCACCGGCCGGCGCGCGCTGGTCGCGCTGCGGCTCCTCGAAGTTCACGAACACCGAAAGCTGGTCCTGCAGGATGCGCGCGGCATAGGCCACGGCGTCCTCGCCGCTGATCGAGCCATCGGTCTCGATCTGCATGGTCAGCTTGTCCTTGTTCAGGTCCTGACCCTCGCGGGTCGCCTCGACCTTGTAGGACACCTTCTTAACCGGCGAGAACAGCGAATCGACCGGGATCAGCCCGATCGGCGCATCCTCGGCGCGGTTCTGGTCGGCCGGGACGTAGCCCTTGCCGGTGTTGACCGTGAACTCCATGCGGATCTCGGCCCCCTCGTCGAGGGTGCAGATCTCGTGCTCGGGGTTCAGGACCTCGATGTCACCGACCGTCTGGATGTCGCCGGCGCGGACGATGCCCGGGCCCTGCTTGCGCACCACCATCCGCTTCGGGCCTTCGCCCTGCATGCCGATGTTGATTTCCTTGACGTTCAGGACGATGTCCGTGACGTCTTCACGGACGCCCGGGATCGAGGAGAACTCGTGCAGAACGCCGTCGATCTGGATGGCCGTGATGGCGGCACCCTGGAGCGACGACAGAAGAACGCGACGCAGCGCGTTGCCGAGCGTCAGGCCGAAGCCGCGCTCCAGCGGCTCGGCCGTCAGGGACGCCTTCGAACGGCTTCCGCCATTCTTGAACACCACCTGGTTCGGCTTGGTAAGATCTTGCCAATTGCTAGCAATCATGCGGATGCCTTTCAGTTTCCTCGCCACCATCCAATCGTGGCGATAGGTCTGAGTGCGGAAGGCGGAACCCTTCCTGTCGGCTGCACACCGCGCTCAGACGAACGCGGCGAAAAGCATCAGACGCGGCGCTTCTTGCGGGGGCGCACGCCGTTGTGCGGGATCGGCGTGACATCACGGATCGAGGTGATCGTGAAACCGGCGGCCTGCAGCGCGCGGAGCGCCGACTCGCGACCCGAACCCGGACCGCGGACTTCGACCTCGAGGGTCTTCATGCCGTGTTCCTGCGCCTTCTTGGCGGCGTCCTCGGCAGCGACCTGCGCGGCGAACGGCGTCGACTTGCGCGAGCCCTTGAAACCCTGCGCGCCAGCCGACGACCAGGCAATCGAGTTGCCCTGCGCATCGGTGATGGTGATCAGCGTGTTGTTGAAGGTCGAGCTCACATGGGCGACGCCCGACGTGATGTTCTTGCGCTCGCGACGGCGAACGCGCTGTGCTTCTTTAGCCATTAAACTGTCCTGTTGATATCGACACCGCCGTAATTCCGGCAGCTACACCACGGCGCGCCCGAGGACGCGCCGCATCGTATGAAACGGTTCCGGAAGGACCCGTCTTACTTCTTCTTGCCGGCGATCGCCTTTGCCGGACCCTTGCGGGTGCGGGCATTGGTGTGCGTGCGCTGACCGCGAACCGGAAGGCTGCGACGATGACGCAGGCCGCGGTAGCAGCCGAGGTCCATCAGACGCTTCACGTTCATTGCGGTCTCGCGGCGCAGATCGCCCTCGACGCGGTAGTCGCGGTCGATGATCTCGCGGATCTGCAGGACTTCAGCGTCGGTCAGGTCGTTGACGCGGCGCTCGTCGCCGAGATTGACCTTCTTGACGATGTCCTTGGCATGGGCAGCGCCGATACCATGGATGTACTGCAGCGCGATGACGACGCGCTTGTTGGTCGGGATGTTGACGCCAGCGATACGGGCCACAACCATACTCCTAGAATTAGATGGGCTCTGGGCCCGCCATACACAAGATGCGGGGCCCTGCAGCCGAAAGCGACCGATGCAGGACTCCGAATGAAGACATGCGCCGATCGCTAAGGATTCGCGAATAGCGCAGGCTATAGATCAGCGGGGCTTGACAAGTCAACCGCCCGCCCCTTGCGGCGGCCGTGGCCGCCGCCGGTTTCGACGCGTCAGGCCTTGCCCGAAACGATGCGTTCGATGCTCTCGGTCACCACGTCGATGGGCTGCATGCCATCGACGGCACGCAGCGTGCCCTTGCAGTGGTAGTAACCGACCAGCGGCGAGGTGTCCTTGTAATAGGACCGCAGCCGGGTGCGCATGGTCTCGGCATTGTCGTCGGGACGGCGCTTGAAATCCGTCGAGCCGCAGACGTCGCAGACGCCCTCGACCTTCGGACGCTTGTCCTCGTCGTGATAAACCGCGCCGCAGCTGGCGCAGGAGAAGCGACCGGAGACGCGGTTGACGAGGATATCGTCATCGACCTTGATCTCGATCACGTGATCGAGCTTCAGGCCCTTGCGCTCCAGCATCGCCTCGACCGCATCGGCCTGGTTCAGCGTCCGCGGATACCCGTCGAGGATGAAGCCTTCGGCGCAGTCCGCCTGGTCGATCCGCTCGGAGACGATCGCGTTGACGATGTCGTCCGAGACGAGATTGCCGGAATCCATCACCGCCTTGGCTTTCAGTCCGACTTCGGACTGGGCGGTCACAGCGGCCCGCAGCATGTCGCCGGTCGAGAGCTGCGGGATCTTGTGCGTTTCGATCAGGCGCTGCGCCTGGGTGCCCTTCCCGGCTCCCGGCGGCCCCAACAATATCAGCCTCATCTGGCCCCCCGTCTTCCACCCCTGAGTTTCGCCTTCTTCACGAGGCCCTCATACTGGTGCGCCAGGAGGTGCCCCTGCACCTGCGCGACAGTATCCATCGTGACGCTGACGACGATCAGCAGCGACGTGCCGCCGAGATAGAACGGGACACCCACGGCCGAGATCAGGAATTCCGGCAGAAGACAGATGATCACCAGATAGATGGCGCCGACGACCGTGATGCGGGTCAGCACGTAGTCGATGTATTCGGCCGTGCGCTCGCCCGGACGGATGCCCGGAATGAAGCCGCCATGCTTCTTCAGATTGTCCGCCGTGTCCTTCGGATTAAACACGACAGCCGTGTAGAAGAAGGCGAAGAACGCGATCAGGCCGGCATACATCGCCATGTAGAGCGGCTGGCCGTGGCCGAGCGAGGCGATCGTCGCCGAAGCCCAGCCCGGCAGATCCTCCGTGCTGGTGAAATTCGCGATCGTCACCGGCAGAAGCAGGAGGGAGGATGCGAAGATCGGCGGGATGACGCCGGCGGTGTTCAGCTTCAACGGCAGATGCGACGTGTCGCCCTGGAACATCCGGTTGCCGACCTGGCGCTTGGGATACTGGATCAGCAGGCGGCGCTGGGCGCGCTCGAAGAACACGATGACCGCGATGCAGGCGACCGCGACGACGATCACCAGCAGGATCACGGCGGTGGACAGCGCGCCGGTGCGGCCGAGCTCGAGGAGATTCGCGATCGCCGAAGGCAGATGCGCCACGATGCCGGCGAAGATGATCAGCGAGATGCCGTTGCCGATGCCGCGGGCGGTGATCTGCTCTCCGAGCCACATCAGGAACATGGTGCCGCCAACGAGCGTGATCACCGCGGAGACCTGGAAGAACATGCCCGGATCGACGACGATGCCGGGCTGGGTCTGCAGGCCGGCGGCGATGCCGTAGGCCTGGACCGTGGCCAGCAGCACCGTGCCGTAGCGGGTGTACTGATTGATGACCTTGCGGCCCTGCTCGCCTTCCTTCTTCAGCTGCTCGAGCGACGGAATGACCGACGTCATCAGCTGAATGATGATGGAAGCTGAGATGTAGGGCATGATTCCCAGCGCGAAGATCGCCATGCGTCCGACGGCACCGCCAGAGAACATGTTGAACAGACCGAGAATGCCGGTCGACTGCTGCTGGAAGGCCTGCGCGAGTGCGTCAGGGTTGATGCCCGGCATCGGAATGTAGGTGCCGAGCCGATACACCAGAAGCGCACCCAGGGTGAACCAGATGCGCTTCTTGAGATCCTCAGCCTTCGCAAAGGCCGAAAAGTTCAAATTCGCGGCGAGTTGTTCCGCAGCCGATGCCATACTTTACCTGTCTCCGGGGTTGTCCGGCGGGTCGGCATCGAATGCGCGCCCGTACCGTCAGCCGCGCCGTCTACCGGCGGGCTCCTCCATGAGGAAGACCGAGAGATAGACGCCGCGTCCGCCGGGTGCAAGAAGCCTTAGGCTTCCGCTCCCACGGTCTTGATGGAACCACCAGCCTTCTCGACCTTCTCGACGGCCGACTTGGAGGCGCCATCGACGAGGAAGGAGACCTTGACGGTCAGTTCGCCGTCGCCCAGGACGCGCACGCCGTCCTTGGCGCGACGCACCAGACCGGCAGCCTTGAGGGCTGCGAGATCGACCGTCGCCGAGGCGTCGAGCTTGCCGGCGTCGATCGCCTGCTGCACGCGGCCGAGCGACACGACGTTGAAGTTCTTGGCGAAGATGTTGACGAAGCCACGCTTCGGCAGACGGCGGAACAGCGGCATCTGGCCGCCCTCGAAGCCGTTGATCGAGACGCCCGAACGGGACTTCTGTCCCTTGACGCCACGACCACCGGTCTTGCCCTTGCCCGAACCGATTCCGCGACCGACACGCTTGCGCGAGTGGGTCGCGCCCTCGACGTCGGAAATCTCATTGAGTTTCATGTTGCTTCTCCTGGTCTACCGGAGGGTGGGCAACGCCCTGCCCTGCGCGGTAGCCCGATGCTCTGGCAAAATTACGGTCAGGTGCGGCCGCGCCCAACGCGATGCCGCTCCACGCACTCGTCAGGCCGGCTCGACCACGCGCACGAGATGGGCGACCTTGGCGATCATCCCACGCACGGCGGGGGTGTCCTCGAGCGTCCGGCGACGGTGCATCTTGTTCAGCCCCAGGCCGATCAGCGTCTGGCGCTGGTCGGCGGAGCGACGGATGGGGCTGCCGGTCTGCACGACGGTGACGGTGCTGCCTGCGGTTTTGGTTTCGGCCATCGATTGGCTCCTTCAGTCAAAGCGCGAGGAGTTCGCCGAACTCCCCGCATCCAATCAATCCTCGGAAGCGGCCTGCGCACCGATGACTTCCCGGCGACGTGCCTGGAGCTCGGAGTACTTGATGCCGCGACGCGAAGCGACGTCCTTCGGATGCATGGCCTGCTTCAGGCCGTCGAAGGTCGCGCGAACCATGTTGTAGGGGTTCGACGAGCCGAGCGACTTGGCGACGACGTCATGCATGCCGACGGCTTCGAAGACGGCGCGCATCGGGCCGCCGGCGATGATGCCGGTACCGGCCTCGGCGGCGCGCAGGATGACCTTGCCGGCGCCGTGGCGACCGCTGACGTCATGATGCAGCGTACGACCGTCGCGCAGCGGCACGAAGATCAGATCGCGCTTGGCGGCTTCCGTCGCCTTGCGGATGGCCTCAGGCACTTCGCGTGCCTTGCCGTGGCCGAAGCCGACGCGGCCCTTCAAGTCGCCGACGACGACGAGGGCAGCGAAGCCGAAGCGACGGCCACCCTTGACCACCTTGGCAACGCGGTTGATGTGAACGAGCTTGTCGACGAAACCGTCATCGCGGTCTTCACGTCGATCGTTACGAGGCGCCATATCCTGTTCCTTGTTCTTTTCCGGAGGCGTCTGTCGGTGGCGACCGCGTCAAGCGGCCGCAATGGTACGGGCGATGCGCCCGAGCGGCCTCAGAAGTTGAGACCGCCTTCACGTGCCGATTCGGCGAGTGCCTTGATCCGGCCGTGATAGATGAACGCGCCACGATCGAAAACCACGTCGGTGACGCCGGCTTCCTTCGCACGCTCGGCGACCAGCTTGCCAACCGCCGCAGCGGCCTCGGTGTCGGCACCCGTCTTCAGCTGCGAACGCAGCGAGGTGTCGAGGGTCGAGGCAGCGGCGAGCGTACGGCCCGCGGTGTCGTCGATGATCTGCGCATAGATGTTCTTCGAAGACCGATGGACGGACAGCCGAGGACGACCGTTCGCCACCTTCTTGATCGAGCGGCGGATGCGCGAGGCCCGCCGTCGCAGATTTTCCTTCAAGGTAGCCATTACGAGCCCTACTTCTTCTTGCCCTCTTTGCGGACGATCGTCTCGTCAGCATATTTGACGCCCTTGCCCTTGTAGGGCTCGGGGCCGCGGTACTCGCGAATCTCTGCCGCAACCTGCCCGACCCGTTGACGGTCGATGCCCGAGATGACGATCTCGGTCGGCTTGGGCACGGTGATCTGGATACCTTCCGGCACCGGGTAGATCACATCGTGCGAGAAGCCAAGGGCCAGCTGCAGGTTCTTGCCCTGCAGCGAGGCACGATAGCCGACGCCGTTGATCTCGAGCTTCTTCTCGAAGCCCGTCTTCACGCCGTTGACGATGTTGGAGATCATCGTGCGGGACATGCCCCACTTGGAGCGTGCATCCTTGGAATTGTCGCGCGGATCCACCTGGACCGCGCCGTCTTCCATCTTCACGAGGACTTCCTCGTTCACCACGAAGGTGAGCTCGCCCTTAGGGCCCTTTGCCGTCACGGTCTGACCGTCGACGGTGGCAGAGACACCCTCCGGCAGTGCAATCGGCTTCTTACCAATACGAGACATTTCGAAACCCTGTGCGTTCGCTGGGC
The DNA here is from genome assembly GCF_026153195.1 of Aurantimonas litoralis. Taxonomy (NCBI): domain Bacteria; kingdom Pseudomonadati; phylum Pseudomonadota; class Alphaproteobacteria; order Hyphomicrobiales; family Aurantimonadaceae; genus Aurantimonas; species Aurantimonas litoralis. The sequence continues at coordinate 150,462 of NZ_JAPFBM010000008.1, read as the reverse complement.
GTCAGTGCCGCCGCGTCAGAAGACGCGGCAGAGCACCTCGCCGCCGACATTCTGTTCACGGGCGCTATGGTCGGCCATGACGCCCTTCGGCGTCGACAGGACCGAGATGCCCAGACCGTTCGCGACCTGCGGAATCGTCTTGGCCGACACATAGACGCGACGACCAGGCTTCGAGACGCGGGCGATCTCCCGGATGACGGGTCCGCCTTCGTAGTACTTCAGCTCGATTTCGTACTCGGACTTGCCGGCAACGAATTCGGTCTGGGTGTAGCCACGGATGTAGCCCTCGTCCTTGAGGACGTCGAGCACACGGCCGCGCAGCTTCGACGCGGGCGTCGTCACCGAGGACTTGTTGCGCATGATGGCGTTGCGGATACGGGTCAGCATATCGCCGAGCGGATCAGACAAAGACATGTCTATACCTCCTTACCAGCTCGACTTCACGATACCGGGGATCTGGCCGTTGTTGCCCAGGTCCCGGAGCGCAATGCGGCTCATCTTCAGCTTGCGATAGTAGGCGCGCGGACGGCCCGTCACCTCGCAGCGGTTACGAATGCGAACCTTCGACCCGTTCCGCGGCAGTTCCGCGAGTTGGAGCTGCGCCTGAAAGCGCTCTTCCATGGGGGCGTCGGCATTCTTGGTGATCGCCTTCAGAGCAGCCCGCTTGGCGGCGTATTTCGCCACCATCTTCTGACGGTGCTTGTTCTGCTCGATCATGCCCTTTTTGGCCATTATCTCGTCCTTTGCTCGTCAGCCGTTACTGGCGGAACGGGAAGTTGAACGCTGTCAGCAGCGCCCGGGCTTCGTCGTCGGTGTTCGCCGTCGTACAGACGATGATGTCCATGCCCCACATCTGATCAACCTTGTCGTAGTTGATCTCCGGGAACACGATGTGCTCCTTGACGCCCATGGCGAAATTGCCACGACCGTCGAAGCTCTTCGGGTTCAGGCCGCGGAAGTCGCGGACACGCGGCAGTGCGATCTGCACCAGCCGGTCCATGAACTCGTACATGCGGTCCTTGCGCAGCGTGACCTTGGCGCCGATCGGCATGCCTTCGCGGACCTTGAAGCCTGCGATGGAGTTGCGCGCATAGGTGATGACCGGCTTCTGGCCCGCGATGCGGCCCAGGTCCTCGGCAGCGACCGTCGGCTTCTTGGAGTCGGCAGTTGCCTCGCCGACGCCCATGTTGATGACGATCTTGTCGACGCGCGGGACCTGCATCTCGTTCTGATACGAGAACTGGTCCTGAAGCGTCTTGCGGACCTCTTCGCGATAGACGCGCTTGAGGCGCGGCTCGTAAGCGGTTTCCGTATCAGCCATTGATCTGCTCTCCCGAGCGCTTGGCGACGCGCACCTTGGTGCCATCGTCGAGTACCTTGAAGCCGACGCGGGTCGCCTTGCCGTCCTTCGGGTCTGCGACCGCCAGGTTGGAAAGCTGAATGCCGGCTTCCTTGTTGATGATGCCGGCTTCCTGGGAAGCGGTCTGACGCTGGTGGCGCTTGATCATGTTGATCCCACGCACCAGTGCACGACCGTCCTTCGGCATCACCTTAATGACTTCACCCGACCGGCCCTTGTCCTTGCCGGCGAGCACGACGACCGTGTCGCCCTTGCGGATCTTCTGCATCGTCCGCTCTCCTTCTTACAGAACTTCGGGGGCCAGCGAGACGATCTTCATGTGGTTCTTGCCGCGAAGCTCGCGGGGAACCGGGCCGAAGATACGGGTGCCGACCGGCTCTTTCTTGTTGTCGATCAGGACCGCGGCGTTCGAATCGAACCGGATCACCGAACCGTCGGCGCGGCGGATGTCCTTGGCGGTACGTACCACCACGGCCTTCATCACGTCGCCCTTCTTCACACGGCCCCGCGGAATTGCCTCCTTCACGGAAACGACGATGATGTCGCCGACCGAGGCATATTTCCGCTTCGAGCCGCCCAATACCTTGATGCACATGACACGACGCGCACCGGAGTTATCCGCGACGTCGAGGTTTGTTTGCATCTGAATCATGTCAGACCGCCTTCAAAGCTTGCTGCCGGGGTGCGCTTGACGCGCGCGTCCCGGCCAAATCATCAACTGGCTGCTGCCGCTTCGCTCGAAACGACGATCCAGCTCTTGTCGCGCGAGATCGGCCGCGTCTCCTCGATGGAGACGATGTCGCCGACCTTGTACTGATTGCTCTCGTCGTGCGCCTTGTACTTCTTGGTACGGCGCACGGTCTTCTTGAACAGCGGGTGGGTGAAGCGACGCTCCACCAGGACCACTACCGTCTTGTCGTTCTTGTCGGAGACGACCGTCCCCTGCAGGATACGTTTGGGCATATTCTCGTCCTCAGGCCTTGGCCTCGCCCGCCTTCAGGCGAGAAATCGTCTTGATCCGCGCGATGTCGCGGCGCACCTTGCGCACGCGGGCGGTGTTCTCGAGCTGACCCGTGGCACGCTGGAAGCGCAGGTTGAACTGCTCCTTCTTCAGCTTGGCGAGCTCGTCGGTGAGTTCGTCCTGGGTCATTGTCTTGACGTCGGAAGCTTTCACTTCAAACTCTCCTATTCGGCAATGCGCTGAATGAAGCGCGTACGGATCGGCAGCTTGGCCGCGCCGAGACGAAGCGCCTCGCGGGCCGTCGTCTCGTCGACACCGTCGATCTCGAAGACCACGCGGCCGGGATGCACCCGCGCCGCCCAATAGTCAACGGACCCCTTGCCCTTACCCATGCGGACTTCGGTCGGCTTGGAGGTCACGGGCAGGTCCGGGAAGATCCGGATCCACACGCGGCCCTGGCGCTTCATCTGGCGGGTGATCGCGCGGCGGGCCGCCTCGATCTGACGCGCGGTGACCCGCTCTGGTTCCATCGCCTTCAATCCGAAGGCGCCGAAATTAAGGCCGGTTCCGCCTTTTGCGGTACCATGAATGCGTCCCTTGAACGCCTTCCGGTACTTTGTGCGCTTTGGCTGCAGCATCTTATGTCACTCCGAATTCGATAAGGCTCAGGCGTGCTCGCGACGACGACCGCCGCCGCCCTGACCCTCGCCTTCGACCTGACGGCGCTCGGAGGCCATCGGGTCGTGCTCGAGAATCTCGCCCTTGAAGATCCAGACCTTGACGCCGCAGATGCCGTAGGCCGTCTTGGCTTCGGCAGTCCCGTAGTCAATGTCGGCGCGCAGCGTGTGCAGCGGCACCCGGCCTTCGCGGTACCATTCGGTGCGCGCGATCTCCGCGCCGCCGAGACGGCCGCCGCAATTGATGCGGATGCCTTCCGCGCCGAGGCGCATGGCGGACTGGACGGCACGCTTCATCGCACGGCGGAACGCCACGCGGCGCTCGAGCTGCTGGGCGATGGACTGGGCCACCAGGGTCGCATCGGTCTCGGGCTTGCGCACCTCGACGATGTTGATGTGCGTCTCGGCGTTGGTCATCGCGGCGAGCTTCTTGCGAAGCTTCTCAATGTCGGCGCCCTTCTTGCCGATGACGATGCCCGGACGTGCCGAGTGGATCGTGATGCGGCACTTCTTGTGCGGACGCTCGATGACGATCTTGGAGACTGCGGCCTGCTTCAGCTCGTTGAGCAGATAGGCGCGGATCTTCAGATCCTCGTGCAGCAGGTGACCGTACTCGCCGGTGTTCGCATACCAGCGCGAATCCCAGGTGCGGTTGATGCCGAGCCGAAAACCGGTCGGATTGATCTTCTGACCCATTATGCGGCCTCCTCGATTGCGGCGATCTCGCGCACGACGATCGTCAGATGCGAGAACGGCTTCTCGACGCGGCTGGCACGACCGCGACCGCGGGCATGAAAGCGCTTCATCGTGATCGACTTGCCGACATAAGCCTCGGCGACGACCAGCGAATCGACGTCGAGATCATGGTTGTTCTCGGCGTTGGCGATGGCGCTTTCCAGCGTCTTCTTGACCGTCTCGGCGATCCGCTTGCGCGAGAAGGTCAGGTCCGCGAGTGCGGCGTCGACCTTCTTGCCGCGGATCATCTGCGCGACGAGGTTCAGTTTCTGCGGGCTGACACGGATCGTCCGGGCGACCGCTCTCGCCTCGTTCTCCGACAGCCGACGTTCGGCTTTGGCCTTGCCCATTGCTACTTCCTCTTCGCCTTCTTGTCGGCGCCGTGGCCGTAATAGGTGCGGGTCGGAGCGAACTCGCCGAACTTGTGTCCGACCATATCCTCGTTGACCGACACCGGAATGTGCTTCGAGCCGTTGTAGACGCCGAAGGTCTGACCGACGAACTGGGGCAGGATCGTCGAACGACGGCTCCAGATCTTGATCACATCGTTGCGGCCGCTCTCGCGCCCCTTCTCGGCTTTCTTGAGAAGGTAGCCATCGACGAACGGACCCTTCCAGACGGAACGTGTCATGAAGAAATCCTCTTACTTCTTGCGCTGATGGCGCGAGCGCATGATGAACTTGTCAGTCGACTTGTTCTGGCGGGTACGCTTGCCCTTGGTCGGCTTGCCCCACGGCGAAACCGGGTGACGACCACCGGACGTACGACCTTCACCACCACCATGCGGGTGATCGACGGGGTTCATCACGACACCGCGAACGTGCGGGCGACGACCCAGCCAGCGCGAACGACCAGCCTTGCCGAGGTTGATGTTCGAGTGATCGGCGTTAGAGACCGCGCCGACCGTCGCGAGACAGGACGACGGGACCAGGCGCTGCTCGCCCGAATTCAGGCGCAGGATCGCCAGACCCGAGTCACGACCGACGAGCTGTGCGTAAGCGCCAGCCGAACGGGCGATCTGACCACCCTTCTCCGGCTTCATCTCGACGTTGTGGACGATCGTGCCGACCGGCATGGCCGACAGCGGCATCGCGTTGCCCGGCTTGACGTCGACGCCGGACAGGCCCGAGATCACCGTGTCGCCGGCAGCCACGCGCTGCGGCGCCAGGATGTAGGCGAACTCGCCATCCTCGTACTTCAGCAGCGCGATGAAGGCGGTGCGGTTCGGATCGTACTCGATCCGCTCGACCGTCGCCGACACGTCGAACTTACGACGCTTGAAGTCGATGATGCGGTAGGTCCGCTTGTGACCGCCGCCCTGGTAGCGAGCCGTGACGCGACCGGCATTGTTGCGGCCGCCCTTCTGGCTAAGGCCCTCGGTCAACTGCTTGACCGGCTTGCCCTTCCAGAGGCCCGAGCGATCGACGATGACCAGCTGACGCTGGCTCGGCGTGTTCGGTTTGAAATTCTTAAGTGCCATTGCCTAGCTCCCTCCGGTCCCGATCAAAGACCGGTCGAGACGTCGATGGACTGGCCTTCGGCCAACGTCACGACGGCTTTTTTCTGATCGCTCTGGCGGCCGATGCGGCCACGGAAGCGCTTGACCTTGCCCTTGCGGACCATGGTGTTGACGGCGGTCACCTTGACATTGAAGAGCGCCTCGACGGCGGCCTTGATGTCCGGCTTGGTCGCCGTCCCCGGGACGTTGAAGACCACCTGGTTGTTGTCGGACAGAAGCGTCGACTTTTCGGTGATCACCGGGCTCGTGATGACGTCGTAATGGCGCAGATCGGTCATTTGAACCGCTCCTCGAGAGCCTCGACCGCAGCCTTCGACAGAACCAGCGTCTGGCGGCGGAGAATGTCGTAGACGTTGATGCCCTGAACCGGCAGCACGTCCATTTGCGGGATGTTGCGAGCCGAGCGCGTGAAGTTCGCGTCGAGCTCCGCACCACCGATGAACAGCGCGTTGGTCAGGCCCAGATCGGCGAAGGTCTTGACCATCGCCTTGGTCTTGCCCTCGGCAGCCTTCAGCTCGTCGATGACGACGATGCCGCCCGACTTGGCCTTGGCCGACAGCGCATGGCGCAGGGCCAAGGCCCGCACCTTCTTCGGCAGGTCATGCGCATGGCTGCGCGAGACCGGACCGTGGGCCTTGCCACCACCGCGGAACTGCGGCGCACGCGCCGAGCCGTGACGGGCGCGACCGGTGCCCTTCTGGCGGTACAGCTTGGCGCCGGTCCGTGCGATTTCCGCACGACCGAGGGTCTGGTGGGACCCCTGCTGGCGCTTGGCCAGCTGCCAGCGAACCATGCGCTGAAGAATGTCTTCGCGCGGCTCGAGACCGAAGATGTCGTCGGCCAGGGTCGCCGTGCCGGCGTCCTTGCCGTCGAGGCTTTTGATCGTAACGTCCATTATTCCGCTCCCTCGGAAGCGTCCGCGGTCTCGACAGCAGCACCGTTTCCGGCGTTGCGGAGCGCGGCCGGCTTCGGCGCGTTGTCGGGCAGCGACGCCTTCACGGCGTCACGAATTTCGATCCAGCCACCCTTGGAGCCCGGGACGGCGCCACGAACCAGGATCAGGCCCTTCTCGGGATCGGTGCGCACGACCTGCAGGTTCTGCGTGGTCACGCGGACGTCGCCCATATGGCCGGCCATCTTCTTGTTCTTGAAGACCTTGCCGGGATCCTGACGCTGACCGGTCGAACCGTGCGAACGGTGCGAGACGGACACGCCGTGGGTGGCGCGCAGGCCGCCGAAGTTGTGGCGCTTCATGGCGCCGGCGAAGCCCTTACCGATCGAGGTGCCGGTCACGTCGACCATCTGGCCCGGCACGAAGTGCTCGGCCGTGATCTCGGCACCGACGTCGATCATGTTGTCGTCCGACACGCGGAACTCGACGAGCTTGCGCTTCGGTTCGACCGAAGCCTGGGCAAACACGCCGCGCATCGGCTTGGACGTGTTCTTGACCTTGGCGAGGCCAGCGCCGACCTGGACGGCGGTGTAACCGTTCTTTTCCTTGGTCCGCTGGGCGACGACCTGGAGGTTCTCGACCTTCAGGACGGTGACCGGAACATGCTCACCGACGTCGTTGTAGACGCGGGTCATGCCGACCTTCTGTGCTATCACACCTGAACGCATGGGCGTTATCCTTCCCGTGCTCGGATCAGAGCTTGATCTCGACATCAACGCCGGCGGCGAGGTCGAGCTTCATGAGCGCATCAACCGTCTGCGGCGTCGGATCGACAATGTCGAGGAGCCGCTTGTGGGTGCGCATTTCGAACTGCTCGCGCGACTTCTTGTCGACGTGCGGCGAACGGTTCACGGTAAACTTTTCGATCCGCGTCGGCAGCGGGATCGGCCCCCGCACATTCGCGCCGGTGCGCTTAGCGGTCGACACGATCTCGCGGGTCGACGCATCGAGAACCCGGTGATCGAACGCCTTGAGGCGGATGCGGATATTCTGGCCGTTCATTTTATTCGTCCTCTCGTCGGAGACCACCGGCGCGGCGGCGCTTTCCGAGCGCTTGTCTTGTCAAAGCAGCCAATGTCGCGCGGGGCGAACCCCGGCTCGCCCGCGGGGGGCAAAGAACCGGGGACGCCGCTCTCAAGCGCGCGGCGTCCCCGAGATCGCTTCGTACTACTCGATGATCGAGGCGACGATGCCGGCGCCGACGGTGCGGCCGCCTTCGCGGATGGCGAAGCGCAGCTTGTCTTCCATCGCGATCGGCACGATCAGCGTCACGTCCATCGTCACGTTGTCGCCCGGCATCACCATCTCGGTGCCCTCGGGAAGCGTGCACACGCCGGTCACGTCCGTCGTGCGGAAGTAGAACTGCGGGCGGTAGTTGGTGAAGAACGGCGTATGACGGCCACCCTCTTCCTTCGTCAGGATGTAGGCCTCGGCCATGAAGCGCGTGTGCGGCTTCACCGAACCCGGCTTGCACAGAACCTGACCGCGCTCGACGCCTTCACGATCAACACCGCGAACCAGCGCGCCGATGTTGTCGCCGGCCTGGCCCTGGTCGAGCAGCTTGCGGAACATCTCGACGCCGGTCACCGTCGTCTTCTTGGTGTCGCGGATGCCGACGATCTCGACTTCCTCGCCAACCTTGACGATGCCGCGCTCGACGCGGCCGGTCACCACCGTGCCGCGACCCGAGATCGAGAACACGTCCTCGATCGGCATCAGGAACGGCTGGTCGACCGGACGCTCCGGGGTCGGGATGTAGGCGTCGACTTCCTTCATCAGCTCACGCACCGCGTCCTCGCCGATCTCCTTGTTGGAGTCTTCGAGAGCGGCCAGCGCCGAGCCCTTGATGATCGGAATGTCGTCGCCCGGGAAATCGTAGGACGACAGCAGCTCGCGAACCTCGAGTTCGACCAGCTCCAGGAGCTCGGCGTCGTCGACCTGGTCGACCTTGTTCAGGAACACCACGATCGCCGGCACGCCGACCTGGCGGGCCAGGAGGATGTGCTCGCGGGTCTGCGGCATCGGGCCGTCGGCGGCCGAGCACACCAGGATCGCGCCGTCCATCTGGGCGGCACCGGTGATCATGTTCTTCACGTAGTCGGCATGGCCCGGGCAGTCGACATGGGCGTAGTGACGGGCTTCCGTCTCGTACTCCACATGCGCCGTCGAGATCGTGATGCCGCGCGCCTTCTCTTCCGGCGCCGCGTCGATCATGTCGTACGCACGGTACTCGCCGAAGTACTTCGTGATCGCCGCCGTCAGCGACGTCTTGCCATGGTCAACGTGACCGATCGTGCCGATGTTCACATGCGGCTTGTTGCGCTCGAATTTGCTCTTGGCCATCTTGCCACTCCGTTTGTCTAGTCCGGGCTCAGGGAGCCCTATTCGTCTCGAAGCCGTTCGCTATCAGGCGAACTTCTTCTGGATCTCGTCAGCGACCTGGTTCGGAACCTGCTCGTAGTGATCGAACTGCATCGTGTACTGGGCGCGGCCCTGGGACATCGAGCGGAGCTGGTTCACGTAACCGAACATGTTGGCCAGCGGGACCATGGCGTTGACGACCTGCGCGATGCCGCGCGGCTCGGTGCCCTGGATCTGACCACGCCGCGAGTTCAAGTCGCCGATGACATCGCCGACGTAATCCTCAGGCGTCACAACCTCGACCTTCATCACCGGCTCCAGCAGGCGCGGACCGGCCTTCTGGATGGCTTCGCGGAACGCCGCACGGGAGGCGATCTCGAAGGCCAGGACCGAGGAGTCAACGTCATGGTAAGCACCGTCGAGGAGCTCGGCCTTGATGTCGACCATCGGGAAGCCCGCAAGCGGACCCGCACCGAGGACGGACTGGATGCCCTTCTGGACGCCCGGGATGTATTCCTTCGGCACGGCGCCGCCGACGATCTTCGACTCGAAGGAGAACCCTTCGCCGATCTCCGCCGGCTCGAACACCAGCTTGACGCGGGCGAACTGGCCCGTACCACCGGTCTGCTTCTTGTGGGTGTAGTCCACCTCGGCCTTCCGCGTGATCGTCTCGCGGTATGCCACCTGCGGTGCACCGATATTCGCCTCGACCTTGAACTCCCGCTTCATGCGGTCGACCAGGATGTCGAGGTGAAGCTCACCCATGCCGGCGATGATCGTCTGGCCGGATTCCTCGTCGGTCTTGACGCGGAAGGACGGATCCTCGGCTGCCAGGCGGTTGAGCGCGAGGCCCATCTTCTCCTGGTCGCCCTTGGTCTTCGGCTCGATCGCGATCTCGATGACCGGATCGGGGAATTCCATGCGCTCGAGAATGACCGGCTTCAGCGGATCGCAGAGCGTGTCGCCCGTGGTGGTCTCCTTGAGACCGGCCAGAGCCACGATGTCGCCTGCATACGCCTCTTCGATGTCTTCACGCGAGTTGGAGTGCATCTGCAGCATGCGGCCGACGCGCTCGCGCTTGTCCTTCACCGTGTTCATTACCGAGGAGCCCTTGGTAAGGACACCCGAATAGATGCGGGCGAAGGTGAGCGAACCGACGAACGGGTCGTTCATGATCTTGAAGGCCAGCATCGACAGCGGCTCGTCGTCCGACGACTTGCGGATCATCTCGCCGTCAGTCTTCGGGTCGATACCCTTGATCGCCTGGACTTCGACCGGCGACGGCAGGAAGTCGACAACGGCGTCGAGCAGCGGCTGAACGCCCTTGTTCTTGAAGGCCGAGCCACACAGAACCGGGGTGAACCAGACGTCGCAAGTGCCTTTGCGGATCAGGCGACGCAGCTCGTCATTGTCGGGCATCTCGCCTTCGAGATACTTCTCGGTGGCGGCTTCGTCGATCTCGACCGCAGCCTCGATCATCAGCTCGCGATATTCCTCGGCGCGATCCTTCAGATCGTCCGGGATCTCGACGATGTCCCACTCGGCACCGAGATTCTCGTTGCGCCAGACAAGCGCCTTCATCTCGATGAGGTCGACGACGCCCTTGAACTCGTTCTCGGCGCCGATCGGCAGCTGGATCACGACCGGACGCGCACCGAGGCGCGACTTGATCATCTCGACGCAGCGATAGAAGTCGGCGCCGGTCTTGTCCATCTTGTTGACGAAGATCATGCGCGGGACATGATACTTGTCGGCCTGGCGCCAGACGGTCTCGGTCTGCGGCTCTACACCGGCATTGGCGTCGAGCAGTGCGATCGCACCGTCGAGCACGCGGAGCGAACGCTCGACTTCAATGGTGAAGTCGACGTGGCCCGGGGTGTCGATGATGTTGAAGCGGCGCTTCTTGCCGTCGCGACCCTGCCAGAAGGTGGTCGTCGCAGCGGAGGTGATCGTGATGCCGCGCTCCTGCTCCTGCTCCATCCAGTCCATCGTCGCAGCGCCGTCGTGCACTTCGCCGATCTTGTGGGACTTGCCGGTGTAGAAGAGCACCCGCTCGGTCGTCGTCGTCTTTCCCGCATCGATGTGAGCCATGATGCCGAAATTACGGTAATCTTCGATCTTATAGTCGCGTGCCATCGGGCGTCGCCTTTCGGACAGAAGCTAGAATTACCAGCGGTAGTGCGAGAAGGCGCGGTTCGCTTCCGCCATGCGGTGCGTGTCTTCGCGCTTCTTCACGGCGGTACCGCGGTTGTTGGCGGCGTCCATGAGTTCGCCCGACAGGCGATCGACCATGGTCGTCTCGTTGCGGTTGCGAGCCGCAGTGATCAGCCAGCGAATGGCCAGTGCCTGACGGCGCTCCGGACGAACGTCGACCGGGACCTGGTAGGTCGCACCACCAACGCGGCGCGAACGGACTTCCACATGCGGCGAGATGTTCTCGAGCGCCTGGTGGAAGATCGCCACGGCGTCCTGGCGGGACTTCTCGTGGACGGCGTCGAACGCGCCATACACGATGCGCTCGGCAACCGACTTCTTGCCGTCATACATGACGGCATTCATGAACTTGGATACGATGAGATCGCCGAACTTCGGGTCCGGGTTGATCTCGCGCTTTTCGGCTCTGTGACGGCGGGACATTTATCGTCTCTTCCAGTGATCAGCGTTGGGCTTATTTCGGACGCTTGGCGCCGTACTTCGAACGCCGCTGCTTCCGGTTCTTGACACCCTGCGTGTCGAGCACGCCGCGAATGATGTGATAGCGAACGCCGGGAAGATCCTTCACGCGACCGCCGCGGATCATCACCACGGAGTGCTCCTGAAGGTTATGCCCCTCGCCCGGGATATAGCCGATCACCTCGTAACCGTTGACGAGGCGAACCTTGGCGACCTTACGCAGAGCCGAGTTCGGCTTCTTCGGGGTCGTCGTATAAACTCGCGTGCAGACACCGCGCTTCTGCGGGTTCGCTTCGAGTGCCGGGACCGTATTGCGCTCGGTGGGACGTACGCGAGGCTTGCGGACAAGCTGGTTGATGGTCGGCATTCCAACCTTCCCTCTTCTTCCAAATCCAAAGTTCGAAACGAAGCAGCCCGCCCGTACATGGAGTGGACTTCTCCATGCACGAAACCGAGCATATCGTTCGCATGTATTGCGAACTGCCCGGCACGAAGCAGAGGACCGCCAGGGCGATCGTGCATACAGCGATGTGGCGTCTCGTTGAACGAAGCCTTGTTTGAAGCTCTGGATCCCGGACGCGGCGTCCTTGGGAAGAGTCGGCTTCACATCGGCTCTGTTGGAGGGCTATCTATCGATTCCCTCCCCCCTCGTCAACCCCGATCCCCCGGTCCTGCCGGAAACCGCCGGCATATTGCGGGCGCTCGCGCCGTGCAGCGCCGCATCGCGGGGCCAGAACGACAAAGGGCCGCCCGAAGGCGGCCCCTGAAGGGTGTTAACAGGACGTTAAGGCCTATTCGGCCGGGTCGCTGACCGAGGTCAGCATCCGGTCGGTCTCGGCGACGTTGGCCGCCTTGCGGCGATCGTCGAGAATCAGGTCGTCGCGCGCCGTGGCGATGCGGCGGACCTGGGTCATGGTGCCACCGGTACCGGCCGGGATGAGTCGGCCGACGATGACGTTCTCCTTGAGGCCCTGCAGCGTGTCCGTCTTGCCGGCAACCGCGGCCTCGGTGAGCACCCGGGTCGTCTCCTGGAAGGAAGCGGCCGAGATGAAGGACGGGGTCTGCAGCGACGCCTTGGTGATGCCGAGCAGGACCGGGTTGCCCGAGGCGGGACGCTTGCCCTCCTCGTTCAGACGCTCGTTCAGCTCCGCCAGCTCGATCCGGTCGACATGGTCGCCCGGAATGTAGCCGCTGTCGCCCGACTCGACGATCTCGACCTTCTGCAGCATCTGCCGGACGATGACCTCGATGTGCTTGTCGTTGATCAGAACGCCCTGGAGCCGGTAGACCTCCTGGATCTCGTTGACGAGGTAGCTCGCGAGAGCCTCCACGCCGCGGATGGCCAGGATGTCGTGCGGTGCCGGGTTGCCATCGAGGATGTAGTCGCCCTTCTCGATGACGTCGCCTTCCTGGAGATGGAACGGCTTGCCCTTCGGGATCAGGTACTCGACGGGCTCGGCGCCCTCCTCGTGCGGCTCGATGATGATCCGGCGCTTGTTCTTGTAGTCGCGCCCGAACTTCACCGTACCGTCGATCTCGGCGATGACCGCGTTGTCCTTCGGCTTGCGGGCCTCGAACAGCTCGGCGACGCGCGGCAGACCACCGGTAATGTCCTTGGTCTTGGCGCTTTCCATCGGAATACGCGACAGGACGTCACCCGCCGACACCCGCGTGCCCGGCTCGACCGACAGGATGGCATCGACCGACTGGTAGTAGCGGGCATCGGAACCGCGCGGCAGCTTGAGAACCTCGCCGTCGTCACCCTTGATGACCATCGCCGGCTTGAGGTCCTGACCGCGCGGGCTCGCCCGCCAGTCGATGACCGCACGCTTGGTGATGCCGGTGGCCTCGTCTGCCTGCTCGGACACCGAAATGCCGTCGACCAGATCCTCGAAGTCCACCGTACCGTCGAGCTCGGTGAGCACCGGGCGGGTATAGGGGTCCCACTCGGCGACACGCTGGCCGCGCCGCACGGTATCGCCATCGTCCACATAGACGCGGCTGCCGTAGGTGACGCGGTGCGAAGCCCGCTCCTTGCCCGCCTGATCCATGATCAGGATGGCCATGTTGCGCCCCATGGCGACCAGCTGGCCGTCGGAGTTGCGCACCACGTTGCGGTTGCGGATCTGCACCGTGCCTTCGTAGGACGCCTCGAGGAACGAGGAATCCACCACCTGCGCGGTACCGCCCATGTGGAAGGTCCGCATGGTGAGCTGCGTGCCCGGCTCGCCGATCGACTGCGCGGCGATGACACCGACGGCCTCGCCCATGTTGACGGGCGTGCCACGGGCCAGATCGCGGCCGTAGCAGGTGCCGCAGATACCGGTGCGGATCTCGCAGGTCAGCGCCGACCGGATGTTGATCGACTGGATGCCGGCCTTCTCGATGATCTCGACATCCGGCTCCTCGATGGTGACGCCACCCTTGACGATGACCTCACCGGTGAGCGGATGCACGATGTCCTCGAGCGCGGTCCGGCCCAGCACGCGCTGGCCCAGCGATGCGACCACCTGGCCGGCATCGACGATCGGCTGCATCGTCAGACCCTTGTCGGTCCCGCAGTCGACCTGCGTGATGATGCAATCCTGCGCGACGTCGACGAGACGACGGGTCAGGTAACCCGAGTTGGCGGTCTTCAGGGCGGTGTCGGCCAGACCCTTACGGGCACCGTGGGTCGAGTTGAAGTACTCGAGAACGGTCAGGCCTTCCTTGAAGTTCGAGATGATCGGCGTCTCGATGATCTCGCCCGAAGGCTTGGTCATCAGGCCGCGCATCGCCGCCAGCTGACGCATCTGGGTCGGCGAACCACGCGCGCCCGAATGCGACATCATGTAGATCGAGTTCATCGGCTTCTGACGGCCGTCCTCGTTGAACTCGACGGCCTTGATGCGAGCCATCATCTCATCGGCGATCTTGTCCGTGCACTTGGCCCAGGCGTCGACCACCTTGTTGTACTTCTCGCCCTGGGTGATCAGGCCGTCATTGTACTGCTGCTCGTATTCCTTCGCGAGCGCCTGGGTCTCGCCGATCATCTGCGGCTTGGTCTCGGGGATCAGCATGTCGTCCTTGCCGAACGAGATACCAGCGGTACACGCATGGCGGAAGCCGAGCTGCATGATCCGGTCGCAGAAGATCACCGTCTCCTTCTGACCGCAGTGGCGATACACCTGATCGATCATCCGCGAGATGTTCTTCTTCGTCATCAGCTCGTTGCAGATGTCGAAGGGAACCTTGGCGTTCTTCGGCAGGATCTCGCCGATGAGCATGCGGCCCGGGGTGGTCTCGTAGATCTGCGAGACCGGGTTGCCCTCGGCGTCGATGGTCTTGAACCGGCCCTTGATCTTGGAGTGCAGCGTCACGGCGCCGGTGAACAGCGCCTGCTCCATCTCGCCGATGTCGGAGAAGGCCATGCCTTCGCCCGGCTCGTTCTCGTTCATGATCGACAGGTAGTACAGACCCAGCACCATGTCCTGCGACGGCACGATGATCGGCTGGCCGTTCGCCGGGTGCAGGATGTTGTTGGTCGACATCATCAGGACGCGGGCTTCGAGCTGCGCCTCGATCGACAGCGGCACGTGGACCGCCATCTGGTCACCGTCGAAGTCGGCGTTGAACGCCGTGCAGACCAGCGGGTGCAGCTGGATGGCCTTGCCCTCGATCAGCACCGGCTCGAACGCCTGGATGCCTAGACGGTGCAGCGTCGGCGCACGGTTCAGCAGAACCGGATGCTCACGGATGACCTCGTCGAGGATGTCCCAGACTTCCGGACGCTCCTTCTCGACCAGCTTCTTGGCCTGCTTGACCGTGGACGAGAAGCCCTTGGCGTCGAGGCGCGCATAGATGAACGGCTTGAACAGCTCGAGCGCCATCTTCTTTGGCAGGCCGCACTGGTGCAGCTTCAGCTCGGGACCGGTCACGATCACCGAACGGCCGGAATAGTCGACGCGCTTGCCGAGCAGGTTCTGACGGAACCGGCCCTGCTTGCCCTTGAGCATGTCGGAGAGCGACTTCAGCGGGCGCTTGTTGGCGCCCGTGATGACGCGGCCGCGACGGCCGTTATCGAACAGCGCGTCGACGGATTCCTGCAGCATCCGCTTCTCGTTGCGGATGATGATGCCCGGTGCGCGCAGCTCGATCAGCCGCTTGAGGCGGTTGTTCCGGTTGATGACGCGGCGATACAGGTCGTTGAGATCGGAGGTCGCGAAGCGGCCGCCGTCCAGCGGGACGAGCGGGCGCAGGTCCGGCGGGATCACCGGGACGACGCTCATGATCATCCATTCCGGCTTGTTGCCGGATTCCAGGAAGTTCTCGACGATCTTCAGCCGCTTCATCAGCTTCTTCGTCTTGAGCTCGGAGGTGGTCTCCGCGAGCTCCGAACGCAGGTCGCCGGCGATCGTCTCGAGATCCATCGAGCCGAGCAGATCCTGGATCGCCTCGGCGCCGATCAGCGCCGTGAACGAATCCTCACCGAACTCGTCGGTGGCGATCATGTACTCTTCCTCGGACAGGAGCTGGTGCTCCTTTAGCGAGGTCAGGCCCGGCTCGGTGACGATGTAGTTCTCGAAATAGAGAACCCGCTCGATGTCCTTGAGGGTCATGTCGAGCAGCGTGCCGATGCGGCTCGGCAGCGACTTCAGGAACCAGATGTGGGCGACCGGCGCGGCGAGCTCGATATGGCCCATGCGCTCGCGACGCACGCGCGAGAGGGTGACCTCGACGCCGCACTTTTCGCAGATGATGCCCTTGTACTTCATGCGCTTGTACTTGCCGCACAGGCACTCGTAGTCCTTGATCGGACCGAAGATGCGCGCGCAGAAAAGGCCGTCGCGCTCGGGCTTGAACGTACGGTAGTTGATCGTCTCCGGCTTCTTGATCTCGCCGAACGACCAGGAGAGGATCTTCTCAGGCGAGGCAAGCGAGATCCGGATCGAATCGAACGTCTGCGCAGCCACCTGCGGATTGAAGATGTTCATGACCTCTTGGTTCATGGCTTTTCTCCTTCTGGGGCGCCTGCCCCGGGCCGCGGCGGGGGTTACCGGCGGCCGCTCAAATTCTTCAATCGTCGAGGACCGGCGCCGAAGGGGCGCCGGCCCGGACCGCGGCGCGCCGCGGTCCTGTCATGAATGGCCTATTCGGCAGCGTCCGGCAGGTCGGCCGGAGCCGGCAGTTCGGCGGCGGAGTTCGCCAGATCGACGTCGAGGCCGAGCGAGCGCATTTCCTTGACCAGCACGTTGAAGCTCTCCGGGATGCCGGATTCGAACGCATCGTCGCCGCGCACGATCGACTCGTAGACCTTGGTACGGCCCGCGACGTCGTCCGACTTCACCGTCAGCATCTCCTGCAGCGTGTAGGCCGCGCCGTATGCCTCGAGCGCCCAGACCTCCATCTCGCCGAAGCGCTGGCCACCGAACTGCGCCTTGCCGCCCAGCGGCTGCTGGGTCACGAGCGAGTACGGTCCGATCGAACGGGCGTGGATCTTGTCGTCCACCAGGTGGTGCAGCTTCAGCATGTAGATGTAGCCGACCGTGACCTGCCGATCGAAGGCTTCGCCGGTACGCCCGTCATAGAGCGTGACCTGACCCGAGCCGTTCAGCCCAGCCCTCTCCAGCATCTCGACGATGTCCTGCTCAACCGCGCCGTCGAAGACCGGCGTGGCGATGGAGACGCCGCGCTTCATCTGCTTGGCGAGCGTCAGAACGCTTTCGTCGTCGTAGTTCTTCACCTTCTCGTTGCGATCGCTGTCGCCCAGCAGCCCGGCAATCTCGTCGCGCAGCGGCGAGACGTCCTGGCTGGTCTGGTAGGCCTCGAGCATGTCGCCGATCTTCCGGCCCATGCCGGCACAGGCCCAACCCAGATGGGTCTCCAGGATCTGTCCGACATTCATGCGCGACGGCACGCCCAGCGGGTTCAGCACGATGTCGACATGGGTGCCGTCCGCGTTGAACGGCATGTCTTCCACCGGCAGGATCCGCGAGACAACGCCCTTGTTGCCGTGACGGCCGGCCATCTTGTCGCCCGGCTGGATCTTGCGCTTGACGGCGACGAAGACCTTGACCTGCTTCATGACGCCCGGGGGCAGCTCGTCGCCGCGCTGGACCTTCTCGACCTTGTCCATGAACCGCTGCTCGAGGGTCTTCTTGGCTTCGTCATAGACGTTGCGCAGATCCTCGAGAGCCGCCTGGGTCTTCTCGTCCTCGACGGCGAACATCCACCACTGCGACCGCGGGTATTCACCCATTGCCTCGGCTGTGATGACGGAGCCCTTCTTGAAGCCCTTCGGCGCCGCGACCGCAGCCTTGCCGTCGAGCATCTCGATCAGGCGACCGTAGACGTTGCGATCCAGGATCGCCTGCTCGTCGTCGCGGTCCTTGGCGAGGCGCTCGATCTCCTCGCGCTCGATCGCCATGGCGCGCTCGTCCTTCTCGACGCCGTGGCGGTTGAACACGCGGACCTCGACCACGGTGCCGTAGGCGCCGGGAGGCATGCGGTTGGAAGTGTCGCGGACGTCGGACGCCTTCTCACCGAAGATGGCGCGCAGAAGCTTCTCTTCCGGCGTCATCGGGCTTTCGCCCTTCGGCGTGATCTTGCCGACCAGGATGTCGCCCGGCTGCACCTCGGCACCGATATAGACGATGCCGGCCTCGTCGAGGTTCTTCAGCGCCTCTTCCGACACATTCGGAATGTCGCGCGTGATCTCCTCGGGTCCAAGCTTGGTGTCACGCGCCATGACCTCGAACTCCTCGATGTGGATCGAGGTGAAGACGTCGTCGGCGACGATGCGCTCGGACAGGAGGATGGAATCCTCGTAGTTGTAGCCGTTCCACGGCATGAACGCGACGAGCACGTTCCGGCCGAGGGCCAGATCGCCCAGATCCGTCGACGGACCGTCGGCGATGATGTCGCCCTTCTCGACCCGGTCACCCACCGCGACCAGCGGACGCTGGTTGATGCAGGTGTTCTGGTTCGAGCGCTGGAACTTCATCAGACGATAGATGTCGACGCCGGACTTGCCGGCTTCCAGATCCTCGGTCGCCCGGATGACGATACGCGTCGCGTCGACCTGGTCGACGATGCCGGTGCGGCGGGCGCCGATGGCGGCGCCCGAGTCGCGGGCCACGATCGGCTCCATGCCGGTGCCGACGAACGGCGCCTCGGCGCGCACCAGCGGCACCGCCTGACGCTGCATGTTCGAGCCCATCAGTGCGCGGTTCGCGTCATCGTTCTCGAGGAACGGAATGAGCGCGGCCGCGACCGACACGAGCTGCTTCGGCGAGACGTCCATCAGGTCGACATTGTCGCGCGGCGTCATGAAGACGTCGCCCTGGTGGCGGCAGACCACGAACTCGTTCTGGAACTGGTTGTCCTCCGTCAGGATCGCGTTCGCCTGGGCGACGTGATGCTTGGATTCCTCCATGGCCGACAGATAGACGACGTCGTGGGTGACCACGCCATCGACGACCTTGCGGTACGGGCTCTCGATGAAGCCGTACTTGTTCACCCGCGCGAAGGTGGCAAGCGAGTTGATCAGACCGATGTTCGGGCCTTCCGGCGTCTCGATCGGGCAGATGCGGCCGTAATGGGTCGGATGCACGTCGCGGACTTCGAAGCCGGCCCGCTCGCGGGTCAGACCACCGGGTCCAAGCGCCGAGAGACGACGCTTGTGGGTGATCTCCGACAGCGGGTTGGTCTGGTCCATGAACTGCGAGAGCTGCGAGGAACCGAAGAACTCGCGCACGGCGGCGGCCGCCGGCTTGGCGTTGATCAGGTCCTGCGGCATGACGGTGTCGATCTCGACCGACGACATGCGCTCCTTGATCGCCCGCTCCATGCGCAGCAGACCGACGCGGTACTGGTTCTCCATCAGCTCGCCGACCGAGCGCACCCGGCGGTTGCCGAGATTGTCGATGTCGTCGATCTCGCCCTTGCCGTCGCGCAGGTCGACCAGCGTGCGAACGACCGCGAGGATGTCCTCCTTGCGCAGCACGCGCACGGTGTCCTCGGCGTCGACGTCGAGACGCATGTTCATCTTGACGCGGCCGACGGCCGACAGGTCGTAGCGTTCGGAATCGAAGAACAGCGACTGGAACATCGCCTCGGCGGTTTCCATCGTCGGCGGCTCGCCCGGGCGCATGACCCGGTAGATGTCGAACAGCGCGTCCTGGCGGCCTTCGTTCTTGTCCACCGCGAGGGTGTTGCGGATATAGCCGCCGACATTGACGTGGTCGATGTCGAGAACGGTGAACTCGTCGTAGCCCGCATTGATCAGGTCGATCAGCGAACCCTTGCGCTCGCCGGTCTTGGCGTCGACGGTCATCTCCAGTTCCTGGCCGGCTTCGAGATAGATCTCGCCGGTCTCGGGATTGACGATGTCCTCGGCGATGTAGGAGCCGACCAGATCGTCCTCGGTCGCACGGAGCGCCTTGACGCCCTTCTCCTGCATCTGACGCGCCTGGCGCGCGGTGACCTTCTTACCGGCCTCGACCAGCACTTCGCCGCTGTCGGCGTCGATCAGATCGACGACCGCACCCTGGCCGCGCACGCGCTCGACCGAGAAGGGAACGCGCCAGCCGTTCTTGTCCTTCTCGAACTTCACCGTGTCGTAGAAGGTCGACAGAATCTCTTCGCCGTCCATGCCCAGCGCCATCAAGAGGCTGGTCACGGGGATCTTGCGGCGCCGGTCGATGCGCGCATGCACGACGTCCTTGGCGTCGAACTCGATGTCGAGCCAGGAACCGCGATAGGGAATGACGCGCGCCGCGAAGAGCAGCTTGCCCGACGAGTGGCTCTTGCCCTTGTCATGGTCGAAGAAGACGCCCGGCGAACGGTGCATCTGCGAGACGATGACGCGCTCGGTGCCGTTGACGATGAAGGTGCCGTTCATGGTCATGAGCGGCATGTCGCCCATGTAGACGTCCTGCTCCTTGATGTCCTTGATGGACTTGGAGCCGGTATCCTCGTCGACATCGAACACGATGAGGCGCAGCGTCACCTTCAGCGGCGCAGCATAGGTCAGATCGCGCTGACGGCATTCCTCGACGTCGAATTTCGGCTGCTCGAACTCGTACTTGACGAATTCCAGCATGGCCTGGCCGGAGAAGTCGGAGATCGGGAAGACCGATTTGAAGACGGCCTGCAACCCTTCGTCCAGACGCCCGTTTACCGGCTCGTCCACCATCAGGAACTGATCGTAGGAGGCCTTCTGGACCTCGATCAGGTTCGGCATTTCGGCCACTTCGGGGATCGACCCGAAGAACTTGCGCACGCGCCTGCGACCGCTAAACGTCGTCGTCTGAGACATCGTCGCTCCTTCTCGTGATATCGCCCTCGACCAAAGGGCTGAAATTCCTCTGTCTCTCCGCCGAGAGACTCCGCTGCGCCCTGCGGCGGCAGCGACTGACCGATCTGTCGGGCGCTGGGCCCGCGTCTTCGAAAGGCTTGCCGGCAAGCCGTTCGAACACACGCACTGCATTCCCGTCCCGCGTCGTACCGTGCCGCACCGCGGAGAGTGCCCTGCCCGCCGGATCAGCCTCGAAAGGCCGGAACCCTATGGCGAGCACGGAAGGCGGAACGGCAAATTGCCGTCCCGCCCCCGGATGTTCTGCGTAAGCGCGGCGAACCGCGATTACTTGACTTCGACCGTGGCGCCAGCCTTCTCGAGCTGGTCCTTGATCTTGTCGGCCTCGGCCTTGTCCACGCCTTCCTTGACGGGCTTCGGCGCGTTGTCGACGAGGTCCTTGGCTTCCTTGAGGCCAAGACCCGTGATCGCACGGACTTCCTTGATGACGTTGATCTTCTGCGCACCGGCAGATGCGAGGATCACGTTGAACTCGGTCTGCTCTTCGGCGGCTTCGGCCGGAGCACCACCACCAGCGGCCGCAACGGCGACCGGAGCGGCGGCGGAGACGCCCCACTTCTCTTCGAGCATCTTCGACAGCTCAGCCGCCTCGAGGACGGTCAGGGCCGACAGGTCTTCAACGATCTTGGCGAGATCAGCCATGTTAGTATTCCTTCAGGTTCGAACTTTGAGGTGTGCAGCGAGGAACCATCCTCACGCCGCTTCGTCTTTCTTGGCATAGGCACCGAAGACGCGTGCGAGTTGCCCCGCAGGCGCCTGGAGAACCCCAGCGATCCGAGTAGCCGGCGTATTGATCATGCCGACCAGCTTGGCCCTGAGTTCGTCCAGCGACGGCATGGTGGCCAAGGCCTTCACACCGTCTGCATCGAGTGTCGTGGCGCCCATCGAACCGCCGAGGATGACGAGCTTGTCGTTCCCCTTGGCGAAGTCGTTGGTCACCTTGGCCGCCGCCACCGGATCGCTCGAATAAGCGATCAGCGTCTGGCCCTCGAACAGATTCGAGATGCCTGCGGCGTCCGTGCCTTCAAGAGCGATCTTGGCGAGGCGGTTCTTCGCGACTCTGACGGTGCCTCCCGCGACGCGCATCTTCGAACGATAATCGTTCATCTGCGCGACCGTGAGACCGGCATAGTGGGCCACGACGACCGTTCCCGAGGCCTGGAAGGTCTCGTGAAGGGACGTGACGAATTCGCGCTTTTCCGCTCTGTCCACTGCCTCTCTCCAGTTAGCCCCGGTTCTTGCGAAACGAGGCCGGTTGCCTTTTGCCGCCCGGACCATCCGGGCGACGCTCGGAGATCCTGTCCCCCCGGCCAACCCGCAGCAGCTCCGTGGAACCGATGGGCGACGCAAGGCATTCAGAGGTTCGAACCGACCAGACCGGCCATGCCGGAAAACTCGGAACTTCCCCGTCTCATGAGGGCTATCTAACGATTATGACCGGAGCCGAAGCACCGGCCGCCCACAATCTCGGACAGGCATTCAGGAGGCTTTCAAAAGCCTCCACGTACCGGGACGAGCCCGGAACCTTAATGGGGAAGCGGCAGATATAGGCACGCCGCTTCCAATTTGTAAGGGTCAGGCCTGCGAGGCGCCGACGGTCGACGGATCGACCTTCACACCGGGGCCCATCGTCGAGGTCACCGCGATGCGCTGGACATAGTTGCCCTTGGCGCCCGACGGCTTGGCCTTCTGGACCGCATCGGCGAAAGCGCGGATGTTCTCCACGATCGCCTTGCTGTCGAAGCTGGCCTTGCCAACGCCGGCATGCACGATGCCGGCCTTCTCGACGCGGAACTCGACGGCGCCGCCCTTCGAAGCCTTGACGGCCGCTGCGACGTCCGGGGTCACCGTGCCGACGCGCGGGTTCGGCATTAGGCCGCGGGGGCCGAGAACCTTACCGAGACGGCCGACGAGGGCCATCATGTCCGGCGTGGCGATCGCACGGTCGAAGTCGATCGTGCCGCCCTGGACCTGCTCGACGAGGTCTTCCGCACCGACGATGTCGGCGCCGGCAGCCTTGGCTTCCTCGGCCTTGTCACCACGGGCGAAGACGGCGACGCGGACCGTCCGGCCGGTGCCGTTCGGCAGGTTGACCACGCCGCGGACCATCTGGTCGGCGTGACGCGGGTCGACGCCGAGATTCATCGCAACTTCGATGGTCTCGTCGAACTTGGTCTTGGTCCGGTCCTTGAGCATCTGCACGGCTTCGTCGAGGCCATACAGCTTGGTGCGCTCGATGCCCTCGCGGGCGCTACGGATTCGCTTGCCACTCTTTGCCATCGTCTCAGCCCGCCACTTCGAGGCCCATGGAGCGGGCAGAGCCCTCGACCATGAGAACCGCCGCATCAATGTCGTTCGCGTTCAGATCCTTGAACTTCTTCTCGGCGATCTCGCGAACCTGCTCGCGCGTCACCGAACCGGCGACACTGCGACCCGGCTCCTTGGAGCCGCTCTTGAGGTTGGCGGCCTTCTTCAGGAAGTAGCTCACCGGAGGGGTCTTCATCGCGAAGGTGAAGGACTTGTCCTGGTAGTAGGTAATGACCACCGGGATCGGCTGGCCCTTTTCCTGCTCCTGGGTCTGCGCGTTGAACGACTTGCAGAATTCCATGATGTTGATGCCGCGCTGACCCAGCGCCGGACCGATGGGCGGCGACGGCGTCGCCGAACCGGCCGGGACCTGAAGCTTCAGCTGGCCCTGTACTTTCTTAGCCATTTGTACCTGCCTTCAATGTTCACGCCGGGCGGCCGGCACGAAGCCAGCCGGACTTCCGGCAGTCTGCAGTCCGCGCGGTCCGGAACAGGGGCCGGCTAGAGCCCGAGCGCCTCCCGCACGAGGATGGGCTTGGCGCCCGTTCGGATCAGGCCTTCTCGACCTGACCGAATTCGAGATCCACCGGCGTCGCACGCCCGAAGATCGAAACTTCCACCTTGAGACGCGCGCGCTCCTGGTCGACTTCCTGAACGATGCCGTTGAACGAGGCGAAGGGGCCGTCGGAGACCCGCACCTGCTCGCCGATATCGAAGGAGACGGTCGGCTTCGGCCGCTCGACACCGTCCTGGACCTGCGCGAGGATCTGCTCGGCTTCCTTCTCGGTGATCGGGGTCGGCCGGTTCTCGGCGCCCAGGAAGCCGGTGACCTTCGGCGTATTCTTGATCATCGAGAACACCTGATCGGTGAGCTCGGCCTTGACCAGGACATAGCCGGGGAAGAACTTGCGCTCGGCATCGACCTTGCGGCCGCGACGCACCTCGACGACCTTCTCGGTCGGCACGAGAATCTTCTCGAATTTATCGGACAGACCCTTCTGACGGGCCTGCTCCTCGATCGATTCTGCCACCTTCTTTTCGAAATTCGAATAGGCGTGGACGATGTACCAACGAGCGGTCATGAAACTGGTGATAACTCCTGCAGCGTCCGGATCAGACGCTCATGATCAGGCCGACGACGTAGCCGAGCAGCTGATCCGCGATAAAGAAGAAGGTCGCGGCGAACGCCACCATCACGAAAACCATGATCGTCGAAATGACGGTCTCGCGACGGGTGGGCCACGTCACCTTCGCGGTCTCCGACCGGACCTGCTGAAGAAAGCTGAAGGGATTGGTCTTGGCCATAAACCGCTCACGGCTAAGGCGCATGAAGGCTAGCGATCGCCTCACGCGCCATATGTCATTAAGAATGCCCCACTTAGCCGCCCTCGGAATGATTCACAAGGGCTGCCGGGGAAAACTCTCGTTCGCGTTGCTGGCAGGGGCAGTAGGGCTCGAACCTACGGCCTGCGGTTTTGGAGACCGCCGCTCTACCAACTGAGCTATACCCCTACGGTGGCGCCCAGATATCGCCTCGCGGCGCGAACTGCAACACCCTTTTTCGACGAAACGCCGCCTGAGGCGTCCAAACCGCGCTCACAGGACGCAGGACTAAACCGCCCTCACCCGCGAAACGGACAAGTCTGGCCGTCGCGACCACTTGCCCGACACCAGCGAGCGTTGAGGCCGCGCATGAGTCAATATTCGAACGAATCGAGCGTGGCGTTCGTCAGTTGCCTTGCGACGATGCCCTGGCCGCCTGCTCCGCCAGCTTCTGTTTGCGCGTCTTCGGCTTCAGTCCGCGCAAAAATGCGTCGAGCCGGCCCTGCAGCCGCGTCAGCGACATCAGCCGGTCGATCGCCTGATTGGTGCCTTCGAGCCGTTCCGACAGGACCTCCGAGGAGACGAGCGCGACATCGGCGGCGGTGACGCCCGGAATCCGCGTGGCGATTCGCGACCATTCGCCGACACTGCCGCCGCCATCCATCGTCAGGCGACCGGTGCGCGCCAGGAGCCGGTTCACCATCTGCTCGAAGGTCCATTCATGGTCATGGAAAAGCTTCCAGCGCGCCGAGCGGCGGGCGGTGAAGCCGGCCAGCACGATGGGCAGCGCCGGGCAGGCTTCGGCCAGCCAGAAGGCCAGCGCGAAGCCGCTCGTCGGGACATGGGTGGCCGGATAGAAATCGGCAAAGACCGGCGCGAGGTCGAGGAAGCCGACCGGCGCGCCCTCGAAGGATTCGGCCGGGCTGAAAGTTTCTGCGGCGCCGGCCTTCAGATTGGCGATGCCGTGGAATTGCGAGCCGCGCAGAAGCTGCAGCACGGTGCCGACTTCCCGGCGATAGACGATGTTGGCGCCCGCCTGGCTGCTGCGGGCGATCAGCAACGACGGCCGGTCGAAGGGCGCGTCGAGAACCTTGAACACCTTGTTGAAGAAGACGAAGAGCGTGCCGTCGCCGTATCTCGCCGACAGCGCCGCGATATCGACCGCGTCGCTGTTGGCGACGAGGACGACGCGGGCGAAGCCGCCGAATAACGCCGCCCAGCCGTCACGCGTTTCCGGCAGCCCGCGCGCATCATTCGCCTGCGTCATGGCGCTCATCTCCCGCAGCCCCGCCGCAAGACCTCAGGCGCCGCGCTGCTGGACGAACAGCGTCCGCTCGCGCGCGGCAAACCATTCCTCGGCGTAGTCGTCGTTGCGATATTCGTCGAAATACGGCCCGCCATCGGTGAAATGCACGTTCCGGGCATCGGGATTGTGGTCGTATTCATTGACCAGCCAGTTCCACTCCGCCGGGAGCTCACCGATGTTCTCGTCGCCGTCGAGCCATTTGAACTGGTGAAGCTGCAGGCCGGTGGCGGTGTTGACGTAGTCCGGCGTCAGGGCCTGGCACTTGGCGTTGTTGAACAGCATGACGCTCGACCAGTTCTTCTTCTCGTATTTGGTCTGCGTCTGGCCGAGGAACTTGGTCTCCACCTTGGGCTGGTAGTCGTGCTTGACGCACATGACCGAATGGCGATCGTCGCGCAGCGCCCAGAGCTCCGCGATGTCGGCGCGCATCAGCATGTCGCAGTCCATGAACAGGCTCCAGCCCGTGAAGCCGGACAGATACGGCACCAGGAAGCGCGAGAAGGAGAATTCCGTCGACTGCAGCGCGTTGCGCTCGCGCTGGAACACGCCTTCCAGGTTGGGCAGATAGAGCGGCGAGAACACCACGGGCACGGTCGCGCGCTCGAGAATGCTCTGGCACAGGACGTGATAGGCAATCACCTCCTTGGAATCGAACCCGATGAAGACCTGAACTATCGGTTGCGTCACGAGGTCACCTTGCTGAATTGCTGAACGGTGGCGTCATACACCCGTGACCGGCAAAGGCCAACGCCGCGCAAGATCCGTGGCGGCTGTTCACGGCTCGCGTCAGGGCGTCCACAGCCGCAAGCCGAGATCGGCCGCAAGTTCCGGCTCGCTTGTCGCGACGCGAGGATCGTCGCGCAGCATTTCGAGGGCGTAGCGATCCTCCGCGATCTGCATGCGCGGACGCGCCAAGGTGTCGTAGGAATGGCCAGCCCGGGCGAAGGAAAAACCCGACAGCACGATCTCCGGCACGCCGAGAAACAGGCCGTAGCAGAGCGCCGCAATTCCCGTCGAAGGTTTGCCCAACTCGCCGATGTCGATCATCTCGGGGCCGATCATCGCCAGATTGACCGCTTCGCGATCGTCGGGGTGCATCGATACCAGGGCGCCGATCCTCGCCTTGCGCTGGCGCAACAGCTTCCAGTGCTGGCGCCATCTCGGCCGCGGGGTGAACCACAGCATGGCCCGTGCCTCGATATCGGGGAAGACAGCCCACGATTCGACCGGTCGCCGCACGCTCAGATCCGCCGGCCCCCAGCCGAACCGCTTCGCCGCGAGGCCTGAATTGTTGATGTCCACCCGGGCGTGGCTGGCCCGCAGGGCATCCGGCATTGCCGGGTCCGGAGCGCCGCCCAGGAGCACCCAGGGACGCTGCAGCAGGCCGAGGCGGTCCATCTGCGCGCGGTGCGCTTCACGGATCGCCAAAAGGTGCGGCGTCAGCGCGGCGCCGGAGGGCGTGCAGCCGTTCACCGCCGTGCGGCGTATTCGGCGCGGATCGTCTCGGCAATCTCGAGCGACTGATCGGCGAATGTGTAGTCGTAGGGGGCGAGATCGCCGGCAAACGGCCGGGTCAGACCCAGCGTCTCCTGCATATCCTCATGGAACCACTCGAATTTCTCCAGGCGCTCGCCCTGGATCGGCGCGAGATCGAGACTGTAGACCGGCCGCCCCGATGTCAGCGCCTCGCAATGCATGGTCACCGTGTCCTTGCTGATCAGGAAGGCGTCCGCCGCGGCGAGATAGTCCCGATAGGGATTGTCGCCGGTCCGGTCCCAGACGCGGATGTCCGGCTCGCCGACATGCAGCAGCGCGTCCAGCAGCGAGGGGTCGCTGCGGCGGGAGGTGGACACCAGGACCAGCCAGCCCTCCGCGACCAGATCCCGGGCGCTGGCAACCAGCCGGTCGATCGTCGGCCCGTCGTAGTCATAGGCGCCGTTGGCCCCGCCCAGCAGCATCACCACGATCGGCCGGTCGTCGCCCTCGGCGAGCCAGCGGCCGCGCGCGGCCTGGCGTCGCGCGTCCAGCGCCGTCCGCTTGATCCGGTGGGGCACGCCGATCATGCTGCGATAATCGGTGCCGTCCAGGCGCGGGCTCTTCCAGTCGTGCCGGGACACGAATGCGAGATCGTAGATGCCGCGCGACGGGGGTGCGGGCGGTTGCAGATGCACGGCAAACGGCCGTCCGCCGAAACGCTCGCGGATACGGGCCACGTGACGTTCGGCGAACCAGCCGCAGGAAATGACGATATCCGGTTCGGCTGCGCGGCTGCGCCAGTAGGGAGAGAACAATCCGCGCCGCCATTTCGGCAGCCGCTCCACCGTATGGACGATCGGCTCGTCCGTCAGATGCTCGGCCACGCCGACGCACTGGGTCAGCGTGCCGGCCTTCTCCTCGCTGACGGTCCATACTCGCAACTGGCGATCTCCTCGCAACACCTGCCGGTTTCTAGCGCGGATGGCGCTGCACGCAACAGTCGGCGCAATCCGATCCGGCCTGCGACCGGCGCCATGGGCGGCGGAGTAGATCTCGCCGGCCCTGCCCGCTCCGGCTCAGCCGCGAGCGCCTCCGGCACCGCAAACGCAAACGGGCCCCGCGAAGGGGCCCGTCAACTTCAGCATATCGGGGCGGCGCGGCGTTGCGCGCCTGCCGGCAGACTACTCGATGATCGAGGCGACGATGCCGGCGCCGACGGTGCGGCCGCCTTCGCGGATGGCGAAGCGCAGCTTGTCTTCCATCGCGATCGGCACGATCAGCGTCACGTCCATCGTCACGTTGTCGCCCGGCATCACCATCTCGGTGCCCTCGGGGAGCGTGCACACGCCGGTCACGTCCGTCGTGCGGAAGTAGAACTGCGGACGGTAGTTGGTGAAGAACGGCGTGTGACGGCCACCCTCTTCCTTCGTCAGGATGTAGGCCTCGGCCATGAAGCGCGTGTGCGGCTTCACCGAACCCGGCTTGCACAGGACCTGACCGCGCTCGACGCCTTCACGATCGACACCGCGAACCAGCGCGCCGATGTTGTCCCCGGCCTGGCCCTGGTCGAGCAGCTTGCGGAACATCTCGACGCCGGTCACCGTCGTCTTCTTGGTGTCGCGGATGCCGACGATCTCGACTTCCTCGCCGACCTTGACGATGCCGCGCTCGACGCGGCCGGTCACGACCGTGCCACGACCCGAGATCGAGAACACGTCCTCGATCGGCATCAGGAACGGCTGGTCGACCGGACGCTCCGGGGTCGGGATGTAGGCGTCGACTTCCTTCATCAGCTCACGCACCGCGTCCTCGCCGATCTCCTTGTTGGAGTCCTCGAGAGCGGCCAGCGCCGAGCCCTTGATGATCGGAATGTCGTCGCCCGGGAAATCGTAGGACGAGAGCAGCTCGCGAACCTCGAGCTCGACCAGCTCCAGCAGCTCGGCGTCGTCGACCTGGTCGACCTTGTTCAGGAACACCACGATCGCCGGCACGCCGACCTGGCGGGCCAGGAGGATGTGCTCGCGGGTCTGCGGCATCGGGCCGTCGGCGGCCGAGCACACCAGGATCGCGCCGTCCATCTGGGCGGCACCGGTGATCATGTTCTTCACGTAGTCGGCATGGCCCGGGCAGTCGACATGGGCGTAGTGACGGGCTTCCGTCTCGTACTCCACATGCGCCGTCGAGATCGTGATGCCGCGCGCCTTCTCTTCCGGCGCCGCGTCGATCATGTCGTACGCGCGGTACTCGCCGAAGTACTTCGTGATCGCCGCCGTCAGCGACGTCTTGCCATGGTCAACGTGACCGATCGTGCCGATGTTCACATGCGGCTTGTTGCGCTCGAATTTGCTCTTGGCCATCGTCGGCTCCCAACTTAGCGGATGCGTGAGTCCGGGCGCGACATAACGAGTGCGGCGGCCAATGACAAGCGCTGCGCAAACGTGCCGGACACAAAGACGCCGCACGCGGGCACGCACGGTTTGCTCAGCACAACGGATCAGATCGGGAAATGCGGGAGGTCTGGAGCGGGTAGCGGGAATCGAACCCGCATATTCAGCTTGGAAGGCTGCTGCTCTACCATTGAGCTATACCCGCGCCTTCGCATCTGCGTTCGACCGGCAGTGGTGGAGGGAGTTGGATTTGAACCAACGTAGGCATAGCCAACGGATTTACAGTCCGTCCCCTTTAACCACTCGGGCACCCCTCCGGACTGCCGTCGAAGCATGCAGGCGCTTGGCCTGGCTGCTGGAAGCGTTCGGCGCGGGACCGAGCGTTTCCGAGCGGCCTTATGATGGCCTTGGCGCCATCTGTCAACGCCGAATGGCACTGGAAATCGCATCGAATTTCACCCGGCGCCGATCATCACCGCACGAAACCGGTTGTCCCACCCTTTGCGCCCCCTGCGACGCAAGCCGAGCCGCGCGGGGATCGCCGCTTTCTTCGCATCGCCGGGTGGGATAGAGAGGCCGCATGAGCGACGATACGCCTTCGGGCACCCCCAAGGACACCCATTACGCCACTCTCCGGCGTGCCCACCGCGACCGCAAGCGCGCCGATGGTGGCGCGGCGCCTGCTGGCGCCCCCAGGCGGCGACCGCAGCCCGGGCGTCCGGCGCCAGCCGGACGGGTGCGCCTTTACGGCATCCATACCGTCGCGGCTGCCCTGAACAATCCCCGGCGGAAGCTTTACTCCCTCCTCGTGACGCGCAACGCCCTCGCCCGCCTGGAGATCGCCGAAGACGCGATTCGCTGCCCGGTCGAAATCGTCGAGCCGAAGCGCCTCGATGCCGAACTCGGCGGCGAGGCCGTGCATCAGGGTGTCATGCTGGAAACCGAGCCGCTGCCGGCGATCCGCCTGAGCGACCTCGGCACGGCCCGGCTCGTCATCGTCCTCGACCAGGTGACCGACCCGCACAATGTCGGCGCGATCCTGCGCTCGGCGACGGCCTTCGGCGCCGATGCGCTGGTGACCACGGCGCGGCACTCCCCGCAGGAGAGCGGCGTTCTCGCCAAGGCCGCCTCGGGCGCGCTCGAACACGTCACCCAGATCGAGGTGGTCAATCTCGCCGATGCGCTCAGCGCGTTGTCGAAGCAGGGCTTTCGCACCATCGGTCTCGATTCGGACGGCCCGGACTCCTTCGAGGCGAGCCTTTCCGGCGAGCGCATCGCGATCGTCCTCGGCGCCGAGGGCAAGGGCCTGCGCCAGAAGACGCAGGCGACGGTCGATGCCCTCGCCCGGCTGGAAATGCCCGGCGCGATCCGCTCGCTCAACGTCTCCAACGCCGCCGCCATCGCGCTCTACGCAACGCGGCGCCATCTCGGCTGAGCGGACGTTCGCTGTTTTGGATGAATGGTGCCGGATGAGGGGATTGAACGCCCGACCTTCGGTTTAGGAACAGGCGAACACTTCAGCGTAGGGCCCAGTTCGGCTATGTCGTGCGAGGCTGAGCGTTTGCGATGATTACCGCCGCGTGGTTCCGGACGCCCGCAGAGGGGGCAATTCGCTAAGTTGGCGCCGAACCGTCGCATTTGAGCGGCTGCCAAGGATATGAGGGCCATAGGCCGAGGATTGGGCAGTCTACTCGATGCCGCAGGTTTCCAGTAGTTTGTTCGCCGCCTTTGTGGAACCGGCTGCTGATGCGGTTACCGAGAATTTCGCGTCGGTGATCGGAATTTGCAGTCCAAGCAATACATCGCGCCGAGCCTTGGCGATATCCGCCACCAATTTGGCCACTTCGGCCGTGTCGTTCGATACGAAACCAAGGTAGTCCTCATTGTGGCGATAAGACGTGGCATCGAACCGATGTCCCTCCCCGCTATCTACCTTTGCGACAATGATACCCGGGACGCCTGAAGGTTTTTCCTCACTCTTGAAAATTAGAGCAAAAGACAGCTCCCGGTCCGCATCACATCGGAAGAACGCTCCTTGTGAGCGTGTCGCGACCGAAATCATTGTTGCCGTCTGATTGCCGGTGAATACGTCTTCCTCGGTGGTCGTGAACCACGCTTGGGCAGACGCCGCAGTACATGTGCTGACAAGTGCCAGAGCTGTGAGTTGTGCACGCAAGTCAGAAATCTCCCGCCCTAAATTGCAGCTTGCAATTGAGCGCCCGAGCTTGCGCAGGTCAAGACGGACATTGATTACTGCACCGGTCTTACTGGGTTTCGGTAAGAGAACGAAAGGGTACGCCACGGGGCGCCCTTTTTTAGCGTCGCGAAGGTCCCGCCCCTTCGGTGACACCCAAGCCGGCCGAAACGGGCTGCCGCATCGGCACTGAAGCTTGCGCGTCATGGCTTACGCCTTCGCCTACCCTCCCTGCTTTGCCTACGGAGTACCCCGATAGCCTCGGCGCCCGTCCGTTATTTCACGGGGAGCTGCGGAGAGTAGCGTTCCCCCAGCAAATCAAGGGAGCCGATCGGATCGTTTACACGACATAAACTCGGGCGACTTGACGCTAAGCGTTTGCAAAGCTGGTGCCGGATGAGGGGATTGAACCCCCGACCTTCGGTTTACAAAACCGCTGCTCTACCGCTGAGCTAATCCGGCGCGGCTGCGCCATAGCATATCGATCGGCGATTTGCAGCGGGATTTTCGGCCGCGTGCGGACCATGGCCGCGCTTGGCGTGCGGCTCCGGACGGGTTACGTCCTCAGGGGACCCGCGCGCCTCGCCGCCTCATGCCTTCAGAAGTGCCGATCCCGTCCATGTCACGTCTGCCCCAGTCCATCAGCTTCCTGGCCAGCGAGGCCGAACCCGCGCAGGAAGCGGCCCAGCGTCTGTCGGCGCTCTATGGCAACGACCGCCCGGAGACCGCCGAGATCATCGTCGCGCTGGGCGGCGACGGCTTCATGCTGCAGACGCTGCACCGGTTCATGAATACCGGCACCCCGATCTACGGGATGAACAAGGGCACGATCGGCTTCCTGATGAACGACTATCGCGAGACGGGTCTGCGCGAGCGTCTAGCCGAGGCGGTGGAAAACACCATCCATCCGCTGACGATGACCGCGACCGACGCCGAGGGCGAGACCCACAGGGCCCTGGCGATCAACGAGGTCGCCCTGTTCCGGCAGTCCTACCAGGCTGCCAAGCTGAGGATCACCATCGATGGTCAGGTGCGGCTGGAAGAGCTGGTCTGCGACGGCGTGATGGTGGCGACGCCAATCGGGTCGACGGCCTACAATCTGTCGGCCCAGGGGCCGATCATTCCGGTCGACGCGCCGCTCCTGGCGCTCACCCCGGTCAGCGCCTTCCGCCCCCGCCGCTGGCGCGGAGCGCTCCTGCCCAACCACCAGACGGTGGAGATCACGGTGCTGGAGCCGGAGAAGCGCCCGGTCAATGCGGTGGCCGACGCGACGGAAGTCAAATCGGTCCGGCACATCACCATCTGCGAATCGATGGACGATACCGGCCTGATCCTGTTCGATTCGGATCATTCCTGGGACGAGCGCATCCTGGCCGAGCAGTTCCGCTACTGACGCATCGGCGCTAATTCTCGCTGCAGCCTATGCGGCGAGCTGGCGGGCGTGCTGTCGCGCGGCCTCGCGGCTGGTTTCGCCGGCAAGGCGATGGAGGAAGCGCATGATCTCGTCGAAGCCCGAATCGCCCTGCGAGGCCGGGAACGAGCCGGCGACCCGCTGCATGACGACCTGCGGCACGTCCTCGACCGCCACGGACAGGCGTCCGGTGGCAAGTTCACGCCATACCGAGACGGCGCAGCGAAACAGCGGCGCCGAAGCGACGGGAAGCCCGGCCGCCGTCATCAGCGTGCGGAAGGCGCTCTGGCGGCCATCGGCGAGAATCGTCCGCACGCGGCGGTCGGACATGGCCGAGAGCCGCACGAGCGCGGCGGCGAAGAGATCGATATTGCCGGTGCAGACCGTGCGCAGCAGGAAGGCGACGTTGAGCTGGCCGCTGGCGCGCAGATGCTCGACCAGCGCCGGCACTTCGGCCTCGCCGATATTGTCGGCCAGGAGCGCCGTCGCCCGTTCGCAGGCTTCGAAGGCCAGCCGGTCGGCGCGGTCGCCGCCAACGAGGTTGCGCAGCATGGGCAGTTCCGCCAGCGCCTGCCCGGTCCGCAGGATCAGGGTCTGGCGCACGGTCGACGGCAGGTCGTCCCGCGCCATCAGCGCGCCGCGCAGCGCGGCGACCTCGCCATGCCGCTCGGAGATCCGACGGTAGCTGATGCTGGCGATCCCGGCACCCGGATTGCCGAGCAGCGTGATGCATGTGTCGGATGCGGCGAGTTCCGCCAGGGCGGCCGCGACCCGAGCCGAGACAAGGCGGCGCGCGGCGATGGCGCCCCGCAGGGCCTCGGAGCCGGTGGCGACGAGATCGATCAGGTCGTCGTCGGAAAGGGCCGGCGAGCGGCCCGCCACGATGCAGGCGATGCTGTCATTGTCCTCGCAGAGCGCGCGCAGGACGGCGCGCGGCGCCCCTCGCCCGTCGGCCAGTTCCAGCGCCATTGCCTGGCGCACCTTCGGCGAGGGATCGTCGAGCATGAGCATCAGGGCCGCGTCGGCGCCCGGCCGCTCCTCGGCGGTGATGCGCCCGTCGAGCAGCGCGCGCGAGAGGATTGCGGCGCCTTCGGCCCGCTGCGTGCTGGTCGCCGTCTCACACCATTTGACGAACCGCTGAACGATCATGGAACTGGCGACCTCTGCTGCGCACCCGACTGTTGAAAGCGAGTGTGTCAGGCAAAGGTTTAGGCTTCGTTCACCATATCGATCGACGAAGCATCAACCATGTCGGCAGGTCGCGCCCCCGCGACCGGTCCGTCGCAGGGGCGCGTTTCGGCGTCGCGGTCAGCTGTCGCTGGCATCCTCCAGCGTCGGCCGGCGCATCTGGAACACCTCGTCCGCGACGGCGTAGTCGAGATAGCCGAGCCGCGACAACGGGCGGGCGAGACCCATGTCCAGCATGCCGTTCCGCAGCACCGATTCGGCGATGTGGATGCCGACGACCTGCCCGATGACCATCACCCAGTCCGACGGCTTGCCGTCGACATCTACCGGCTGGAACGATTGCGTGACCTTGCATTCGAGCGCTGCCGGGCTCTCGGCGACGCGCGGCGCGGCCACGAGGCGGCACGGCGCCTCGGTCAGGCCGGCCAGCTCGAACTCGCTGCGACCGCGCGGTGCCGGCGCCGAGGTGCGGTTCACCGCCTCGGCCAGATCGCCGGTCGCCATGTTGGCGACGAACTCGCCGCTCTCGATGGCAAGGTTGGCCGAATCCTTGAAGCCGGCCGAGGCGAACATCACCAGCTTGGGATGGTCGCTGACCGCGTTGAAGAAGCTGTAGGGCGCGAGATTGACCGCGCCGTCCTTCGCGCGCGTCGAAATCCAGCCGATGGGCCGCGGGGCGACGATGGCCTTGAAGGGATCATGCGGCAGTCCGTGATCGCCGCGCTCGGGTTCGTAGAACAGCATCAGCCCGCCTCCCTCGCCCGTGCCTCGGTGACGATGTCGGCGAGGTCCGGCCGCGGACGTTCCGTCGGCGCCTCCTGCGGCGTGCCGACATGCACGAAGCCGACGACCTTCTCGTCCGCGCCTATGCCGAGAAGCGCCTTGGCGTCCTCGTCATAGGCGATCCATTCCGTCACCCAGTTGGCGCCGTAGCCATGCGCATGCACCGCGGTGACGAGGTTCATCGCCGCCGCGCCGGCGGACAGCACCTGCTCCCAAACCGGGATCTTCACATGCTCGCGGGCCGTCGACACGATTCCGATGACGAGCGGGCTGCGGCTGAGCCGGGTCGATTCGGCGCGCTGGCGCGCCTCGCTCAGCGGTGCGCCCTCGCGCTCCTCGGCCAGTTCGGCGAGCGCCTTTCCCAGGTCGATCGCCGCGTCGCCGCGGTAGAGGATGAAACGCCACGGCGCCAGCTTGCCGTGATCGGGAACGCGCGATGCGATCTCTAGAATCTGATCGAGCTCGGCCCCTTCGGGGGCTGGCGCTGCGAGCAGCGGAATCGGGATCGAGCGCCGGGTGGCGAGGAATGTCGTCGTGTCGGTCAAGGCAGCGTCCTTACGTGATGGCGCGTTCCAGCTAGCCCCTGGCGGCCGCCAGATCAAACGGGCCCCGCCGCGCGAAACGGCGGATCGGCGCGGCGAATTCGCCGTGGCATGAGCATTCGCCTTGAATTCGTCCATCATCTGGGGTCATGAGAGACGGGGTTTATGAAAGCAGGGGTCTGGTTCGTGGCGGTCGATGCCCGTCTTGTGGCGATCATCAGTTCGATAGTGGTCGCGACGAGTCCGGGGCTGGCGCAGGATATCCCGATTCCGTCGCTGCTCGATCGCGGGGGCGGCCTGTTCGGCGGCGAGCCGCGCAAGCCGGGCGCCTATGTCTCCCCTTCCGCCAGCGAATTGCTGCCCAATGCCGCGGATGTGGGCGCAGCGCCGACCCGCGGCCTGCAGCGCTTCGACCCGATCGCCCTGCCCGTCGCACCCGGCATTCCGAAGGCGCCGAAGATCGAGCTTCCGGGTCTGCCCGCCTACGCGCCGCAGAACATGCCCAGCCAGGACATCATCCGTTCGCGCGCGACGCTGACCCTGAAGGCGCGGCTGACCGAGGACGGCGAACCGATCCCCAACGGGCTCGTCTGGCGGCTGTTCTCGGCCATTCCGGCCATCGACGGACGCGCGACGCTGATCGCCTCGTCCGAAAGCAGCGAAGCGAATTTCGAGGTCCCGGCCGGGTCCTACATCCTGCATGTCGGCTTCGGCCGCGCCGGGGTCGTGAAGCGGATCGACTTCACCGGCGTGAAGACGCAGGAAACCATCACGCTGAATGCCGGCGGCCTGCGGCTGGACGCCATGGTCGGCGACGGCCAGACGATCGAGCCGGCCCGCCTCTCCTTCGACGTCTACAGCGACGCCGAGAACGAGAGCGACCGCGACCTGATCGCCAGCGACGTGCCACCCAACAAGGTGCTGCGGCTGAACGCCGGCACCTATCACATCGTGTCCAGCTACGGTTCGGTGAACGCCTCGGTGCGCGCCGACATCCGGGTCGAGCCCGGCAAGGTCACCGACGCGACCCTGCAGCACCGCGCCGCCCTCTTGACGATGAAGCTGGTGCGCGAACCCGGCGGCGAAGCAATCGCCGATACGGCGTGGTCGGTAACCACGGCCTCGGGCGATCCGGTGCGCGAAAGCGTCGGCGCGTTTCCGTCGATGGTGCTGGCCTCGGGCGACTACGTCATCGTCGCCCGCAACAACGACAAGGTCTACCAGCGGGCCTTCGCGGTGGAACCCGGCCAGAACACCGATGTGGAAGTACTGACTTCGGATCTCGCGGAGACGCCGGACCCGCTTGCCGGATCGGGCGACTAGCCCCGATCGATCATTCCCTTCGGTCTGACGTGTGGGTCAGGCGGCGATCGGTTCGAACGCCGACTGTGGCTGGGCGGCCGGCCGCGCCAGATTGAACACGGCCTGGCGCAGGCGCTCGGTCAGTAGCCGTCGGTCGCCGATGGCGGACAATTCCCCGGATGTGATCAACGGCCCGATGCTGAGGTCGATGGACCGGCCGTATCTGCGCCGGAACTCGCCGATCAGCAGCCCGACGCGAAGCGTCATCGACCAGCGGCTGACGAGATGGAACAGCGGCCCGTTCTGGCCGTGGACATGGATCGGCAGAACGGCGGCGCCGCCCGACCGGATCAGCCGCGCCGTGAACTGCTTCCAGGGCAGATCGGCTGCCTCGCCGAAGATCTTCGGCGCCGTGGCCACGCCGCCGGCCGGGAAGACGACGATGGTCGTGCCCTCGGCCAGGAGCCGCATCGCCTCGACCCGGGTCGCCATGTTGGCTGCCATCGCCGCGCGCGTCTCCTCGAAGGAGACCGGCAGCCCATAGGCGGCCATTTCGGGGATCTTCATCAGGTCGGCATTGATGAGGATGCGGAATGGCCGGCCGAGTTGTTCGGCCAGGGCCAGAAGCGCAACGCCGTCGCCGATCCCGAAGGGATGGTTGGCGACCATCACCAGACGTTCGGGCAGTGTTGCCGGGTCCGGCAGGCGGCCCTCGATCCGCAGGCTGATCCGCATCAGATCGAGCATCATGCCGAAGGCCGGCACGTCGCCGGATGCGAGGTGGCGCTGCCAGACCGCATAGAGCCGGGCGAGCCGGCGGCGGCCGGAGAGTTCTTCCATGGAGCGGATGGCGAGGCGCCGGACGAGCGTGTCCGAGGGACGGGCGTAGGTCAGATGGGTCGTGGTTCGCATCGGCCGGCCATGAACGGTTTCCCCGTCCCTAGCCGACGACCGATGACAGGCCGATGACGAAAACGGGCCCCGGATCGGCTCCGGGGCCCGTCGAATGTCCGTCTCAGGCTACCTTGCGGCGTGCCTTCTGGCGGCGCTTCAGGTCCGGCGGCACGGCCTCGTCGGCGAGCGCCGCGACCGCGTCGTCCAACGCCATCGGCGTCTGTTCGCGCGCGCCCAGACGGCGGATGTTGACGGTCCGCTCCTCGGCCTCGCGCTTGCCGCAGACCATGATCACCGGGACCTTGGCCATGGAGTGCTCGCGGACCTTGTAGTTGATCTTCTCGTTGCGAAGATCGGTCTCGACCTGCAGTCCGGCCTGACGCAGCTCCTCGGCGACCTGCAGCGCATAATCATCGGCTTCGGAGGTGATCGTCGCCACGACGACCTGCAGCGGCGACAGCCACAGCGGCAGATGGCCGGCGCAGTTCTCGATCAGGATGCCGATGAAGCGCTCGACCGAGCCCAGCATCGCGCGATGCAGCATCACCGGTGTCTTCTTCTCCGAATCGCGATCGATGTAGAACGCGCCGAAGCGGCCCGGCAGGTTGAAGTCCACCTGGTTGGTGCCGACCTGCCATTGCCGGCCGATCGCGTCGCGCAGGGTGTACTCGTATTTCGGGCCGTAGAACGCCCCGTCACCCTCGGCGACCGCCGTGGTGATGTGGCCCGCGCCCTGCTCCTCGATGATGGCGAGAACGTCGCGCATCGAGGCTTCCGCCTTGTCCCACAATTCGTCCGACCCGACGCGCTTCTCGGGCCGCGTGGACAGCTTCACCAGCACGTCCTCGAAGCCGAAATCGCGATAGATCGACAGGATCAGATCGTTGATCTTCAGGCTCTCGGCGGTGATCTGCTCCTCGGTGCAGAAGACGTGGGCGTCATCCTGCGTGAAGGCGCGCACACGCATCAGCCCGTGCAGCGCGCCGGACGGCTCGTAGCGATGCACGGCGCCGAACTCGGCGATCTTCAGCGGCAGGTCGCGATAGCTCTTCAGCCCGTGCTTGAAGATCTGCACGTGCCCCGGGCAGTTCATCGGCTTCAGCGCGAAGACCCGCTCGTCCTCCGTCTCGGTGACGAACATGTCCTCGTGATATTTCTCCCAGTGCCCGGAGGTCTCCCAGAGCGAGCGCTCGAGGAGCTGCGGCGCGTTCACTTCCTGGTAGCCCTCGGCCTCCTGGCGTCGGCGCACATAGGAGACGAGCGTCTGGTAGAGACGCCAGCCCTTCGGATGCCAGAACACCGTGCCCGGTGCGTCCTCCTGGAAATGGAACAGGTCCATCTCGCGGCCGAGCCGCCGGTGGTCGCGCTTCTCGGCCTCTTCCAGCATGTGGAGATAGGCCGCGAGCTGCTCCTTGGTGGCCCAGGCGGTACCGTAGATGCGCGTCAGCATCGGATTGTTGGAATCGCCGCGCCAGTAGGCGCCGGCCACCTTCATCAGCTTGAAGGCGTCGCCGATCTGGCCGGTCGCCGCCATGTGCGGACCGCGGCAGAGGTCGAACCAGTCGCCCTGGCTGTAGATCTTCAGGTCCTGGCCCTCGGGAATCGCGTCGACGAGCTCGACCTTGTAGGCCTCGCCCTTCTCGGCGAAGACCGCCTTCGCCTTGTCGCGCGACCAGACCTCCTTGGTGAAGGGCGCGTTGCGGCGGATGATCTCGGTCATCTTCTTCTCGATGACCGGCAGGTCGTCCGGCGTGAACGGCGTGTCGCGGGCGAAATCGTAGAAGAAGCCGTTCTCGATCACCGGGCCGATCGTGACCTGGGTGCCCGGCCACAATTCCTGCACCGCCTCGGCCATGACGTGCGCCGCATCGTGGCGGATCAGCTCCAGCGCACGCGGGTCGTCGCGGGTGATGATCTCGATCGCCCCGGCACGACCGACCGGGTCGGCCAGGTCGCGGACCTCGCCGTCGAGCGCATAGGCGACGGATTTCTTGAGAAGCGATTTGGAGATGCCGCCCGCGATGTCCCGGCCGCTCGTGTCGGCCTCGTATTCGCGCACGGATCCATCGGGGAAGGTCAGGGAAACGGCGTTCGCCATCATGTATCTCTTTCGTTCCAGTCCCGCCTACGATCGCGGGTGGTTGCTGTGACCGGCAACGGCCGGCCGAACGGTGGCAGTCGGGTACGATTGCTCAAGGGGTTCGGGCGGGATATATTTGGATGCGGCGTTCCGATGCAAGGGAGCCAGTTCGATGAACATCGAAATCCTGCAGCCGAAGCCTTTCGATCTTGTCGGAAGCCGGATCCTGATCGCCGGTAACGCGGTCGGTTTCGAAGGGCATCTGTCGATCCTCATCGGCGAAGGCCATGACGAGGTCTCTGCCTCCGCCACGGCCGGCTCGACATCGATCCGCCAGTTCCAGGCGGCGGTCGACATTCCCGATGGCACCGCCTTCACCCTCAACCGGCTGTTCGTGACCGTCTCAGACGACAGCGGCGGCGGCGACGGGGTGCCTCCCCCGACCGTGACGGTGCCGGTTCTCTACGGCCCGCTGATCCTGCCGGGCTTTTCCGGCTACTGGCTGCACCAGGTGGCTGCCGGGGACACGCTGTCGAAGCTGGCGCTGCGCTATTTCGACGACGCCACCAAATTCCCGATCATTCATCAGGCGAACCAGCACATCGTCGCCAATCCGAGCCTGATCTTTCCCGGCCAGGTGCTGCGGATCCCCCGCGCCTTCTGAGCGTCGGCCAAACTAAGTAGGCCGCTAGTCCGGAGTACGCTCAGCCGGGCGGCCCAGCCGCAGCAATCGCCACGGCGCCCACCAGCGGTGCCGTGGCGGCAAGGCGCTGGGAACATTGTCGATGCCGCTGGTGCCGAACGGGCCGCAGCGGCCGACGCGAAAGACGGACAACCAGCCGCCGCTCCACAGGCCATGGCGCGCCACGGCCTCATAGGCATATTCCGAGCAGGTCGGCAGATGCCGGCAATGGCTGCCGATCATCGGCGACAGGGTCAGCTGGTAGAGGCGCACGAGACCGAGGCCCAGATACCGGCCGGGCGTTGCCCGCCACGGGCCGGAATAGTTGCGGCCGGCCGCAGTGCCGGCGTCGGCGGCATGGCGGGGATTGGCATCGTCGGTGCGGTGGTCGCACATGGGCCTAGTGCCCCGCCCGGACCGACGGCGCGACCCGGCCACTCAGGGTCACGCCGCGGCGCTCTTGTCCCGTGCGGCGATCTTGTCCAGCGCGTCGACCACGGCATCGAAGGTCAGCATGGTCGAGGCGTGGCGCGCCTTGTACTCGCGCACCGGCTCCAGATATTTCAGATCGGCGAAACGGCCTTCCGGCGGCGCGCCGTTCTCCTTGAGCATCCGCCGCATGGTCTCGCGGGTTGAGCGCAGTTCTTCCGGCG
This sequence comes from Aurantimonas litoralis, assembly GCF_026153195.1. Classification (NCBI taxonomy): domain Bacteria; kingdom Pseudomonadati; phylum Pseudomonadota; class Alphaproteobacteria; order Hyphomicrobiales; family Aurantimonadaceae; genus Aurantimonas; species Aurantimonas litoralis. The sequence continues at coordinate 109,341 of NZ_JAPFBM010000008.1, read as the reverse complement.
TCGCCCCGACGACGTGGCTGGCCATTACCGAGGACGAGGCCTGGCCGAGGGCGCAGGCCTTCACTTCGTGGGCGAAGTCCGCCACGACGCCGTCGGCAAGTTTCAGGTCGATCGTCACGGTCGAGCCACACAGCTTGGAATGCGCCGTGGCGCTGGCATCGGGAGCCTCCAGCCGCCCGATCCGGGGGATGTTTCCGGCCAGTTCCAGTATCCGCGCGTTGTAGACGTCGTCGATCACATGCACACCAATCCATCGCGCAAATGCCGATGGCCCTGTCATTTCGTTCGGTCGGAAATTATATAGGACGCGTGGCACCGGTTCGAAAGTCGCCGTCAGGTCGGCTTCGACATCAAGCGGCCCCTGGCGGCCACCGAAGATAGAGATGAGCGTGACGAAGATTTCGATTGCGGGCCGGGCCGGCCATCCGGCCAAGAATCCCGACCATCATTCGCAGTGGATCGCAGCGCGCATTCCCACGGCACCGGAGCGCAACGACATGGAATCCGTCGTCAAGAAATTCCCCGAAGCAGCCGACGAGCGCGCGGACGACCGGCCGAGCCGGGCCGAGGCGGAGGCTGCCGTCAAGACGCTGCTGCGCTGGATCGGCGAGGACCCGTCGCGCGAGGGCCTGCTGGAGACCCCTGCCCGCGTGGTGAAGGCCTATGAGGAACTTTTCGGCGGCTACCAGCTCGAAGCCGGCGACGTTCTCGGCCGCACGTTCCAGGACGTCTCAGGCTATGACGACATGGTCCTCGTCCGCGACATCGACTTCCATTCCCATTGCGAGCACCACATGGTGCCGATCATCGGCAAGGCGCATGTCGCTTACGTGCCGGATGGTCGCGTGCTGGGCTTGTCGAAGATCGCCCGCGTCGTCGACATCTATGGGCGCCGTCTCCAGACGCAGGAATCCATGACCGCGCAGATCGCCTCGGCCATTGCCGGCATGCTGGTTCCCAAGGGCATCGCCGTGATGATCGAGGCCGAACACATGTGCATGTCCATGCGCGGCATCCGCTCCAAGGGCTCGATGACCATTACCTCTGCCTTCCAGGGCGTCTTCGCCGAGGACGGCGAGTTCAAGTCCCGCTTCCTCGCGCAGGCCAGCAGCCGCTCGTGACCGCCGACCTGTCGCCTGCCCCGCTCTTCGCCGCTCCCTCTTCCGATCATCACGAACAGGAAGAGGGCGTGGTCCTGCGCCCGCGTTTCGACGCCGCCGGGCTCGTGACCGCCGTCGTCACCGACGTGGCGTCCGGCGATCTCCTGATGGTGGCGCACATGAACGCCGAGGCGCTGGACCGGACGCTGGCCACGGGCATCGCCCATTACTGGTCGCGCTCGCGCCAGGCGCTGTGGAAGAAGGGCGAGACCTCCGGCGCCCTGCAGAGCGTCGCCGAGATCCGCATCGACTGCGACCAGGACGCGGTGTGGCTCAAGGTCGCCGTCGCCAGGCCCGAGGACACCTGCCACACGGGCCGCGACACCTGTTTCTACCGCCGCGTGGCGGCCGACGGCCGGACGCTCGACGCCTTGCCGGGCCGGGACTCCGACGCCAGTTGATCCTTAAGCAGTTGATCAAACTTTAGGCGCATCATGATCCATTGATCGTGATTGCCAGCCGGAGTGATGCGGATGCTCGATCGGGTTTTCAGCCGCCGGGAAGGACCGCCGATGGACGCCGCGCCGGTCCGGTCCGAGACCGCCAGGAAGCAGCCGGGCATCGCCCTGGCGCTGGGCGGCGGGGCGGCGCGCGGCTGGGCCCATATCGGCGTCCTGCGGGCCTTCGACGAAGCCGGCATTCCCATCTCGATGATCGCCGGCACCTCCATCGGCGCGCTCGTCGGCGGCTGCTACCTGGCCGGCAAGCTCGATGAGCTCGAAGCCTTTGCCCTGTCCCTGACACGCCGCGGCCTGATCCGTTTCCTCGACTTCCGTTTCGGTGCCGGCGGCCTGATCGGCGGCATGCGGCTCAGCCGGAAGCTGTCGGAGGCGCTCTCGGACCTGCGGATCGAGGATCTGGACCGGCCGCTGGTCTGCGTGGCGACGGAAGCGCGCAGCGGTCACGAAGTGTGGATCGATTCGGGCTCGCTGGTGCTGGCCATGCGCGCCTCCTACGCCCTGCCCGGCGTGTTCGAGCCGCTGGACTGCGGCGGGCGCAGCCTGATGGACGGCGCGCTGGTCAATCCGGTGCCGGTCAGCGTCTGCCGGGTCTACGAGGAACGCTTCGTGGTCGCCGTCAACCTGCACTACGACCTGTTCGGTCGCGCGGCGGTGATGCGGCTGCGCGCCGATCCGGCGACCGCGGCGACACAAGCCGCGGACCTGGCCGCCCGCACAGTCGACGCAGCGCCGCTCGACGATCTCGCCCAGCGGCGCGAGAAGCTCGGCATGGCACGCTCGATGGTCGACGCCTTCAACATCATCCAGGACCGGATCTCGCGGGCCCGGCTCGCCGGCGACCCGCCGGACCTGTCGCTGCAGCCGCGTGTACGCGACATCGGCCTGTCGGAATTCTTCCGCGCCCGGGAAGCCATCGATCACGGCTACGAGGCGACGATCAGCCGGATCGCCGAGATCCGGCGCATGACCGACATTTCGGCCGACGCCACACGCTAGATCGACGCGTTCACCGGTTCCGGGACCCGGGCCGGGCCCCGGCGGTTCCGCTCAGCCGGCGGCGATATACTCGCGCATCTCCATGGCCTCGCGCTCGACTTCCTCAATCCGCTGCTTGACCACGTCGCCGATCGAGATGATGCCGACCAGCCGATCATTCTCGCAGACCGGCAGGTGACGGAAGCGGCCGGTGGTCATCATTTCCATGGCCTGGTTCACCGTGGTCGCCTCGGTGCAGGTGCTCACCTGCGATGTCATCACTTCGCCGATGCTCTGGGAGATGGCGCCGACGCCCGCGGTGCCCAGGACGCGGACCACGTCGCGTTCCGACACGATGCCGGCGACGCCGCCATCCTCGTTGGTCAGGACGATCGCGCCGATGCGCCGGTTCGCCAGAACCTGCATCGTCTCCTCCAGCGTCGCCTCCGGCTTCAGGGTGACGACGTCGCGTCCCTTGGCTTCCAGTATGTGCCGCACGTTCATGGCTGTTTCTCCCGCTGACATGCCCATTCGTGATGGTGTGCCACCACGACGCAGACGGCAAGAGGCGCCGGTTCAGCGACGTAGCGGCCGGGACAGCGGATCGAACAGCCGGAACAGCAGGAAACCGAAGGCGAAGCCGCCCAGATGCGCCTCCCAGGCGACGGCGCCGCCGCCCATTTCGCCGCCGACGCCGCTTCCGATGAGGAGATTGGTGCCGAAGAACACGGCGATGAAGATCAGCACCGTCCGGTTGCTCAGCGATTCGCCGATCGACACCAGCGGGCCGTTCGACCGGCCCGGCGCCAGCGACACCCTTCCGCCGAAGGCAAAGCGGCAGGCGCCGCCCATCAACGCCGACACGATGCCGGACGCCCCGATCACCGGAACGATCAGCGTCGGGTTCAGGAGGTAGAAGGCGGCCGCCCCGGCGATGGCACCGCAGGTGCAGAAGGCCAGGAACCACGTCACCCCGACGCGCCGGGCGACCGGCGTGCCGAATGCCAGCAGCCAGACTGCGTTGGCGCCGAAATGCGTCCAGTCGCCGTGCAGGAAGGCGTAGCTGAGCGGCGACCAGAGGTCGGCGCCGGGCGTGCGAAAGCCGCAGACCGGGTCGACGTCGCCGTAGCAGCCGGGAATGAAGGCGAGATCGAGAAGTGCCTGGGCCGTAGCGACCGGACCGAGCAGATAGACCCGCACCCCGTGAACGAGCGCGAAAATCGCGATCAGGACGAGGATGATCCCCGGCACGTTGAAGGCCGGCGGATGGGAACGGCGGATGTGGATATCGGCACCGGGATCGCCGTTGTCTTCTGGTCTCATTGCTGTCGCTCCCCGTCGTCCGGTGTCGTTGCCGGTCTGGTGCCGCGCATCGGTCATGTCCTGCCGGCCGCACAGGGCCGCCCGCAGATGGTGCCGCCTCGCCTTATGCCAGTGCCCGCGCCGGCGTCCCAGAACAAAAAAACCGCCCTGCGCGGCGCAGGGCGGTTTGAAATGCGGTTGCCGTGACTGGAGGGCCAGGAACCCGGTCGTACTGCTGTGTCAAAATCGGACTGGATATGTCCTGAACGTTGCTAGGCCGGTTCGCCGGCACCGGCAAACCGTTTCGTGCCGGACAGTTAATGGGGTGCAAATCCTCACGGTCGGTCTTACCGCTTGTTAAGCTTCCCGCGATAAGGTGGGTCTGCAGCGGAACTCCCCGCCGACGCCCCGAGAAATGGTCGTAGCGATGTCAGCCACAGCCCAGGCGCCCCGTTCGGAACCAGCCGAACGCAGCAGCTTCAGCCGCGTGCGGATTGATCTGCTCGGCCGTTTCATGCGCGAGGACCGGACGGAATTCCCGTGCCGGGCCGAGAACATGTCGCCGGGCGACGTCTCCGTCACCGCTTCCGTGGTGCCGGTCGAGAACGAGCGGATCATCGTCTATATCGACCATATCGGCCGGCTCGAAGGTGCGGTCTCGCGCGTCTTCGAAGGCGGGTTCGACCTCGCTTTCCAGTCGACCCCGCGCAAGCGGGAGAAGCTGGCGGCGCAGCTCACCTGGTTTGCCAACCGCCACGAATTGTCGCTGCCCGAAGACCGCCGCCACGAGCGGAACGCGCCGGAAAACCCCTTCGTCGACATGGTTCTGGACGACGGCCGCCGCTACCCGGCGCAGATCATCGATCTGTCGCTCTCCGGCGCCGCAGTGACCAGCAGCATTCGCCCGGCGGTCGGCTCGCGCATCACCCTCGGCACCACGACCGGACGGATCGTGCGTCACATCGAGGACGGATTTGCGGTCGAGTTCAGCGCCGAACGCGCCAGGCACGCCCCCAACATCGTCTAGCCCGAGACCGTCGGGCCCAACATTGCTCTGCACGGGTCCGTAGACCGTGCTGTCGCGACGGCTGCGCCCTCGACGGCTGATCACGCTGAGTGCGACCCCGCGTTTCGGCGCGTCCGCGTGAAGGCGTCGGGCTCCGGCGCCGCTCTGATCCATCCGCATCCCCGACAACGCGCCATCTCAATGGAACGCACCGCCGTCTCGGCCATTGGGTGCATGACCGCGCTCACGCGGCCGTGAGGCAGCTGTCCCGGCGTCGGTCCGACCGCAGACCACAGATGCGACAGGAGACAGGATGGCCGGGTCCGCCACCACCCCTACCCCCCATTCGGACGACGAAGGGGCGGCGCGTACCGAACGTGTCTCGAGGGTCTCGCGCCTCCCCTGGCAAACCATCGCCATCGGGCTGCTGTCGGTCATCACCCTGATCCTGGTCGGCTGGGCGCTGCAGGCGATGAGCTCGGTCGTCGTGCCCTTCATCTTCTCGATCCTGATCGCCCTCGTCGTTGCGCCGGTGGACAGCATGGTCAAGCGGCGCATGCCCCGGCGGTTCGGCTGGCTCGGCCATGTGGCCGCGATGGGCCTGATCATCGTCATCCTGTTCGTCTTCCTCGGGGGCATCTGGCTGTCGGCCCAGCGGATCTCGGACGCCTTTCCGCAGGTCTCCCAGAAGATCGAGGAACTGGCGCCGATGATCGCGTCCGGCTCGTCGGGGACTGCCGAGGGAGCGCAAGGCGCCTCGACGGGCGGCGGCGAGACTGCCGCCGGCGCGGCCGGATCGACCGGGCCCTCCGGCTCGTCGGACGTCTATTCGAGCGTGACGGACCAGTTTCGCGGCGCCGGCGGCCAGCTCGGCAGCAGGATCGCCGAATATGCGTCGAGCTACGCCAGTTCGGTCCTGAGTTCCGCCGGTTCCGCGCTGGCGGCCATGGTGCTGATCTTCTTCTTCACCCTCCTGATGCTGATCGAGGCGCCGAACTGGCGCGCCAAGGTGTGCGCGGTAGTCGATCCCGACCAGCGCAGCGGCGTGTTCGAATCGCTGGACGTCATCGCGCGGCAGCTTCGCCGCTATCTCCTCATCCGCGTCGTGCTGGGACTGCTGACCGCCGGCCTCTACGCCGCATGGCTCTGGTTCTTCGGCGTCGAGCTTCTGCTGGTCTGGGCGATCCTGGCGTTCCTGCTGAACTTCGTGCCCACCCTCGGCTCGCTTGTCGCCGGCGCACTGCCCGTCGTCCACGTCTATGTGCAGCAGGATTTCCGCACGGCGGTCATCGTCGGCATCGGCATTCTGGTGATCGAACAGATCATGGGCAATTACGTCGACCCACGGGTGCAGGGGAAGCAATTGTCGGTGTCGCCGCTGGTCATCCTGCTGGTGCTGCTGGTCTGGGGCTGGGTCTGGGGTGTCGCCGGCGCGCTTCTGGCGGTGCCGGTCACGATCGGCATCATCGTGACCTGCGCCCATCTTCCGCGCCTGCGCCCCGTCGCCCTGTTCCTCAGCGACGAAACCAGCATGGACGATCTCGACGACATCGTGAGCGCGAAATGAGACCGGGTCCCGGCTGACATATCCCTGTCAGCGAATGCTGGCATTTGTCCCCCGATGACACATATCAATTCGTGGCAGCGTGGTTCGTCTATGCTGCCTTCGACGTTTCGTGAAAAAGGACTTTCGCGATGAGCAGGCATCGACAGTTTCAGGACGTTTCCGCCAACCGCGCCGTGCCGGGCACCGACACCGTGACGGGACGCAGTCGCTGGCTCGACGGCTGGAAAGGCGAACCGATGCTGGCGGAGATGCTCGACGACCCGATCGTCCAGATCCTGATGTCGCACGACCGGGTCAGCCGCGAGGAGATCGAGACGATCGCGTCGCGCCACGCGGCCTAGGACCGACGATCCGTCACGAATCCACGACGCAGCAAGAGGTCGGCAACAGACCCTTCGACAGACTAAAGCCGTCGCCCTGATCGTCAGGACGACGGCATCGCTTTATCCGGCGATGGCGGGCCTTCCCAGGCCGGACGGACTCCGCACGGGACCGAACGCCGGTCGCGCTATTGCGCCGGATCGTCCGAACGGATCCATGCGGTGACCAGCGGTTCGGAGACCTCGTCCACCAGGCTTGCCTCCAGGCGCGGAAGGTTCGTTTCCATCTGCGCATAGTCGGCGGCGGCCGTGGCCAGCCAGTCGCGCTGGATCCGCAGGGCATCGGCCGGTCCCTCGCATGCGGACAAGGCGCGCATCGCCCGGCCATCGGCGAGACACCGCCGGCCGGCCATCTCGATCATTTCCGCCGACAGCCGCGCGGCCGCCTGCGCGGCATGCACGCCGACCATCATCGCGGTCTGCCAGCCCTGCATCTGGAGGAACAGGATCTCTGCCGGCGTCAGCCAGGCCATCGTGTCGGACGTGGTGTTCGGGACGGTCATCGCATCGCTCCATGCGGTCGAGGGGACAGGACGCGGCAGGACCACTCAGATCGGCCCGACCTTCACGACCTGATAGGTATGGGTCTCGGCGCCACGCCGGATCGAGACGTATTCCCCCGGCACGAAGCGCTCCTGATCGAAGTGGAAACCGATCTCGTCATCGGCCGGCCCGGCCTCGTAGTCGAAATACCAGGTGCCGCCGGGCTTGCGCCGCAGCCGCCCGATCCGGTCGGTCTCGCCGTCCTGGAAGTGGCGGACGCGGCAGGCCGCCTGATGCGGCTTCCATTCCGCCGGATCGATCCGGCTCTCCGTATCGAGCGGCACCAGAAGGTCATAGCCGTAGCGGCTGTCGCCGCCGGGATGGTCCTTCTCGCGGGCAAGTTCCAGCCGGACGTGGCGGAACGAGGCGGGAAAGTCTTGCGGCGTGGTCGTCATCGGGATCTCCTTCGATCCGCCCAGCCTAGCTATCTTCGCGGACCCGACATTGATCGGCGTCAAGCGCGGGACCGATCGGCACACATCACCGCGCGGCTTCAGCGATCGTGGACCCCCGGTCGGTCCCGAGGTTAATCCGGCAATGTGTCACGCACGTCTCGCCCCGGTCGGCTGCGCTGCAGGCGCTCGCGCTGGAGATCGACGGCGCGGCGAGCCGCCTCTGCAACCGGCTCGGGCTCGCCGTCCCCATCGATCCGCTCCCAGTCGATGTCGCCGGGATCGCGGGCGAGTTGCTGCCGGACGATCGCGGTCGTGGCGTCCGACGGATCGTTCCGGCGCGCCGCCACTCGGCGCAGCATCTCGGCCGGATCGACATCGAGCCAGAGCCCTTGAAAATCGACGCCGACGTCGCGCGCGATCGCGGCGATGCGACTGCGGTCGGCGGCGCGCTCGAAGGTGGCGTCCGCGACAACGCCGTGACCCAGCCGCAGGATGCGCTCGGCGTCTGCTGCCATGGCCGCGTAGACCTGCTCGGTCATGGCCGCCGTATAGGCGTCGGCCTCCAGCCGGGTTTCGGCCGACACGCCGCTGAGGCGCTTGCGAATGCGATCGCTGGACAGCGTGCGCGCGCCCGGTGCCGGGCCGATGCGTGGCGCCAGAGCGGCGGCGACCGTCGACTTGCCGGAGCCGGACAGACCGCCGACGGCGATCAGCCGGGCCGGCCGGCGTTCGAGAAGGTTGAGCGCCAGCGCGAAATAGCGTTGGGCCTCGGCGCGGATATCGCTGGCCCGTGGCCCGGCATCCGAAAGCTGCGCGGCGCCGACATGGGCCCTGACCGCAGCGCGCACCGCCATGAAGAAGGGCAGCGCCGGCAGACCGCTCTCGTCCCGGGTCACGTCGAGATAGCGGTTGAGAACGCGATTGGCGAACTCCTCCAGCCCGCGATGCCAGAGATCCATCAGGAGGAACGCCAGATCGTAGAGGGTGTCGGTGGTTCCCAGTGCCTCGTCGAATTCCAGGCAGTCGAACAGCACCGGTTCGTCGTCGACGGTGCAGATGTTGCGCAGATGCAGGTCGCCGTGGCACCGCCGCACCCGGCCGGCCTTCGCGCGCTCGTCCAGAAGCGGTCCGAGCCGCGCCAGCTCCTGGCGAAACCGTCGATTGAAGCGGCCGGTCTCCTCGCCGCCGAACAGCTCGGTCGCCGCAAACGCCGCCTCGTTGATGTCGAGGACCGCCGCCATCCGCGTGGCGCCGTCCGGCGCGGGGTCGGGCGGGATCGTCTCGTGGAACGCCGCGATGGTCCGGGCAAGACGATCCATCAGCGGACCGGTCAGCGTGCCCTCCATGGCGCGCCGGTCGAAGAGTCCGTCCCCGTCGAAGCGGCGCATCACGACGACCGCGTCGACGAGCTCGCCACCGCCGTCGAGAACGAGGCCACCGCCGGGCTCCCGCGTGATCCTGCGAACGGCGCGGTAGAGCTGCGGCGCCGTGCGCCGGTTGAGGTCCAGTTCGCGTTCGCAGGCTGCAAGCCGCAGGGCGGGCGTCGAGAAGTCCACATAGGGCCGTTTGACCGGCCGCTTGAGCTTCACGGCCGTCTCACCACCCAGCAGCACGATGGAGATATGCGTGGTGACGGTGTCGATCCGCTCGGCCGGAACGCCGGCGAAGAGCTTGGAGCGGATGCATTCGAGAATCGCGTCGTCGGCTTCGTGCATGACGCCCCGCCTTTCCTGCAGCCGATCGGCCGCGCGCGTCGTTGCCTCGCCCGGATCAGATCGCCCCGCATTGATCGGCGTCAAGGCGGCGCTCCCCCTGCGGTGGTGGGATGCCGCGACGGGCAAACACCAGGAGACGACGATGACGCGATCGACATTCATGCGGGGGCGGCTGGCACTGATCGCCATGGCGGTGGCGGGCCTCGCGCTGCCGCCATCCGCAGCCACGGCACAGGACCTTGCACAGATCGCCAACGGCCAGCGTTTCCTCGAAACCAATTGCGCCCGATGCCACGCCATCGCGCGGACCGGCACCAGCCCGCATCCGCAGGCACCGGCGTTCCGCACGCTGTCGCAGAGCTATCCCATCGCCAGCCTCGAGGAGGCACTGGTGGAGGGACTGTGGACCGGGCATCCCGACATGCCGGAATTCATCTTCGGCCCCGGTCAGGCCCGGGCGATCATCGCCTATATCGAGAGCATCCAGGACTAGCCATGATGCGAGGCGGAGGCCGGCGCCGCCCGTAGCGTCCGCATCAGGCGTCGGTGCCCCTGTCGAATTCGATGGTGACATGCGCGGTCTCGGAAAAGTCCTCCGTCCGGTCGGCGCGGAAACCGAGATCGCGGGCCATCTGCAACATGGTGACGTTCTCGCGCAGCACCTCGCCATAGACGCGGTGCAGGCCGCGCTTGCGGCCATAGGCGAGGATTTCCGACAGGAGCCGGTAGCCGAGCCCCCGCCCCTTCATGTCCGAGCGCACCAGCACGGCGAATTCGGCCGCCTCGTTCTCCGGGTCGGAGACGAGGCGCGCGACGCCGTAGATCGGCCCCTGCCCGTAGGCACTGCCCGGCTCGACCGCGACCAGCGCCATCTCGCGGTGATAGTCGATCTGCGAGAACCGCGCCGCCGTCTGGTGCGGCAGCGCCTTCATCGGGGCCATGAAGCGCAGCCGCAAATCCTCCTGCGTACAGCGCGCCACCATCTCGACCAGCGGCTCCTCGTCCTCCGGCCGGATGGGCCGCAGCACGAAGCGTTCGCCGTTGCGCAGTTCGACGGCGCGTTCCAGCTCGCGCGGATAGGGCCGGATCGATGGCGCCACCCGCGCCGTGCCCGCCGCGTGCAGCGAGATGCGGGCGTCGAGCGCCAGCACACCGTCGGCATCGGCGAGCAGCGGATTGATGTCGAGTTCGGCGACGTCCGGCAGATGCACCGCCAGTTCGGACAGACGCACCAGAACGTCGGCCAGCGCATCGAAGGCGACCGGCGCCACATCGCGATACCCGGCGAGCAGCTTGGAGATCCGGGTGGCGCGGATCATCTCGCGCGCCAGAACGGAATTGAGCGGCGGCAGGCCGATGGCACGATCGCCGATCACTTCCGCCGCCTTGCCGCCGCGACCGAACAGGATCACCGGGCCGAAGGTCGGGTCCGGCGCGATGCCGGCGATCAACTCGTAGGCGCCGTCGCGCACGATCATCGGCTGGACGGTGAAGCCGTCGATACGCGCATGCGGGGCGTATGAGCGCACGGCCTCCAGCATGGCCTCGGCGCTCTCGCGCATCTCCTCGGCCGAACCGATATTCAGGCGCACCCCGCCGGCATCGGATTTGTGGGAGATTTCGGCCGAGACGATCTTCAGGACGGCAGGGGCGCCGACCGCCTCGAAACAGGCGACCGCGCCGTCCACATCGCTGGCCATGCGGGTGGTCACGGTCGGGATGCCGAAGGTTGCCAGCAGCCGCTTGGCCTCGTACTCGCTCAGGATCGTGCGGCCATCCTGGCGGACGGTCTCGATCAGTTCCTGCGCGCTCGCAATGTCCTCGTGGCCGATGGCGACGCCGGCCGACGGGGTCTCCAGGAGAAGCTCCTGATTGCGCTTGTATTCGACAAGATGGGTGAAGGCGCGGATCGCCTTTTCGGGGCTGTCGAAGGTCGCGACCTTCTCGGCGGCGAAGAGGTCGCGCACCGGGGCCGCGGAAGTTCCGCCGAGCCAGTTGGTGAGCACCGGAAACCGCGGACGCCGCTTGGCGATGGCGGCAACGCGGCGGCCGGCCTCCATGCCGTCGGCAACGGCGGTCGGGCAATTGATGACGAGGATCGCGTCGCTCTCGCGCTCCTTCATCAGGATGTCGAGAGCGGCGCCGTAGCGCTCGGGCGTGGCGTCGCCGATGATGTCCACCGGGTTGGCGCGCGACCAGGTCGGCGGCAGCACGTCGTCGAGCGCGGCAATCCCCGCGTCGCTGAGTCTCGCCAGCCGCCCACCGTCGGATTCCAGCGCATCGACGGCCAGGACGCCGGCGCCGCCGCCATTGGTGAGGATGGTCAGCCGGTCGCCGGATATGCGGACCCCGCTGGCCAGCGTCGCGGCGGCTTCGAACAATTCCTCGATCTCGCGCACCCGCAGGATGCCGGCGCGGCGGAAGGCGGCGTCGTAGACGACATCCGAGCCGGCCAGTGCGCCGGTGTGGGATTGCGCGGCCCGTGCGCCCGCTGCGCTGCGCCCGGCCTTGATCACCAGCACCGGCATGGAGCGGGCCGCCAGGCGGGCGGCCGACAGGAATTTCTGCGCCTCGGTGACGTTCTCGACATAGAGCAGGATCGAGCGGGTCGTCCGGTCGGTCGCCAGATAGTCCAGCATGTCGCCGAAATCGACGTCGGACATGTCGCCGACGGAGAGGAGATGGGAGAAGCCGATGCGGCGCTCGTCGGCCCAGTCGATGACCGAGGTCAGCATCGCCCCGGACTGGCTGACCAGCGCGATGTCGCCGGCCCGCGGCATCAGATGGGCGAAGCTGGCGTTAATGCCGGCGGCCGGCGAGATCAGGCCGAGGCAGTTCGGCCCGACGATCCGCATGAGATGGGGGCGCGCGGCGTCCAGCACCTGCTGGCGCAAGGTGGCGCCATCCACCGTCTCGCCGAGGCCGGCCGAAATGACGATGGCGGCGCAGCAACCGCGCTCGCCGAGAGCCGCGATGATGCCAGGCACCGTACGCGCCGGCGTGGCGATCACGGCAAGGTCCGGTACCTCGGGCAGCGTCTCCACCGAGCGATGGCATTGCCGGCGGTGGATCTCGCGCGCATGCGGATTGACCAGCATGATCCGGCCGGCAAAGCCGCCGGAGACCAGATTGTCGACCAGCACCGAGCCGACCGATCCCGGCTCGTTGCTGGCGCCGATCAGCGCGATCGAACGCGGCGCGAACAGCGCGTCGAAATTGCGGATGCTCATGCGGCGCCGGCCGTTCGCGCGCCTCGGGTCTGGGTCATGATCGTCCGTCCCTGTGCCGCCAAACTCGCGTCAACGGCGAGGAACATACCATGCCGGAGCCATCGCTTCTAAGGCTGGATGGCGACCTTCAGGACCCCGTCGCGCTGATGCGAGAAGAGATCGTAGGCCTCCTCGATCTCGTCGAGCTTGTAACGATGGGTCACCAGGGGCGTCGTGTCGAGACGCTGCGACGCGATGACATCCATCAGCCGGCGCATGCGCTCCTTGCCGCCCGGGCACAGCGTCGTGACGATCTTGTTGTCGCCGATGCCGGCGCTGAAGGCGTCGAGCGGGATGGTGAGATCGTTGGAATAGACGCCGAGCGAGGACAGCGTGCCACCCGGCCGCAGAACCCGCAGCGCGGCCTCGAAGGTCTCCTGACGGCCGAGCGCCTCGATCGACACGTCGACGCCGCGGCCATCGGTCAGCCGCATGATCTCGGCGACGACGTCCCCCTTGGTGAAGTCGACGACGTGGTCGGCGCCCATCTTGCGGGCGATCTCCATGCGCTCGGGCACGGAGTCCACCCCGATGATCGTGGTGGCGCCCATCAGCCGTGCGCCGGCCGTGGCGCAGAGGCCGATCGGTCCCTGGGCGAACACCGCGACGGTGTCGCCGATCCGCACGGTCCCGCTCTCGGCGCCGGAAAAGCCCGTCGACATGATGTCCGGACACATCAGGACCTGTTCGTCGGTGAGCCCGTCCGGGATCGGCGCCAGATTGACCATGGCGTCGGGCACCAACAGATATTCGGCCTGGGCCCCGTCGATGGTGTTGCCGAAGCGCCAGCCGCCCATCGGCTGGAAGCCGTGTTTGGTGCCCGGGCCATCCTGCGAATGGCAGCCGCAGAGGCAGGCATTGCTGTAGCCACTGGGCGAGATCGCCCCGGCGATGACCCGCTGGCCTTCGCGGTAGCCCTGCACGGCGGAGCCGAGCTTCTCGATCACCCCCACCGGCTCGTGGCCGATCGTCAGCCCGCGCTCGACCGGATATTCGCCCTTGAGGATATGCACGTCGGTGCCGCAGATCGTCGTGGTGGTGATCCGCACCAGCGCGTCGAGGGGGCCGACATCGGGAATCGGCTTCTCATCCAGCACGATCCGGTTCGGTTCGACGAAGATCGCCGCTTTCATCATGGCCATCGGTCTCAACCTTGCATTCGTTACGGGAACTGCTTGTGTCGGAGGAAACCGCCTGCCGGGCGGTCAGCCCATGGCGCGACCGGGGCCGGCCGTAGCCGGCGACGGGGTCACGATCCGGGCGGGCAGGCCAGCCGCATGGCGGGGCCGCTCGACCTTCAGCCTCACGGCCTGTCCGAGCCGCGTCACGCGCTCGGCGTCGGCGAAGGCCGAGCGCAGGGCATCCAGCCGACGGTGGAACCGGCCGTGGGGCGAATGGCAGAAACTGACCTGCCAGCCCTCGCCGCAAGGCTCGATGCTGTATTCCAGATGACCGTAATGCATCGCGCATCTCCGGAAGGATCGTCAGCGTGACAGGAGCAGCGGGACGTCGCAGCGGCTCAGGAGCTCGCGCGTCACCCCGCCCAGCAGCATCTCGCGCAGGCGGGAATGGCCATAGGCGCCGACGACGATCAGGTCCGCGGCGAGGCTTTCCGCCTCCTTCATCAGGGCATCGGCGGGATGGCGCCAGTTCGGCAGTTCGCGGGTCTCCACCGTGACGCCGTGGCGATCGAGATGACGGGCCATGTCGGCCATCGGCTCCAGATGCCGCTGCTCGGTCGCGCCATCCTCGACGACACTCGCCAGAACGACGAGCTTGGCCTGCTTCAGGAAGGGCAGCGCCGCCGCCACCGCATGGGCGCATTCGGGCGAATCCCGCCAGCCGACGACGACCGTCTCCGGCGCCGCGAAGCTGCGCTTGGGCGCGGGCGGCACGACCAGCGCCGCCGCACGGGCATTGAACAGAATCGCCTCGACCACCTGGCCGCTCAGGGCATGCTTGCCGCTCTGCTGGACCAGCACGAACAGATCCGTCGTGCCGGCGAGCCGTTCGGCAGCGGCCGACAGATGACCGAAGCTGCCGTCCGCGCGCCGCAGACCATAGGGAACCGCGACCCGATCCAGTCGCTGGCGCAGCTTCTGCTCGGCGGCATCGCCAGTGTCCTTGCCGACCTTGAAGAGCTCGGCCACCAGCATGTCGGAGCCCGGCCCGGCCGGCACGCCGGTGATGTGGATATGGTTGGCGAGCATGCATTCGAGATGGGCGCCGAATGCGCTGGCGATCGTTTCGGCATAGTCGATGGCGACTTCGTCCGACGGCGATCCGTCGAGATAGACCGCCAGGTCCGCGATGGGGGATTTGTGCATGGGATGACCCTTTGCCCGAGTTGCGATCGCGACGGCGTTCGACATGCCGTCAGAGTGCCGGCCGGACGCAGTCCCCGCCTTGATCGAGGTCAAGGCCTTGAACAGGTCCGCGCCCGCTCGCAATTCGGCGCCTCATGCCTCTCGAAATCAAGCAGCATGACGCCAGGTCTGGCGGATGAAGATCGCCAGTTTCAACATCAACGGGGTCAATGGCCGCCTGCCCGTGCTGCTGCGCTGGCTCGCCGAGGCCGAACCTGACGCGGTCTGCCTGCAGGAGCTCAAGGCGCCGGACGAGAAGTTTCCGATCGACGCCATCCGCGAGGCCGGCTACGGCGCAATCTGGCATGGGCAGAAGAGCTGGAACGGCGTGGCGATTCTCGCGCGCGGGACAGCCCCTCTCGAGACGCGGCGCGGCCTGCCCGGCGACGACGACGACCATCAGAGCCGCTATCTGGAAGCGGCGGTGAAAGGCGTTCTGATCGGCTGCCTGTATCTGCCCAATGGCAACCCGGCGCCGGGCCCGAAATTCGACTACAAGCTGCGCTGGCTGGAGCGCTTCGCCAGCCATGCCGCCGATCTGATGGGGACCGGCGCGCCGGTGGTGCTGGCCGGCGACTACAACGTCATCCCGACCGAGCTGGACGTCTACAAGCCGGAGCGCTGGGTCGACGACGCGCTGTTCCGGCCGGAGGTGCGCGAAGCGTTCCACCGCCTTCTCGACGCCGGCTGGACCGACGCGATCCGCAGCCTGCACCCGGATGCGACCATCTATAGCTTCTGGGACTATCTGCGGAACGCCTGGGGCCGCGATGCCGGGCTGCGGCTGGACCATCTGCTGCTGAGCCCCACCCTTGCCCCACGATTGCTGGCCGCCGGCGTCGACCGCGACGTGCGCGGCTGGGAAAAAGCCAGCGACCACGCGCCGGTCTGGATCGAGATCACCGATGCGGAAGCCGGCACCAAACGGACGGCAACGCGTTCATCGAAACGCCGGCCGAAGGAGTGACGATGTGACGGAAGACGACACCAACGATCTGGAGCGCTTCGTGGCCGCGCAAGCGCCTGTCTACGCGCAGGCGCTCGGCGAATTGCAGGCAGGACGCAAGCGCAGCCACTGGATGTGGTTCGTGTTTCCGCAATTGCAGGGTCTCGGCCATTCCGACATGGCTCGGCATTTCGGCATCGTGTCGCTCGACCAGGCCCGCGCCTATCTCCGCCATCCCGTGCTGGGGCCCCGGCTCGTCGACTGCACCGAGGCGGTTCTGGAGCATGGCGACCGGTCGCTCGGCGCGATCTTCGGCGCGCCCGACGACATGAAGTTCGGCTCGTCGATGACCCTGTTCGCCCATGCGGCCGATGGCGACCCATCCGTCTTCCGGGAGGCTCTCGCCCTGTTCTGCAACGGCCGCGAGGACCAGGCGACGCTGCGGCTGCTGGGGATCGACGGCTGACGATCCTCTTCCGGCCTTCAGCGTTCGCCGCGCCGGTAGGGCTGCATCAGCGCCTGCGGCACCCGGGCGCGCCGCGCCATCACCACCAGCGCCACGATCGACAGAAGGTACGGCATCATCAGGAGCATCTGATACGGGATCGCCTTGCCGAACTCGGTCTGCAGCCGCAGCTGATAGGCGTCGAAGAGGGCGAAGAGAATGGCGCCCAGCAGGGCTCGTCCCGGCCGCCAGGTGGCGAAGACGACGAGCGCGATGCAGATCCAGCCGCGTCCCTGGATCATGGTCGGGAAGAAGCTGTTGAAGGCCGACAGGGTCAGGAACGCGCCGCCCACCCCCATCAGGGCGCTGCCGGCCACCACCGCGCCGATGCGGATGGCGATCGGATCGACGCCCTGTGCTTCGGCCGCATGCGGGTTCTCGCCGGTCATGCGGATCGCCAGCCCCAGCGGGGTCCGGGCCAGCACATAGGCCATCACCACCGCCACCAGCAGCGCCAGATAGGTAGGCGCGGTCTGGGTGAAGAGCGCGTCGCCGACGATCGGCAGGTCGGACAGGACCGGCACGTGCAGCGGCTGGAACGGCTCGATGGTCGGCGGCGTGCCCTGCAGCGGCACGACCAGCCGGAAGATGAAATAGCTCAGACTCGACGCCAGCAGCGTGATGCCGAGGCCGGTGACGTGCTGGGACAGGCCCAGCGGCACCGTCATCAGCGCGTGCAGCAGGCCGAAGGTCGCGCCGCCCAGCGCCGCCGCGAACAGGCCCATCCACAGATTGCCGCCCTCGAAGACCGTCAGCCAGCCGATCATGGCGCCGAAGCTCATGATGCCCTCGATGCCGAGATTGAGCACGCCGGCGCGTTCGCACAGGAGCGCGCCGAGGGTGCCGAAGATCAGCGGCGTCGCAATGCGCAGCACCGCTTCCCACATGCCGGCGGAGGCGAAGATGTCGAGCGCGGCACTCATCGGCGGATCCGGTAGGCAGTGAAGAGCAGCGCGACCAGCATGGTCAGCAGCGACAGGGCGACGGTCACGTCGGCGATGAAGCTGGGCACGCCGAGCGCCCGGCTCATGGAGTCGGAGCCGACGAACATCATCGCCGCAAAGAGCGCGGCGGCGACCACGGCCAGCGGCTGGAGATTGGCGAGCATCGCCACGATGATGCCGGCATAGCCGTAGCCGGGCGACAGGTCGGTCGTGACGTAGCCCTTCACGCCGATCACCTCGATCGCCCCGGCCAGCCCGGCGAGCCCACCCGACCAGCAGGCGACCTTGACCAGCGTGCGGCCGAGCGGCACGCCGGCAAAGCGCGCGGCAGCGGGGTTGAGCCCGGCCGCGCGCGATTCCAGCCCGTAGGCGGTGCGCGACTGAACGACATGGACGACGATGGCGACGACGACGGCGATCAACAGGCCGACATGCAGACGCGACCGCTCCAAGAGTTTCGGCAATTGGGCCTCGGCAACCACCGGGACCGATTGCGGCCAGCCGAAGGCCAGCGGGTCCTTCATCGGCCCTTCGATCATCATCGACACGAAGAGCAGGACGACGAAGTTGAGGAGCAGCGTCGTCACCACTTCATCGACGCCGAAGCGCAGCCGGAGCGCGAGCGGCACGAGGAGCAGCACCATGCCCGCCAGCGCGCCGGCGATCATCACCGCCGGGATCAGGGCGATACCGGGAAGGCCGGCAAGACCGAGCTGCGAGCCGAGGAAGGCCGCGGTCAGCGCGCCGACATAGAGCTGGCCCTCGGCGCCGATGTTCCAGACCTTGGCCCGAAAGGCGACCGCCACAGCGAGGCCGGTGAGGATCAGCGGTGTCGTCCGCGTCAGCGTCTCGGTCAGCGCCAGTCGCGAGCCGAAGGCTCCCTGCACGATGCGGGCATAGGCCTCCAGCACCGGCGCTCCGGCCAGCGCGATCAGCACGCCCGACAGCGCGAGCGCGAACAGCACCGCAAGGATCGGCGCGACCACCATGAGGGTCGCGGGACGGCTGTCCCGACGTTCCAGACGCATCAGGCGGCCTCGTGCGGGGCGACAGCCCATTCGCCGGCCATCATCAGGCCGAGACGGCGGGCGTCGAGGGATTCGATCGGCACCGGCTCCGACAGACGCCCGCCGACAATGGCCTGCACCCGGTCGGCCAGCGCCAGGACTTCGTCGAGATCTTCAGAGATCAGCAGCACACCCGCTCCTGCGTCCCGGGCGGCGAGGATCTCGCCATGGACGGCCGCGATGGCGCCCTCATCGAGACCGCGGGTGGGCTGGGCCGCGACGAGAACCTTGGGGGACCCAGCCAGATTGCGGCCGAAGATCAGCTTCTGCATGTTGCCGCCGGACAGGAGCCGCGTGCGGCTGTCCGCCGATCCGCCGCGAATGTCGAAACGGTCGATGACGTCGGCGGCAAAGGCGCGCGCCGTCGATTGCCGGACGAATCCGCCCTTCGAGAACGGGGCGTCACGCACACGTTCGAGAATGGCGTTCTCCCAGATCGCCAGTTCGCCGATGGCGCCTTCGGTGTTGCGGTCCTCGGGAATGCGGCCGACGCCGCGGCGCACGAGGTCGCGCGGCGACAGCGTGGACGTCTCCTCGCCCAGCACCGAAAGGCCGCCGGCATCCGGCGCGACGAGCCCGGACACCAGATGGGCGAGCGTCGCCTGGCCGTTGCCGGAGACGCCGATGATGCCCAGCGTCTCGCGCTCGCGCAGGTGAAAGCTGACATTGGAGAGGCGTTTCGCGCCACCCACAGTAACGCTGACGTCCCGCGCCGCCAGCACCGTTTCGCCCGGCACTGCAGCGGCGCGGACCGGCCGCGTCACGCGGCGGCCGACCATCAGCTCGGCCAGTTCCTCCTTGGAGGTCGCCGCGGTGACCCGCTCGGCGACCATCCGCCCGGCGCGCAGCACCAGCACGCGGTCGGCGGCCGCCATCACCTCGTGCAGCTTGTGGGAGATGAAGATCAGAGACAGCCCTTCGGCCGCCATCACCCTGAGCGTCTTGAAGAGGGTCTCCGCCTCCGGCCGGGTCAGCACCGCCGTCGGCTCGTCGAGGATCAGGATCTTCGCGTCGTTATAGAGCGCCTTCAGAATCTCCACGCGCTGCTGCTCGCCGACTGACAGATCGCCGACACGCTTGTCCGGGTCGACGACAAGGCCGAAACGCTCGGCGAGGCTTGCCAGCTTGCGCCGCGCGGCAGCCTTGCCCGAGCGCCATCGCAGCAGCGGCTCGGTGCCGGTCATGACGTTTTCGAGGACGGTGAGATTCGGCGCTAGGGTGAAATGCTGATGCACCATGCCGACGCCCGCGGCGATGGCGGCGCGCGGCCGGCCGAGCGGCAGTTCCTCGCCGGCCACGAGAACCCGCCCGGCATCCGGCACATAGTGGCCGAACAGGATGTTCATCAGCGTCGTCTTGCCGGCGCCGTTCTCGCCGAGCAGCGCGACGAGTTCGCCGCGGCGAAGGGTCAGGCTGACGTCGTCATTGGCCGCGAAGTCGCCGAAGCGCTTGGTGATGTGTTCGAGGGACAGGACGGCGGTCATACGGTCTCACTCCCGCCGTTCCGCAATGACCGGCCATCCGACGGATGCCGGCCGGCCACGCGGAGAATACCGCGGGGACCGGCCGGATCGTCGGGGCCGTCGCAGATCGGCGAACGGGCTGGCATGCGTTTTCGCAGATCAGGTCGGTTCGGTGAAGTCGATGACCACTTCGAACTCGCCGGCCTTGATCGCGGCGCGGCGCTCTTCCATCGCCGCGACCGCCTCGGCCGGGACCATGGACTCGGCGAAGACGATGTCGTTCCCGCCTTCCTGCATCATGCTGTAGGGGGTGTAGTTCTTGCCGGTGCCGTTCTTGGCCTCGGTGTCGGCGATGGCCGCGTCGAGGATCGGCCGGAAGTACCACATGGCGTTGGCAAAGACGGTCTCGGGATAGCGCTCGGTATAGTCGGTCAGCGAGCCGATCGCCTTGATGCCGCGCTCCTTGGCGGCGTCGGCCGTGCCGATGCGCTCGCCGAACAGGATGTCGGCGCCGGCGTCGATCTGGGCCAGGCCCGCCTCGCGCGCCTTGGGCGGATCGAAGAAGGTGCCGATGAAGCCGATCAGGTGCTTGGCGTCCGGACGCACCGAATCAACGCCGGCCCGGAAGCCATTGATCAGCATGTTGACTTCGGGGATGGGGATCGCCCCGACCGCACCGAAGATGCCGCTCTCGCTCATCTTGCCGGCAAGCATGCCGGCGAGATAGGCGCCCTCGTGATTCCACGTGCCGAAGGTGCCGAAATTGTCGCCGGTCGGCTCGCCGCTGGAGCCCATCAGGAACATGGTGTCGGGATAATCCGCCGCGACCTGCCGCGCCTCTGTCTCCACCGCATAGGCCTCGCCGACGATCAGCTGGGCGCCCTGCTCGGCATATTCGCGCATGGCGCGGGCGTAATCGGTGCCGCTGACGCCTTCGGAGAAGACATACTCGATGGCGCCGTCCTCGGCGGCCTGGACCATCGCCGCATGCAGGCGCGAGTTCCAGGCATTCTCCACCGGCGAGGCATGGATGCCCGCCACCTTCAGCGGCGTCTGCGCGAAGGCGCGCGGCATGCTCAGGGCGAGGCCGACACCGGCGCTGCCCAACAGAAAACCGCGCCGACCGATCCGACCTGACTTCAGCATGAAATTCCCCAACGATCCCGAATGAAACAGGCCGCGATTTGACGACCTGCACAATTCCTTGTCAACCGCGCAGCCCGCACAGCAAACAATCAGCCAACAGATGAATCGCCCTGCGGCGCGTAAGCCGCCGGGTCGACCGTTACGGCGCGGCCCGGCAGCGTGAGCTGGCTCAGCCGCGGCTGCGCCCGTGCGATCACCTTGCCGCCGCGCACCACGGCGAGCCGGGTCGCCTTCAGCCGGATCGCCTCGATCGGGTCGGCCGCCTGCAGCAGCACGCAATCGGCCCGGTTGCCGACCTCCAGCCCGTAGCCCTCCAACCCCATGATCCGAGCGGAATTGACCGTGACCGCGTCGAAGCAGGCACGGATGGCGTCGCGCGAGGTCATCTGGCCGACATGCACCGCCATATGCGCCACCTCCAGCATGTCGCCCGAGCCGAGCGAGTACCAGGGGTCCATCACGCAGTCATGGCCGAAGCCGACATTGATTCCCGCCGCCATCAGCTCGGGCACCCGGGTCATGCCGCGGCGCTTGGGATAGGTGTCGTGACGACCCTGCAGCGTGATGTTGATCAGCGGATTGGGGATGACGTGCAGGCCGGATTCGGCGATCAGCGCGATCAGCTTGGACACGTAGTAATTGTCCATCGAATGCATCGAGGTCAGATGCGAGCCGGCGACCCGCCCCTGAAGTCCGTGGCGCACCGTCTCGGCCGCCAGGGTCTCGACATGGCGCGACAGCGGGTCGTCGGATTCGTCGCAATGCATGTCGACCCGCAGGCCGCGCTCGGCGGCGATGCGGCAGAGCGCGGCGACCGATTCCGTGCCGTCGGCCATGGTGCGTTCGAAATGCGGAATGCCGCCGACGATGTCGATACCCATGTCCAGGGCCCGTTCGAGGGACGCCGCACCGCCCGGCGTGCGCAGATAGCCGTCCTGCGGAAAGGCGACGAGCTGCAGGTCGATATAAGGCTTCACCCGATCGCGCACCTCCAGCAACGCCTCGGCGGTGACAAGCCGCGGATCGGAGGTGTCGACATGGCTGCGGATGGCCAGAAGGCCCTGCGCGACCGCGAGATCGCAATAGCGCATCGCCCGTTCGATGAGCGCGTCCTTGGCCAGAAGCGGCTTCAGCTCGCCCCAAAGCGCGATGCCCTCCAGAAGCGTGCCCGAACGGTTCATGCGCGGCAGGCCCAGCGACAGGGTCGCGTCCATGTGAAAATGGGGATCGACGAAGGGCGGCGACACCAGCCGACCGCCGGCGTCGATCACCTCGCCCGCCTCACCGGCGATCGCCGGTTCGATGGCGGCAATCCGGTCTCCCGTCACGGCGATGTCTACGCCGGTGCGGCCGTCGGGCAGATGGGCATTGCGGATGATCAGATCGAACATCGGGCAGCGGATCCTTTCGCTTCGTCCTGGCGCCCGTTTTGCTGCCAGCGCGCCGCGATGTCGATGGGGTCAGCGGTGGCTTGCTGTACGAAACCCACAGGCTAGGCTAACAATGCCGGACCGACGCCCGGCCGGATCCCGCGCGCCGGCAGCTTGCAGGCGCCGCGGTGCTCCGGAAGCCTTGCGGAGACCGTGGCGGATGCGGAGTCATGATGTGCCGATGACGCCGCCATGAACGTTCCCAACATCGTCGTCCTGATCGCCACGCTCGTCGCCTTCGGCGCCCTCGCGCGTCCGCTGGCCACGCGACTGCGGCTGCCGGTCTCGATCCTCCTGGCGCTGGGCGGCGCCAGCCTCGGCTTTGCCAGCCTCTATTCCCTCGATCATCCCGGCACGCTGCTGCCGGTCGACCTTGCCGCGCTGATCACCGACCTGCCGGTGGGCTCCAGCCTGTTTCTCTACGTCCTCCTGCCGACGCTGATCTTTCAAAGCGCGCTGGTGGTCGACATGCAGCGGGTCCGAGAGGATCTGCTGCCGATCGTCCTTCTCGCCCTCGTCGCCGTCCTGGCGGCGACCTTCGGCGTGGCGCTCGCCCTGTGGCCGATCGCCGGCATGCCGCTTCTCGCCTGCCTGCTGCTGGCCTCTTTGGTGGCGACGACCGACCCGGTGGCGGTCATCGCCATCTTCCGCGATGTCGGCGCGCCGGACCGGCTGACCCGGCTGGTCGAGGGCGAAAGCCTGTTCAACGACGCGCTGGCGATCTCGCTGTTCCTGATCTTCTCCGCCGCGATCATTGCGCCGGGCTCTGTCACGGTGACCGGCGCCGCACTGAACCTGCTGTTGCTGCCGATCGGTGGCGGGCTGTTCGGCTATCTGATGGCGCGCCTCTATCTCCAGCTACTCCGGCTGATCGGCGACGATCAGGTGACGGCGGTCTCGCTCAGCCTCGCCCTGCCCTATCTGTCGTTCTGGATCGCCGAGCATGTGCTGCAGGTCTCGGGCATCATCGCCGTCGCGACCGCGGGCGTTGCCCTTGCCAGCCTGTCGCCGGCGCGGGTCACCCGCGAGCTCTGGCGCCATCTCGACGACACCTGGCAGCAGCTGGCCTCCTGGGCGGCGATCCTCGTCTTCGTGCTCACCTCGCTGCTCGTACCGAAGATGATGACGGACCTGTCGCCCTTCGACTTCCTCCTGATGCTGGTCATCTTCGCCGCGACGCTGGCGACGCGGGCCCTGGTGCTGTTCGGGCTCATGCCGCTGCTGAGCCAATACGGGTTGTCGTCCAGGGTCTCGCGGCCCTATCGGCTGGTGGTGCTGTGGGGCGGCCTGCGCGGATCGATGACCCTGACCCTGGCGCTTGCGGTCAGCGAGAACGACGCCGTGCCCCGCCCCGTCGCCGCCTTCGTGGTGACGCTGGCCACCGGCTACACGCTGATGACGCTGTTCGTGCAGGGCACCACGCTTCGCCCATTGATCCGGGGGCTGGGCCTCGACCGGCTGTCGGGCATCGACCGGGCAATCCGCGACCTTGCGCTCAGCGTCACCTCGGCACGGGTCGCGCGCTTTGCCGGCGAGATGGCGCAGCGCTTCGGCGGCACCGACGCACAAGGCGATGCCGAGAGCGTCAATACGGCGGTCGCTGCGGCCGAGCCTGCCGCGACGAGCCCGTCGGATACCCTGTCCCTCGACGGGCGCACGGCGATCGCGCTCGTCTCGCTGACCGCGCGCGAGCGCGAAATGGTCCTCGATCATTTCGCCAACGGCATGCTGGCGCCGCGGATTGCCCGGCGCCTGACCTCCGACACCCGGCGGCGGCTGGAAATGGCCCGCCACGGCGGCGTGGAAGGCTATCGCGCCGCCAATGGCGAGGAGACACGCTTCCTGTGGTCGGACCGGGTGGCGTTCCTGGTCCAGCGCCGGCTCGGTCGCAGCCGGATGTTGTCGAAACGCCTGGCCCTGCGCTTCGAGAAGCTGGTGGAGATTTCACTGGTTCTCGGCAGGCTGCGGGCATTCGCCACCAGCGAGTTGCAGCCGGTCCTCGGCGAGGAGACGATTGCGGCCGTCATGGCAGTCCTTGACGAGCGGCAGGCGCGGATCGACCGGGAGATCGACGCGGTCCGCCTGCAATATCCCGCTTATGTCGCCGAGCTCGAACGCTGCTTCGTCCTGCGGGCCGCCCGGGCCATCGAGATCGCCGAGATCCGACGAATGCGCCAGTCCGGCGTCATCAGCAAGGAGATCGAGCGCGACGTGTATCGCAGCGTCGCCCGGCGCCCCGACCTGACGACCCTCAGCCCGCCGCTGGATCTCGGGCTGGACACACGCCGGCTGATCGACCGCACAGAGATCTTTGCAGCGCTTGGCGACCGCGAGCGCGATGATCTGGCACGGCTGATGACGCCGTTCCTGGCCGCGCCCGGCATGCGGATCGTCTCGCGCGGCGAAGTCGGCGACGCGGCCTATTTCATCTCCTCGGGCGCGGTGGAGGTCGATACCGGCACGCATATCGTCCGGCTCGGTCGCGGCGACATCTTCGGCGAGATGGCGCTGATCCTCGACATGCGGCGGCAGGCCGACGTGACGGCGATCGCCTACAGCACGATACTGCGCCTGGCGCGCACCGATTTCGCGCGCTTCGTGTCGCTGCACCCGAAACTGCGGGCCCGGATCGAGGCGATCGCCCGCAGCCGGCATGCCGACAATGCGAAAGGCTGACCACCTCGGTCGCCGAGCCATGCACGGCGGAACATTCGGCCCGCCGGACGTGATTCTCGCGAGCTTTTCTCGGTAGCCGGTTCCGTATCGGCGAACGATCGCGTTGGGGCCACGTTCATGTTTCCCGCCCGCGGCTCCCGCGGCGGCAACGATCTCAACAAGGAACCGAACCGTGAGCGAAGTCCTGTCGACGACCCTGCCCGACGATCTGGAAGAGCGGGTAAAGACCCTTCTGCAGCGCGCCTGCGACCGATCCCTGACGATCGCGACGGCCGAAAGCTGCACCGGCGGCCTCCTGGCCTCGGTCTTCACCGACGTGGAGGGCTGTTCGCGGGCCTTCGACAGCGGCTTCGTGACCTATACCGACGAGGCCAAGATCCGGATGCTCGGCCTGCCCCGCCAGCTTCTGGAGGAGAACAACGCCGTCTGCCGCCCGGTCGCTCTGGCCATGGCCGAGGGGGCACTGGACAAGTCCCTCGCCGACATCACTGTTTCCACCACGGGCTTTGCCGGCCCGGCCGGCGAGGATGACGAACCGGGGCTCGTGCATTTCGCCTGTGCCCGACGCGGGCGCGAGACGCGGCACCGCGAAGAGCATTTTGGCGATATCGGCCGTGGACCGACCCGCATTGCTTGCTTACGAACGGCACTGGATATGCTCGAGGAGATGATGGATTGAGTTTGCAAAGCCTTCGAGACCGTTCCTTCTATGCGCTGCACCGGCACGGCTTCGTCCGCGTCGGTGTCGCGACGCCCGGCGTCTTCGTCGCCGATCCGGCCCGCAATGCCGCGGCGACGATCCGCGCGGCGGAAGACGCGGACAAGGAGGGCGTCGATCTCCTGGTATTCCCGGAGCTCGGCCTCTCCGCCTATGCGATCGACGACCTGCATCTGCAGGACGCCCTGCTCGACGGCGTCGAAGCCGCCATCGCCACCGTCTGCGAGCGCAGCCGCGAGCTGCGCAGCGTGCTCCTCGTCGGCGCGCCGCTGCGGCGCAACGGCCGGCTCTACAATTGTGCCGTCGCCATCGCCCGGGGTCGCATTCTGGGCGTCGTGCCGAAGCTCTTCCTGCCCAATTACCGAGAATATTACGAAAAGCGCTGGTTCGCCTCGGGCGCCGGCATGACCGGCCTCGACATCACCGTCGCGGGCCAGGAGGCGCCGTTCGGCATCGACCTCCTGTTCGAAGCCTCGGACCTGCCCGGCTTCGTCTTCCACACGGAGATCTGCGAGGATTACTGGGCGCCGACGCCGCCCTCAACGGACGGAGCGCTGGCCGGCGCCCGCATCCTCTGCAATCTCTCGGCCTCCAACATCGTCGTCGGCAAGTCGGCCGACCGGCATCTTCTCTCGGCATCGCAGTCGATGCGCTGCATCGCCGCCTATGTCTATTCGGCCGCCGGGCGGGGCGAGAGCACCACCGATCTCGCCTGGGACGGCCAGGGCTCGATCTACGAACTGGGCGACCTCCTCGCCGAGTCCGAGCGCTTCGCCGATGCCGGACAGCTGATCGTCGCCGATGTCGACGTGGGACGCATCGGCCAGGAGCGACAGCGCACGCCCACCTTCAACGACGCGGCGGCGCTCCGCGGCCATCCGGAGACGGCGTTCCGAACGGTGCGCTTCGCCCATGAGCCGGCCTTCGAGGATCTCGGCCTGCGCCGCCCGGTCCGGCGCTTCCCCTATGTGCCGAACAATCCGGAGCGTCTGCACCAGGATTGCTACGAGGCCTTCAACATCCAGGTCGAGGGCTTGCGCCGGCGCTTCGAGGCGACGCCCGGCGACCACATGGTCATCGGCGTGTCCGGCGGCCTGGACTCCACCCATGCTCTGATCGTGGCGGCCAAGGCCTGCGACCAGATGGGCCTGCCGCGCTCGACCATTCTCGGCTTCACCATGCCGGGCTTTGCCACCGGCGACGCGACCAAGGCGAACGCGCTGGCGCTGATGAAGGCCCTCGGCACGGGCTGCGAGGAGATCGACATCCGTCCCGCCGCCCGGCAGATGCTCGGCGACATGGGGCATCCCTTCGCGGGCGGCGAGCCGGTCTATGACGTGACCTTCGAGAACGTGCAGGCGGGCCTGCGCACCGACTATCTCTTCCGCCTCGCCAACCAGCGCAGCGGCTTCGTCATCGGCACGGGCGACCTGTCCGAACTGGCGCTCGGCTGGTGCACCTATGGCGTCGGCGACCAGATGAGCCACTATTCGGTCAATCCGGGCGTGCCGAAGACGCTGATCCAGTATCTGATCCGCTGGGTCGTGCGCACCGAGCAGTTCGATGCGGAGACCGGCAAGCTCCTGACCGCGATCCTCGACACCGAGATCTCGCCCGAACTGGTGCCGGCGGATGCCGAGGGCGGCATGCAGAGCACACAGGACAAGATCGGCCCCTACGAGCTGCACGACTTCTTCCTGTTCCACACGATGCGCTACGGGCGGGCACCGTCGAAGACGGCGTTCCTCGCCTGGCATGCCTGGAAACAGTCCGATGCGGGCCTCTGGCCGATCGAGTTTCCGGCCGAAGCGCGCAACCAGTACGATCTGGCGACGATCGCAAAATGGCTGGAGAGCTTCCTGTTCCGCTTCTTCCAGACGTCGCAGTTCAAGCGGTCGGCGATGCCGAACGGGCCGAAGGTCTCGGCCGGCGGCAGCCTGTCGCCGCGCGGCGACTGGCGGGCGCCCTCCGACGGAACGGCGGATGCCTGGATCGCCGAACTCAAGGCCTCCTTGCCGCAGGATCTGGGCTGAAGGCACGGGTGCCGACGCGACGACCCGGACAAAGAAACGGCCGCATCCCGGGATGCGGCCGTTCTGTCATCTGTCGAAGGCGGTGCGTCAGGCCTCGGGGGTGACGTCGACGCCCTCGCCCGCGCTGATGTTGTTCAGATGCGCATGACCCTCGCCGCGCTCCGGATGGGGCGAGACATTGATGTCGGCGCCTTCCAGCCACCGGCCGGAGACATCGCCCTGGCCCGGCACGATGCGCCAGCGGGTTCCGTCACTGAGTTCGATGATCCCGTCGGTGCTGGCGAGTTTGAGCAGAGCCATGGTCGGACCTTTCACGTTCGTTCGGCTGCTTAGCCTTGGTGTCAGGCAATGCCGCGCGTGCGAGAGGGTTCCAGTCCGCGTTACCGCGCTTCACCGTCCTCGGGCAGATCCAGCATGAAGCGGACCTCGTCCTCCGTGAAACCGGCAGACAAAGCGAGATCGACGTCCGGCCTGTGGCCGATCGACTTACGCTGCTTCTCGGCCGCCGGGGCCGTATCGTCCGTGGTCTGGGTCTCGGAACGTTCGTTGCTCATGCCCCAATGTTGCATCCGCAACGATCGGCGTCATTAAAGCACTATAAGTTGTCTGCTCGGCTGAAATTCAGTGGGCGTGCTTTTCTTCGAAGAAGGCCCGTTGCTCCGGCGTCAGGCCACGCGGATCTAGACCACGGGTCAGGATCGCCAGGCGCGCCGTCTCCTCCAGCTCTTCCATGGCAAAGACCGTCGCCGCCAGCTCGGTTCCGGCAACGACCGGGCCGTGATTGGCGAGAAGAACCGCCGAGCGCTTGCCCGCGAGGCCGCGCACCGCCTCGCCCATCGCCGGATCGCCCGGCATGAAATACGGCAGCAGCTTCACCCGCCCGAGCTTCATCACCGAATAGGCTGTGAGCGGCGGCAGGACGTCGTCGGGATCGGTGTCGGGCAGGATCGACAGCGCCACCGAATGGGTGCTGTGGAGATGAACCACCGCCCCGGTGGTCGCACGCCGGGTCTCGTAGAAGGCGCTGTGGAGCGGGATTTCCTTGGTCGGCTTGTCGCCGGACAGGTGCCGGAACTCCTCGTCCAGGCGGGAGATCCGGGCCGGGTCGAGAAAGCCGAAGGAGGCATTGGTCGGGGTGACCAGGATCGTGCCGTCGCCGAGCCGCGCCGAGATGTTGCCGCTGGAGCCGCAGGTCAGGCCGCGGTCGAACATCGACTTGGCGAAGCGGCAGATGTCCTCGCGGAGCCGGGCCTCCTCGCTCATGCCTCGCCTCCCAGACGGGCAGCGGCCTTGGCGAAGAAATCGTCGGCGCCGAAATTGCCGGACTTCAGCGCCAGCGCCAGTTCGCGGCCCTCGACGCGCACCGCGGGAACGCCGGGATCGATCTCCGGGCCGATCTCCAGCGACTGGACGTCGAGCCCGGTGACGACCGCGCCCGAGGTCTCGCCGCCGGCGGAGACCAGCCGGGTGATGCCGGCCTCGACCAGCGCCGCGGCAGTGGCGGCTAACAGCCGTTCGATCGCCGTGGCGACCGCGTCCTTGCCATGGCGCTGCTGGGCCGCGGCGACCGTCTCCGGGTCGGCCGAGGAATAGATCAGCGGCACGCCGGACTGCGCAAGAACCCATTCGGTGAGCGAGGCGGCCGTCACCTCGCCTGCCATCACGGCATCGGCAGCCAGCTCGAAGGTTGGGTGACCTGCATCGCGGTGGACACCGACCTGGCGGCGGGTAGCGGTCGAGACCGAGCCGGCAAGCGCCGCCGCGCGGCCGACGACGCCCGACCAGGGCGAGGTCGTGGAGCCGATCAGGCCCTGTGCGCGGAAATTCTCCGGCAGGCCGAGGGCAATGCCGGAGCCGCCGGTGATCAGCGGCAGGTCGCGCGCCGCGTGTCCGGTGGCGTGGAGATCGGCGTCGAGTACCGCGTCGGTGATGACGAAGCAAAGCCCGTCGGCGCCGGCCTGGCGAAGCGCGTCGGCGATCGCCGCTTCCCCCTTGGCGACCACGCCGTAGGGCACGTGCGACACCGGGGCATTGGTCTGGCGCGCCAGCACCCGGCGCAGATCGGCGTCGCGCATCGGCGTGAGCGGATGATTCTCCATGCCCGATTCCGACAGCAGCCGGTCGTTCACGAAAAGATGGCCCTGATAGACCGTGCGGCCGGTCGCCGGAAATGCCGGGCAGACGATGACCGCACCGGCGCCCAGCTCCCTGGCGATCGCTTCGCCGACCGGACCGATATTGCCCTCGTGGGTCGAATCGAAGGTCGAGCAATATTTGAAGAAGAACTGCCGGCAGCCCTGGCTGCGCAGCCATTCCAAGGCGGCGAGCGACTGGCGCACGGCCTCGGCAACCGGGATCGTGCGCGACTTCAGCGCGACGACGCCGGCTTCCACGTCCGGCGCGGCATCGCCCGTCGGGACACCGCTGTACTGGACCGTGCGCATGCCGCCCTTGGCCAGCGTGTTGGCAAGGTCGGAGGAGCCTGTGAAGTCGTCGCCGATACAGCCGAGGATCATGGAATAACTGCCCGCTTGATGTCTGACGGGTTCCTGCATGCAGATGCACGAACCGGGGAATGGCCGCTCCATAGCATTCCGACGCCGAAACGACACCTCCTGCCGTGCCGGATCGTCAGCGGCTGCCTTCAGGCCTCGCATTAGGATCGCTGACGTGCGACCGTTGCCGGCAAGACCGACCGCGGCTCATCCCCTCATTCACCGCGAAACCGGAATCATTCCCTGCGCTTGCGCCGCTACGTTGCAGCGCACTTTGAACCGTAAGACGCTGGGAAAACAGCGAACGGCCGATGTCGGTCGTCAGCCGATGTCCGGCAGTCGCCCCTCGATCTCTTCACGTCTTGATTCAAGAAACGGCGGCAAGCGCAGTGCCTGACCGAGGTCTTCCGGCGCTTCGTCCACTGCGAATCCCGGCGTGTCGGTGGCGATCTCGAAGAGGACATGCCCCGGCTCGCGGAAATAGACCGAACGGAAATAATTGCGGTCCTTCTGCTCGGTGGCGGCGATGCCGTGGTTCTCCGCCAGCTTGCGCACCATGTCGGCCTGCTGTGCGTCATCGGCTGCGCGGAAGGCGACGTGATGGACCGACCCGGCGCCGACGCGCGGCTTCAGAAAACCGCCGACGGCCCGCAGATCGATGATCCGGCCAAAATTCGCATCGCAGACGAAGCGAATGAGCGATTCCTCGCGGCCGACCTCGCGGAACCCGAGGATGTCGGTGAGGATCGCCGCGGTCGCCTCGGCCTCTTCCAGGAGCAGGCTGACGCTGTGAAAGCCCCGGATCGCGTGTTCGGCCGGAATCTCGGAGGTCGCGCGGCCGGGCAGCAGGTCATCGCCGGCGCGGGCGACGAAGGCCAGGCGCAGGCCGTCGGGATCGCGGAAGGCCAGGACGGTCTCGCCGAAGCGCTTGACCAGCGAATCGTGCGGCACGCCCTTCTCGATCAGCCGATGGCTCCAGAAGCCGATCGCGCCTTCCGGCACGCAGAAAACGATCTCCTGGGTCTCGCCGACACCAAGCCGGCCCGGTGCCGCATGGTCCCAAGGAAAGAACGTCAGGATCGTGCCCGGCTGCCCGGTCTCGTCGCCGTAATAGAGGTGATAGGTCCCGGGGTCGTCGAAATTGACGGTCTTCTTGACCAGCCGAAGCCCGAGCGTGCGGGTGTAGAAGTCGAGATTGCGCGCCGCGCGCCCCGCAATCGCTGTCACATGATGAATGCCGTTCACGACCATGCCCCTTCTCTCCGCTCTTTGCCGGATCAACAGGGCACAAGTTAGGGCGGGGGCCGATCCGGCGCACGCGGAATCCGCGCGCACCGGAGCGTGGACGCGGTGGACGCGTGTGTCAGCCGAGCTGGAGCGGAACGATCTTGCCGTTCTCGAGCGTGATCGCCCGGTCCATGCGGGCTGCCAGCTCGTGATTGTGGGTGGCGATCAGAGCTGCCACCCCCGACTGGCGGACCAGGGCGGTCAGCGCGTCGAAGACATAGCCCGACGTGGTGGGGTCGAGATTGCCGGTCGGCTCGTCGGCCAGAAGGACATGCGGCGCGTTGGCCACGGCCCGCGCGATGGCGACGCGCTGCTGCTCGCCGCCAGACAGTTCGGCGGGTCGATGCGCCGCGCGCTTGCCGATCCGCATGTATTCGAGCAGCTCCCGCGCCCGCTCGGCAGCCGCAGACCGCGACTGTCCGAGGATCATCTGCGGCATCATGACGTTCTCGAGGGCCGAGAACTCCGGCAGCAAATGATGGAACTGGTAGACGAAGCCGATCGCCCGGCGCCGCATCTCGGTGCGCCGGTCTTCGCCCAGCGTGCCGCAGGGCTGGCCGCCGACAAAGACCTCGCCGGTGTCCGGCCGTTCCAGGAGCCCGGCAATGTGTAGCAGCGTCGACTTGCCGGCCCCCGACGGGGCGACGAGCGCCACCATCTCGCCGGCGGCGACGCCGACGGCCGCGTCGTCGAGGATCGTCAGGCGGTCCTCGCCCTGGTCAAAATGCCGTCCGACCCCGGTGAGCTGAAGTGCGTAAGTCTCTGTCATCATTCGTACCGCAGCGCCTCGACCGGATCGAGTCGCGAGGCCTGCCAGGACGGCAGGATCGTCGCGAGGAAAGACAGGCCGATGGCCATGAGGACGACCAGCACGACCTCGCCGGAATCGATCTCGGCCGGCAACTGGCTGAGGAAATAGAATTCCGGATTGAACAGGATCGTGCCCGACAGCCAGGAGAAGAACTGCCGGATGTTCTCGATATTGAGGCAGAAGACGACGCCCAGGATCAGGCCGGCCAGCGTGCCGGCGAAGCCGATCGACGCGCCGGTGATCAGGAAGACGCGCATCACCGCGCCCCGTGTCGCACCCATGGTGCGCAGGATGGCAATGTCGCGGCCCTTGTCCTTCACCAGCATGAACAGGCCGGAGATGATGTTGAGAGCGGCGACCAGCACGATCAGCGTCAGGATGATGAACATGACGTTGCGCTCGACTTCCAGCGCCGAGAAGAAGGACTGGTTCTGGGTCTGCCAGGTCACCGTGTAGTTCGGACGCCCGGCCGCGGTCTCGATCGTGCGCTGCAGGTCCTGCACCCGGTCGGGATCGTCGACGAAGATCTCCACCGACTGGGCGAGCCCCTCGTGGTTGAAGAAGAGCTGGGCTTCGGCGAGCGGCATGTAGACGTACGACGCGTCGTATTCCGACAGGCCGATCTCGAAGATCGCCGCCACCGGATAGGCCTTGACCCGCGGCGTCGTGCCGAGCGGCGTCACGTCGCCATCGGGCGAGACCAGGGTGATGTTGTCGCCGAGCCGCAGGCCCAGCGCTTCCGCCAGCCGGCTGCCGATGGCGAGCCCGCCGCCCTCGCTGAAGCCGTCGAGCGTGCCCTGCTTGATGTTCTCGGAGACCGGCTTCAGGTCGGCGAGGTCCTCGCCGCGCACGCCCTTGACCAGCGCGCCCGTACTGCTGCTGGCAAGGCCCGAGGCCAGGACCTGCCCCTGCACCAGCGGCATCGCGAAGGCGACGCCCGGCACGGTTTCGACCGCGGCGGTCACATCGGAGAAATCGTCGAGCGGCCGATCGATCGGATACATCACGACATGGCCGTTGACGCCGAGAATGCGGGTCAGCAGCTCGCCGCGGAAACCGTTCATCACCGACATCACGATGATCAGCGCGGCGACGCCCAGCATGATGCCGAGAAAGGAGAAGCCGGCAATGACCGACACGCCGGCATCGCGGCGCCGCGACCGCAGATAACGACCGGCGAGCATCCATTCGAAGCGCGCGAAGGGTCGCGTCGAATGGCGGGCCCCGGCCGAGGGTGCAGCGGCCGTGCTGGCTTCGCTCATGCCTGCACCCGGGCGAGAACCGACGACAGCGGCAGCGATTCCCGCTCGCCGGTGGCGCGCAGCTTGATCTCGGCCTCGCCGGCCTTGGCGCCGCGCGGCCCGACGATGACCTGCATGGGCAGGCCGATCAGGTCCATGGAGGCGAACTTGGCGCCGGCGCGGGTGTCCTGGTCGTCGTAGAGCACGTCGATGCCCGCCGCCTGCATCTGGCGGTAGAGATCCTCGCAGGCCGCGTCGCAATCGGCGTCGCCCGGCTTCATGTTGATCAGGCCGACATCGAAGGGCGCGACGGATTTCGGCCAGATGATGCCGTTCTCGTCGTGGGACGCCTCGATGATCGCGGCCAGAAGCCGGCTCGGGCCGATGCCGTAGGAGCCCATGTGCACCGGCACGTCCTTGCCGTCGGGGCCGGTGACGACCGCCTTCATCGGCTCGGAATATTTCGTCCCGAAGTGGAAGATGTGACCGACCTCGATGCCGCGGGCGGCGACCTTGTCCTCCTCCGTAAGCTGGTCCCAGGTCGCGGTCTCGTGCATCTCGTCGGTCGCCGCATAGGGCGTCGTCCAGGCCTTGACGATCTCGGCGAGGCCCGCGGCATCGTCGAAATCGACGCCCTCGCCCGGCACGGCCAGATCGAGATAGTCGCGGTGGCAGAAGACCTCGCTCTCACCGGTCGAGGCGAGGACGATGAATTCGTGGCTGAGCTCGCCGCCGATCGGGCCCGTGTCGGCGCGCATGGGAATGGCCTTCAGGCCGCAGCGCTCGAAGGTCCGCAGATAGGCGACGAACATCCGGTCATAGGCGATCTTGGAGTTGTCGTAGTCCAGATCGAAGGAATAGGCGTCCTTCATCAGGAACTCGCGCGAGCGCATGACGCCGAAGCGCGGCCGGACCTCGTCGCGGAACTTCCACTGCAGATGGTAGAGGTTGAGCGGCAGGTCCTTGTAGGTGCGCACATAGGACCGGAAGATGTCGGTGATCATCTCCTCGTTGGTCGGACCGTAGAGAAGGTCGCGACCGTGACGGTCCTCGATGCGCAGCATCTCCTTGCCGTAATCCTCGTAGCGTCCGCTTTCGCGCCACAGATCGGCCGACTGGATGGTCGGCATCAGAAGTTCGATGGCGCCGGAGCGGTTCTGCTCCTCGCGGATGATCGCGCAGACCTTGTCGAGCACCCGCTTGCCGAGCGGCAGGAAGGAATAGAGCCCGGCCGCCTGCTGGCGGATCATGCCGGCACGCAGCATCAGCCGATGGGAAACGATCTCCGCTTCCTTCGGGGTCTCTTTGAGAATGGGCAGAAAATATCGCGACAGGCGCATGGGACGTCCGATGAATGCGGGGTTCGACTGGCGCAGGGGCGCTTTTGCGCGTCTTAACCGCTCCCCGGGCGATTGGAAAGTCGGCGGCGCGCGCGTTAGCAAGCTCCGCGCCAATTTGCGCCTGCTGACCGCGCCGGGGGCGGCGTGGCAGAATAATGACACGAACCCGGAAAAACGCGTGACATTGGGAATTCGGCTGGATACGCTCGCGACCATAACAAAAGGCGCCGGCAGGTGCGATTTCTGCGGTCTAGTCTTGGGAGGACGCGATTTCCGGCGCGGCAGTTGCCGCAGCCCCGATCAACGTCATCGGAGCGAAATCCAGACACGCGACTTTGGATGCAAGGCGAAAGCCTTGCATTTTTTTTGCCTTGCGACCGCATGTCCGATTGTCGTCGAATATTCGCCGGCACGTCAGATCGCGATATCCGCCTGCCCGTCAGCCCGCCGGAACGAGCGACCCGGCCAGTCGCTTCGCGCTCGCAACGGCAGCATCGCCGTGCAGCGGCCAGCTCTGCATCAGACCATCCAGGATGAGCGTCACGTCGACCTCGCGGCCGACGAGACCCGCTACCGCGACCGCCTCTCTCGCCACTTCCCGCTTGTGATGGGCGAGCAGAGCGCGCAGCTTTTCGTCATGTGGCGCGGCGGCCACCGCCGCATGGAACAGGCAGCCATGGCTCGCCTCGCGATCCATCCACTGGGCGACTCGATCGATGATCGTGGCCAGGGCCCCCTCGCCGCTCTCCGGCAGGTCGGTGAACACCAGCGCCATGTAGCGCTCGTGACGATGGTCGAGAGCCGCCAGCACCATGGCTTCCCGCGACGCCGCGTATTTGTAGAGCGTGCGCAGGCTGACCCCCGCAGCGTCGCGCAGGTCCTCGACGCTCGGTTCGGCGAAGCCGTTTGCTGCAAAAGCCCGCTCCAGCCCGCCGGCAATCCTTTTCATCGTATCGGTCATGCTTGACGATGTAGAATGGTCCCTCTACCTCTGCAAGTAGAGCACACATTCTACCCCTTCAGGAGACATGACGATGCCGATACCCGCGACGATGCAGGCGATGGTGCTGACCGGCCATGGCGGTCTCGACCGGCTGGAATGGCGTGAGGATGTCCCGGTTCCCTCGCCGGACCGCAACGAGGTCCTGATCCGGGTCGGCGCCTCGGCGGTCAACAACACCGACATCAACACCCGCACCGGATGGTATTCGAAGAGCGTTCGCGGCGACACGGCGTCGGGCGCATCCGGCGGCTACGGGGCCGCTTCAGAGGCCGATGGCGGGTGGTCGGGCAGCCTGTCCTTTCCCCGTATCCAGGGCGCCGATTGCTGCGGCGAGATCGTCTCGGTCGGCGACGGGGTCGATGCGGCGCGGATCGGCGAACGCGTCATGGTGCGCACCATTCAGTCGCGCGGTCCCTTGGGCTCCAAAGATGCGATCGTGACGCTCGGATCGGAAAGCGACGGCGCCTTCGGGGAGTATCTGACGGTGACGGCCGGTGATGCGATCCGCGTGGAATCGCCGCTCTCCGACCTCGAGCTTGCGTCGTTCCCCTGCGCCTTCTCGACCGCGGAGGGCATGATCCAGCGCTCCAGCCTCGGCACCGAGCGTGTGCTGATCACCGGGGCGTCCGGCGGCGTGGGATCGGCGGCTATCCAGCTCGCCAAACGCCGGGGTGCGCATGTGACGGCGATGACCAGTCCGGCCAAGGCCGATGCGCTTCTCGACCTTGGCGCCGACGCGATTCTTGCCCGCGATGCCGATCTGCCGGATCGGGCGTTCGACGTCGTTCTCGACCTGGTCGGCGGACCGCGCTGGCCGCAGCTTCTGGAAACCCTGTGCGACGGGGGGCGCTACGTAACGTCCGGTGCCATTGCGGGCCCGATCGTCGAGCTTGATCTGCGGACACTCTATCTGCGCGATCTGACGCTGTTCGGCAGCACCTATCAGCCGCCGGAAATCTTCACGGATCTCATCGGCTATATCGAGGCCGGCGAGATCCGCCCGGTCATCGCCGAGACATTCGCCTTGCGCGATCTCAGGGCAGCGCAGGAGGCGTTCCTGACCAAGTCCCATATCGGCAAGATCGCCATCTGGATCGGCGACTGACGGCGCGGGAAGCGAAGCCTGCCGGGCATGGCGGCGCTCTGCGTCCGGCAGTGAGGTCGGGTGGTCCGGCCGGCGCCTGCTAGGTGCCGGGGATCATCTTCGGGAAGTCGTCCGGGCTCAGCCCGTAAACCTGGGTGACCACGTAGAAGGCGGCGAAGACGACGCAGGCGAGGATCGTCGTCTGCAGGAGCTTCCAGCCCATGCGGTGCTGCGCCGGCGCGCTGTGGGTCGTGCCGAGGGTGATGTCGTCGGCATCCGCCTGGCTGCGCTGGCCGAGCGGCAGGATGACGAAGAGCGACGTCCACCAGATGATGAAATAGATCGCCAGTCCCGAGACCCAGCCCATCCTATACCTCCTCGAGTTCGGTCAGCGTCCCGAACATGTCGCCCGGATGGATGAACACCACCGGGCGGCCATGGGCGCCGATCTTCGGTTCGCCGTCGCCGAGCACCCGCGCGCCCGCCGCCACCAGCCGGTCACGGGCGGCGAGGATGTCGGTCACCTCGTAGCAGACATGGTGCATGCCGCCCTTCGGGTTCTTGGCCAGAAAGGCGGCGATCGGCGAGCCTTCGCCCAGCGGTTCGAGGAGCTCGATCTTGGTGTTGTCGAGCTCCACGAAAACGACGGTGACGCCGTGCTCGGGAAGCGCCTGCGGCTCGGACACCGTCGCGCCCAGCATGTCGCGATAGCGCGCGACGGCGTCGGCAAGAGCCGGCACCGCCAGGGCCACATGGTTCAACCTGCCAAGCACCGGCGCCTCCCCCGTTCGATCAGGACCGCGTCACGAAGACGGTCGCAATGGGCTTCTTGCCCCAGGCCTCGAAGGCCGCACCGCGCACGGCACGCCGCACCGCTTCGCTGACCTTGTCGAGATCCTTGCGGCGTTTCAGCGGAATGCTCTCCACCGCGCCGGCGGCCGCGTCGATCAGGATCTCCTCCATCTCGTCGCCGGCCGCGTCGTCCTCGGGCAGGCCGAGCGCCACGACGTCCGGATCTTCGCGCAGTTCCAGCTTGGCGTCCAACTCGACCAGCACCGACACATGGCCGACGAAGGACAAGCGGCGACGCTCGTTGACGCCCATCGCCTCGGCGGTGCCGATGAGACGGCCGTCCTTGAAGAGGCGACCGACCGGAACGTCGGCAATGACGCTCGCGGCGCCCGGCGCCAGCTGCACCATCTTGCCGTTGCGGGCCGGCACAACCTGCTTGACGCCGAGTTCACGTGCCAGCTTGGCATGGGCGCTCAGATGCGCGGCCTCGCCATGGGCCGGCACGGCGATCGTCGGACGAACCCATTCATACATCTGGCGCATCTCGCTGCGACGCGGATGGCCCGACACGTGAACCAGCTTCTCCCCGTCCTCGAGGATCTGCACGCCGCGCTCGATGAGCGCGTTCTTGATGTCGATGATCAGCTTCTCGTTGCCGGGAATCGCCCGCGACGAGAAGATGACGAGATCGCCCTGCGACAGCGCCACGGTCGGGTGCTCGTCGCGCGACAGCCGCGCCAGCGCCGCACGGGTCTCGCCTTGGCTGCCGGTCAGGATGATGACGGCCTTTTCCGGCGGGATGTAGCCGAAATCCTGCTCGCCGAGGAACGGCGGGATGCCGTCCATGTAGCCGAGCTCGGTCGACACATCGACGACGCGCCGCATGGAGCGGCCCATGAGCAGCACCTGGCGTCCGGCGTCGCGTGCCGCGGCGGCGATCGAGCGAATGCGGCCGACATTCGACGAGAAGGTGGTGACGGCGACGCGCCCCTTGGCCCCGCGGATGATCTCGCCCAGAGAAGCGGAAACCTCGCTCTCGCTCGGGCTGACGCCCTCGCGCAGCGCATTGGTCGAATCGCAGATCATGGCGAGAACGCCTTCGTCGCCGATCTCGCGCAGACGCTTCTCGTCGGTCGGCGCGCCCAGCGCCGGAGTCGGGTCGATCTTCCAGTCACCGGTGTGGACGACGGTGCCCGCCGGGCTGCGGATCGCCAGGGCGACCGGCTCGGGGATCGAGTGGGTGACGTTGATCGCCTCGATCTCGAAGGGACCGACCTTGAAGCGGTCACCGGCCGAGAACTGCGTCACCGGGATCTTGGGTGCGCCCGGCTCGCCCTCGCGCTTGGCTGCGAGCATCGCCGCAGTAAACGCAGTGGCATAGACCGGGACCTTCATCTTCGGCCAAAGGTCGAGCAAGGCGCCGTAATGGTCCTCATGGGCATGGGTGATGACAATGCCCTTCAGCTTGTCGCCCAGTTCCTCGATGAAGCGGATGTCCGGGAAGACCAGATCGACGCCGGGGAAATCGGCGCCCGCGAAGGAGATACCGACATCGACGGCGATCCATTCGCGTGCATGTTCCGGGCCATAGCCGTAGAGGGCGAGATTCATACCGATCTCACCGATGCCGCCGAGCGGCACGAACAACAATTGGTTCAAGTTCAGACTTCTTTCCTGGGTGGGCCACCCGCGCATTGGCGGGGCGGCATCGTTTCGTTCTTCAGTTCACATTCGTCGTCGGGTGCGCCGCTTCACGCAGCGCCGGAGCCGGACGGCGCCACGCGCTCGTCCCGCTCCAGAAAAAACAGATCGCCAGCCGAAACCGCGGTCACGCGTCCGGCCGCGTCCC
This sequence comes from Aurantimonas litoralis, assembly GCF_026153195.1. NCBI lineage: Bacteria > Pseudomonadati > Pseudomonadota > Alphaproteobacteria > Hyphomicrobiales > Aurantimonadaceae > Aurantimonas > Aurantimonas litoralis. The sequence continues at coordinate 69,372 of NZ_JAPFBM010000008.1, read as the reverse complement.
GCAGCAACAGGAGGCCGTGTTCGTCGAGGGCCTCGAACCGTCCCGTCAGGACCGCGTCGGCAAGATTGACCCGGCATGGCTGACCGACGCCAACGGCATGGGCCAGCCATTCGTTGCGTATCGCCGAGAATCCGCGTCCGCCGGCGAAGATCGCCAGCACCCGCTCCATCTCGGCCGCCACGGCGCCGAACACTGCCTCCAGATCGTGCGTCGCGCCTTCCAGCGCAAGGCTGGTCACCGGATAGGGCGTGTCGTCGGGCACATGGGCGACGTTGATGCCGCAGCCGACGACCACCGCCATGCGGCCATCCGGCAGACGTTCGCTCTCCAACAGGATGCCGACCGTCTTGCGACCCTTGATGAGAACGTCGTTCGGCCATTTGACCGCGACGGTGTCGATTTCGGCAACGAGCCGCGCCAGACCGTTGCGGACACCGAGCGACGCCACCAGCGGCAGGTTCGACAATTGCGTCAGCGGCGCCGGGTCGATCAGCAGCCAGCTCGCATAGAGATTGCCGCGTTCCGACACCCAGTTGCGACCGCGACGGCCGCGCCCGGCCGACTGCCGTTCGGCCGTCACCCAGAGGGGTCCGGGATCACCGGCGCGCGCGGCTTCGAGCGCGACGGTGTTGGTCGACGAGACCTCGCCCAGTGTCAGCCGTCGCCGGCCTGCCGAGGCGCCGAGGGCCACCGTCAGAAGAAGGCCCGGGCCGCCGCCTCCGCTGCCGCGAAGATCGGGCCGCCGACAAGGAGATAGACCGGGAAGATGAACAGCGCGGCAGCGCCCAGCACCACCCGCAGCTCGGTGGCCATGGGCACGAACTCGCTGGACGGCTGGTCGTCGAACCACATCACCTTGACGATGCGCAGGTAGTAGAACAGGCCGACGACGCTGGCGAGAACGCCGATCACCGCGAGGCCGTAGAGCCCGGCCTGCACCGCCGCCATGAACACGAAGTACTTGGCGAAGAAGCCGGCCAGCGGCGGCAGGCCCGCCAGCGACAGCATCAGCATGGTCAGCATCAGCGCCATGATCGGATTGGTCTTCGACAGGCCGGCAAGATCGTCGATCTCCTCGACCACGCCATCCTTGCGGCGCATGGCGAGGATGACGGCGAAGGTGCCGAGGGTCATGGCGAGGTAAATCGCCATGTAGAGGAGAACGCCGCGCACGCCGGAGAAATTGGCGGCGGCGAGGCCGACCAGCGCGAAGCCCATATGGCCGATCGAGGAATAGGCCATCAGCCGCTTGATGTTGCGCTGGCCAATGGCAGCGAAGGCACCGAGCGCCATCGACGCGATCGAGATGAAGATGATGACCTGCTGCCAGTCGACCGCCAGCGGCTCGAAGCCCTGCACGGTGAAGCGGGTGATCAGGGCGATCGCCGCAACCTTCGGCGCACCGGCCAGGAAGGCGGTGATCGGCGTCGGCGCGCCCTCGTAGACGTCCGGCGTCCACATGTGGAACGGCACGGCGGAGATCTTGAAGGCGAGGCCGCACAGGACGAAGACGAGACCGACGACGATGCCGATCGAACGCTCGCTGGTGGCGACCACCTCGGCGATGGCGGTGTACTCGATCTGGCCCGTGAAGCCGTAGACCAGAGACGCGCCGTAGAGCAGCATGCCCGAGGAGAGCGCACCGAGGACGAAGTATTTCAGGCCGGCCTCGGTCGAGCGGACCGAGTCACGGTTGATGGCGGCGAGGACGTAGATCGAGAGGGACTGCAGTTCGAGACCGAGATACAGCGCGATCATGTCGCCGGAGGAGACCATGACCATCATGCCGGTGGTCGACAGCAGCACGAGGACCGGGAACTCGAAGCGGTTGAAGCGCTCGCTCTCGGCGTAGCCGACCGACATGATGACGGCCGCGGCCGCGCCGATCAGCACCAGCACCTTCATGAAACCGGCGAACGGGTCGAGGACGAAGGAGCCGCCGAAGGCCACGCCATAGGGTGTGACGAACACCAACCACAGCCCGGCAATGATGATCAGCGCCACCGACAGGCCGGTGACCGTCTGCGCGCTCTTCTCGCCTAGAAAGACGCCGATCATCAGAAGGACCATCGAGCCGACCGCAAGGATCAGCTCGGGACCGATGATCGGAAGGCTCGATGCGAGCATGTTCGAATACATTGGCGTGCGATCCCGAGCTTATTGTGCCAGAGCGACCGAGGAGGCCGCCTCGATGGCTGCGGTGTAGCGGTTGACCATGGATTCCACGGAGGCGGCGGTCACGTCGAAGACCGGCATCGGATAGACGCCGAAGAAGATGACCAGCACGATCAGCGGGTAGAGCAGGATCTTCTCGCGGCCCGAGAGGTCGAGGATCGACCGCAGGCTCTCCTTCTCCAGCGCGCCGAAGACGACGCGGCGATAGAGCCACAGCGCGTAGGCTGCCGACAGGATGACGCCCGTCGCCGCGAAGATCGCCACCCAGCTGTTGACCTGGAAGACGCCGATGAGGGTCAGGAACTCGCCGACGAAGCCCGACGTGCCCGGCAGGCCGACATTCGCCATGGTGAAGATCAGCATCGCGGCGGCGTAATGCGGCATGCGGTTCACCAGACCGCCATAGGCGGCGATCTCGCGGGTGTGCATGCGGTCGTAGACGACGCCGACACACAGGAACAGCGCGCCCGACACCAGGCCGTGGGACAGCATCTGGAAGATCGCGCCTTCGACGCCCTGCTGGTTGGCGGCGAAGATGCCCATGGTCACGAAGCCCATATGGGCGACGGAGGAATAGGCGATCAGCTTCTTGATGTCCTGCTGCATCAGCGCGACCAGCGAGGTGTAGATGATCGCCACGACCGACAGGGTGAAGACCAGCGGCGCGAACTCGGCCGAGGCCAGCGGGAACATCGGCAACGAGAAGCGCAGGAAGCCATAGCCGCCGAGCTTCAGGAGGATGCCCGCCAGAATGACGGAGCCGGCGGTCGGTGCCTCGACATGGGCGTCGGGCAGCCAGGTGTGCACCGGCCACATTGGCATCTTCACCGCGAAGCTGGCGAAGAAGGCGAACCACAGCCAGGTCTGCATCGAGGCCGGGAAATCGTAGGCCAGAAGCTCGGGGATCGAGCTCGTGCCCGCGGTCCAGAACATCGCCATGATGGCGACGAGCATCAGCACCGAGCCGAGGAAGGTGTAGAGGAAAAACTTGTAGCTGGCGTAGATGCGCCGCTTGCCGCCCCACACGCCGATGATCAGGAACATCGGGATCAGGCCACCTTCGAAGAAGATGTAGAACAGCACGATGTCCAGGGCGCAGAACACGCCGACGACCAGCGTTTCCAGCACCAGGAAGGCGATCATGTATTCCTTCACGCGGGTCTGCACGGACTCGAAGCTGGCGAGAATGCAGAAGGGCATGAGGAAGGTCGTCAGGATGACGAACAGCATGGAGATGCCGTCGACACCCATGTGATAGGTGATGCCGCCGCCCAGCCAGTCGAGGCGCTCGACCATCTGGAAGCCGGCGTCGCTGTTGTCGAAATCGATCCAGATCCACAGCGAGACGACGAAGGTGAACAGCGTCGTCAGCAGCGCGACATTACGGATGTTGCGGCGCGCGAGCTCGCTGTCGTCCCGGATGAACAGGATGAGCAGAGCCCCGACCAGCGGCAGGAAGGTGACGGTCGAGAGGATCGGCCATTCGGTCATCAGTTCACGCCCCCGAGCATCATCCAGGTGACCAGCGCCGCGACGCCGATCAGCATCGCAAAGGCATAGTGATAGAGGTAACCGGTCTGCAGCCGGACAACGCGGTTGGTGACGTCCACGACGCGGGCGGAGATGCCGTCCGGGCCGAGCCCGTCGATCACCCTGCCGTCACCGGTCTTCCACAGGAAGGTGCCGATCGCCTTGGCCGGGCGGACGAAGAGGAAGTCGTACAGCTCGTCGAAGTACCACTTGTTCAGGAAGAACTGGTACAGGCCGCGATGGCGGGCAGCCACCTGCCCCGGCAGCGCCGGGTTGCGGATGTAGAAGGCCCAGGCGATGGCAAAGCCCAGCGCCATCATCACCGTCGGGATGATCGCGATCCCGAAGGCCACCTCGTGCAGATCGTGCAGCACGTGGTTGTCCGGGCCGGTGAACAGCGAGGCTCCCCAGAACTCGGCATATTCGTGACCGACGAAGAAGCCTTCGAAGACGATGCCGGCAAACAGCGCGCCCACCGACAGGATCAGCAGCGGTACCAGCATGACCATCGGCGATTCATGCACATGGTGCATGACGTCGGCCGACGCGCGCGGCTTGCCGTGGAAGGTCAGGAAGATCAGGCGCCAGGAATAGAAGCTGGTCAGGAGCGCCGAAATCACCGTCAGGCCCCAGCCATACATGGCGAAGGAATTGTGCCCGACGAAGGCCGCCTCGATGACCGCATCCTTGGAGAAATAGCCGGCGGTGAACGGAAAGCCGGTCAAAGCCAGCGTGCCGATGACCATGGTCCAGTATGTGACCGGGATGTGCTTGCGCAGCCCGCCCATGCGCCGCATGTCCTGCTCGTCCGAGACCGAGTGGATCACCGAGCCGGCGCCCAGGAACAGCAGCGCCTTGAAGAAGGCGTGGGTGAACAGGTGGAAGATCGCCACGCCATAGGCGCCGACGCCGAGCGCGACGAACATGTAGCCGAGCTGCGAACAGGTCGAATAGGCGATGACGCGCTTGATGTCGTTCTGGACGAGACCGACGGTCGCGGCGAACAGTGCGGTGGTGGCGCCGACGAAGGTCACGACGGTCAGCGCGGTATGGCTGAGCTCGAAGATCGGCGACATGCGCGCCAGCATGAAGACGCCGGCGGTGACCATGGTCGCGGCGTGAATGAGCGCCGAGACCGGGGTCGGGCCTTCCATGGCATCCGGCAGCCAGGTGTGCAGGCCGAGCTGGGCCGACTTGCCCATGGCGCCGAGGAACAGGAGCAGGCAGACGGCGGTCAGCGCGCCCGCCATGGGCAGCGCATAGCCGGCGAAGTTCAGGACCGGCGCACCGGCACCGGCAGCGGCCTCTGCGCCCTCGCCGCCCATCTGGCCGGCGATATCGGCGGCTCCGGCGAAGATGGTGTCAAAATTGACCGAGCCGAACAGCACGAAGACGCCGAAGATGCCGAGGATGAAGCCGAAGTCACCGACGCGGTTGACGATGAAGGCCTTCATGGCGGCAGCGTTCGCCGACGGCTTCTTGTACCAGAAACCGATCAGCAGATAGGACGCCAGGCCGACGCCCTCCCAGCCGAAGAACATCTGCACGAGGTTGTTCGACGTCACCAGCATCAGCATGGCGAAGGTGAACAGCGACAGATAGGCGAAGAAGCGCGGCCGATGCGGGTCGTGGTGCATGTAGCCGATCGAATAGATGTGGACCAGCGACGAGACCGTGTTCACGACGACCAGCATGACCAGCGTCAGCCGGTCGATGCGCAGCGACCACGACACGTCCAGACCGCCCGACTGCATCCACTGGAACAGCGTGATGCGCAGCGTCTCGGACTCGCCGAAGCCGAAGCTGATGAAGGCGATCCACGACAGAACCGCGGCAGCCACCAGGAAGGCCGAAGTCGTATATTCGGACGCCTTGGCGCCGATCGCATTGCCGAACAGGCCGGCGATCAGGAAGCCGGCGAGCGGCAGGAGAACGATGGTCTGATACACGCCCGATCAGCCTTTCATCGTGTTGACGTCGTCGACGGCGATGGAGCCGCGATTGCGGAAGAAGACCACCAGGATGGCCAGGCCGATCGCCGCCTCGGCAGCCGCGACCGTCAGCACGAAGAGCGCGAAGATCTGGCCGACGAGGTCGTTCAGGAAGGCCGAGAAGGCCACGAAATTGATGTTCACGGCCAGAAGGATCAGCTCGACCGACATGAGGATCGTGATGATGTTCTTCCGGTTCATGAAGATGCCGAAGACGCCCGTGACGAACAGGATCGCCCCGACGGTAAGGTAGTGTCCGAGACCGACTTCCATCGTATCCGTTCCTTTCGCTCTCAGATGCCCTTGCCGCTCTCGACCTTGCGGATCTCCACCGCGGTCGCGGGCGTGCGCCCCACCTGCTGCGGGATCGACTGGCGCTTCAGGCCTTCCTTGTGGCGCAGCGTCAGGACGATCGCTCCGACCATGGCGACGAAGAGGATCAGGCCGGCCAGCTGGAAGAACAGGATGTAGCGGGTGTAGAGGACGCTGCCGAGCGCCTCGATGTTGGAGACTTCCTCCAGCGGCGGGATCGGCATGGACGTCGCCACCGCCATCTGCGGGTCGTAGTAATTGCCGGTAGCGGCGATCACGAGTTCGGCCAGAAGGACGACGCCGATGATCACGCCGATCGGGGCGTATTTCAGCGTGTCCCGCTTCACCCGTCCGAAATCGATGTCGAGCATCATGACGACGAAGAGGAAGAGGATCGCCACGGCGCCGACATAGACGACGATCAGGATCAGCGCGAGGAACTCGGCGCCGGCCAGAAGGAAGAGACCTGCCGCCGCCACGAAGGTGAGGATCAGGAACAGCACCGAGTGCACCGGGTTGCGCGCCAGCACGACCATCAGGCCCGAGCCGACGGCGACCAGCGCAAACAGATAGAAGAAGACTGCCTGAAGGCCCAGCATCCTCGGGCTCCTTTTGCTGGCGGACACGGCGGGTGAAGGTGCCCACGTGCCTGCCCTGAACGTCATGTCGAAGACCGGGCCGGCGCTCTTACGAAGCAGCGGAACCGGCGATTCTCAGCCGCCGAAAACTCTGCGCCCGATTACCGGTAAGGCGCGTCGAGCGCAATGTTGCGCGCGATCTCGCGCTCCCAGCGGTCGCCGTTATCGAGCAGTTTCTGCTTGTCGTAGTAGAGTTCCTCACGGGTCTCCGTGGAGAACTCGAAATTCGGCCCCTCGACGATGGCGTCGACCGGGCAGGCTTCCTGGCAGAAGCCGCAATAGATGCACTTCACCATGTCGAGGTCGTAGCGCACCGTGCGGCGGGTGCCGTCGTTGCGGCGCGGGCCGGCCTCGATGGTGATCGCCTGGGCCGGACAGATCGCCTCGCACAGCTTGCAGGCGATGCAGCGCTCCTGGCCGTTGGGATAACGGCGAAGGGCATGCTCGCCGCGGAAGCGCGGGCTCTGCGGATTCTTCTCGAAGGGGTAGTTCACCGTCGCCTTAGGCGCGAAGAAGTACCGCATCGACAGGCCCATGGCCTTGACGAATTCGACGAGGAACAGCGACCGGACGGTCTGTGCAATGGCACTCATAAGGCTCTAGCCTCCCAGATTCGAGGCGATGATCGGCGCGGCGAACCAGCCGACGACCGGAAACAGAACAAGCTGCGAATAGCGCGCGACGTTGAGGGCGAGACCCGCGGGATCCCCCTCCCCGCCATGCGGGCGGTCCCGGCGGTTGCGGACATAGCCGAGGATCATGAAGTCGACGATCCCCAGCACCAGTCCGGCCAGCGCACCGATGAGCGCGGGCTCCATCATACGGCCGCCGCGCCCCAGCCCATCAGCTGCAGCACGAAGGCGACCAGCACCACCATGCCCAGCGAGATCGGCAGGAAGACCTTCCAGCCCAGACGCATGAGCTGATCGTAGCGGTAGCGCGGCACGAAGGCCTTGACCATGGCGAACATGAAGAAGGCCAGCGCAACCTTGGCCAGGAACCAGACGACGCCCGGCACCCAGGTGAAGGGCGCGAAGTTTGCCGGCGGCAGCCAGCCACCCATGAACAGGATGGTCATCAGGCAGCACATCAGGGTGATGGCCGCATACTCGCCGAGCATGAACATCATGTACGGGGTGGAGCCGTACTCGACCATGAAGCCGGCGACGAGTTCGGATTCGGCTTCCGGCAGATCGAAGGGCGGCCGGTTCGTCTCGGCCAGGGCCGAGATGAAGAAGATCACGAACATCGGGAACAGCCCGAGCCAGTGCCAGTCGAGGAAGGTGTTGGGCAGGCCGATCATGGTGCCGAGGCCGGTCTGCTGGGCCAGCACGATGTCGGTGAGGTTCAGCGAGCCGACGCACAGCAGCACGGTGACGATGACGAAGCCGATCGACACCTCGTAGGAGACCATCTGCGCCGCCGAGCGGAGCGCGCCGAGGAAGGCGTATTTCGAGTTCGACGCCCAGCCGCCCATGATCACGCCATAGACCTCGAGCGAGGAGATCGCGAAGACGTAGAGGATGCCGATATTGATGTCGGCGATCACCCAGCCGTCGGCGACCGGCACCACCGCAAAGGTCGCCAGGGCCAGCGTCACCGCGACCAGCGGCGCGAGCAGGAAGACGATCTTGTCGGAGCTGGCCGGCACGACCGGCTCCTTGAGGACGAACTTCAGGAGATCGGCGAAGGACTGGAACAGACCCCAGGGACCAACGACGTTGGGTCCGCGGCGCATCTGCACCGCCGCCCAGATCTTGCGGTCAGCCAAAAGGATGTAGGCCACCAGCACCAGCAGCACGACCAGGAACAGAAGGCTCTGCCCGAGAATGATCAGGCCCGGCCAGAGATAGAGGGAGGTGAAATCAGCCACTGCCAGCCGTCCTTATTCCGCTGCTTCCAGATGCTCGGCCTTGGCGAGCTGCGAGCACTCGGCCATGACCTTCGACGCACGGGCGATGGGGTTCGTCAGGTAGAAGTCGCCGATATTGGAGGCGAAGCTGCCACCGTTCAGCGTTCCGGCACGGTCTGCCAGACGGGTGATGGCCGCCGCATCCGCCGGCTCGATCCGGTCGGTCCGCATCCAGGGATGCGACTGGTAGATCTCGCTGCGCAATGCGCCGAGGGAATCGAAGCCGAGCGTATGGCCGAGAACGGCCGACAGCGCCCGGATGATCGCCCAGTCCTCGCGCGCGTCGCCCGGCGGGAAGCCGGGACGGCTGCCGGTCTGGGCACGGCCCTCGACATTGACCCAGGTGCCGGACTTCTCCGTATAGGCGGCACCCGGCAGGATGACGTCGGCGCGATGGGCGCCGCGGTCGCCATGGGTGCCGATATAGACGACGAAGGCGCCGGGCGCGATCTCGACCTCGTCGGCACCGAGATTGAACAGGACGTCGACCGCCCCGTTCGTCATCTCGGCGACGTTGCGACCGCCCTCCCCCGGCACGAAGCCGATGTCGAGGCCGCCGACGCGCGAGGCTGCCGAGTGCAGCACGTTGAAGCCGTTCCAGCCATCGGTGACCGCACCGATTTCGCGCGACAGGGCGGCGAGCGAGGCCAGCAGCTCGGCGCCGTTGTCGCCGGCAAGCGCGCCCTGACCGACGATGATCATCGGACGTTCGGCATTCTTCAGCGCGTCGAAGAAGCCCTGGCTTGCGCCTTCGAGGTTCGACAGCGTCTCGGCGCCGGCGCCCAGATAGGTGTAGTCGTAGCGCAGATCGACATTCTCGCCGACGACGCCGATCGGGAAGCCGCCCATGCGCCAGCGCTTGCGGATGCGGGCATTCAGCACCGACGCCTCGAAGCGCGGATTGGAGCCGACGATCAGCAGCGCATCGGCATCCTCGATGCCGGCGATGGTGGTGTTGAAGAGGTAGGAGGCCCGACCGTCCGCCGGATCGAGCTTGGCCCCGTCCTGGCGGCAATCGACGCTGGTCGAGCCGAGCTCGGCCATCAGGCGCTTGAGCGCCCACATCTCTTCCACTGCGGCCAGATCGCCGGCAATGGCGCCGATGCGGTCAGCGGCAGCACCGTCGACCTTCGCCTTGATCGCGGCGAAGGCTTCCTGCCAGCTGGCGGGGCGCAGACGACCGTTCTCGCGGACATAGGGCTTGTCGAGGCGCTGGGTGCGCAGGCCGTCCCAGATGAAGCGGGTCTTGTCGGAGATCCACTCCTCGTTGATCTCTTCGTTGATGCGCGGAAGAATGCGCATCACTTCGCGGCCGCGCGTGTCGACGCGGATGTTGGAGCCGACGGCGTCCATGACGTCGATGGTCTCGGTCTTGGAGAGCTCCCACGGGCGCGCCTGGAAGGCGTAGGGCCGCGAGGTCAGCGCGCCGACCGGGCAGAGGTCGATGACGTTGCCCTGCAGCTCGGAGGTCATTGCCTGCTCGAGGAAGGTGGTGATCTCGGCGTCTTCGCCGCGGCCGACCAGGCCAAGCTCAGAAATTCCAGCGACTTCCGTCGTGAAGCGGACGCAGCGCGTGCAGTGGATGCAGCGCGTCATGATCGTCTTGACCAGCGGCCCGATGTACTTGTCCTCGACGGCGCGCTTGTTCTCCTGGTAGCGCGAACTGTCGACACCGTAGGCCATGGCCTGGTCCTGCAGATCGCACTCGCCGCCCTGATCGCAGATCGGGCAATCCAGCGGGTGGTTGATCAGCAGGAACTCCATCACGCCTTCGCGGGCCTTCTTGACCATCGGCGTGGTCGTGAAGACTTCCGGAAGCTGGCCTTCGGGTCCGGGGCGAAGATCGCGCACGCCCATGGCGCAGGACGCCGCCGGCTTGGGCGGTCCGCCCTTCACCTCGACGAGGCACATGCGGCAGTTGCCGGCGATCGACAGCCGCTCGTGGAAACAGAAACGCGGAATCTCGGCGCCGGCCTCCTCGCACGCCTGCAACAGCGTGTAGTGATCCGGAACCTCGACTTCCCTGCCGTCGACTTTGAGCTTGGTCATAGACTTGTCCTGCTTATTCCGCTGCCTCGAGCACCGGACGGCGGTCAGTGTCGGCATTGCGCGAGTAGTCGTCGATGCGGCGCTCGATCTCGGCGCGGAAATGGCGCACGAGACCCTGGATCGGCCAGGCGGCGGCATCACCCAGCGCACAGATGGTGTGGCCCTCGACCTGCTTGGTCACGTCGAGCAGCATGTCGATCTCGCGCTTCTGGGCGTTGCCGGTCGCCATGCGCTCCATGACCCGCCACATCCAGCCCGTGCCCTCGCGGCACGGCGTGCACTGGCCGCAGCTCTCGTGCTTGTAGAAATACGAGATGCGGGCGATGGCCTTCACGATGTCGGTGGACTTGTCCATGACGATCACGGCGGCTGTGCCGAGCGAGGTCTTGATCTCGCGCAGGCCGTCGAAATCCATCGGCGCGTCGATGATGTCGGCTGCCGGCACGAGCGGAACCGAGGAACCGCCCGGGATGACCGCCAGAAGATTGTCCCAGCCGCCGCGGACGCCGCCGCAATGCTTCTCGATCAGCTCGCGGAAGGGAATTCCCATCTCTTCCTCGACCGTGCAGGGCTGCTCGACATGGCCGGAGATGCAGTACAGCTTGGTGCCGGTGTTGTTCGGGCGGCCGAGGCCGGCGAACCAGCCGCCGCCACGGCGCAGGATCGTCGGTGCAACGGCGATCGACTCGACGTTGTTGACCGTCGTCGGGCAGCCGTAGAGGCCGACATTGGCCGGGAACGGCGGCTTCAGCCGCGGCTGGCCCTTCTTGCCCTCGAGGCTTTCCAGGAGCGCCGTCTCTTCGCCGCAGATATAGGCGCCGGCACCGTGGTGGACGATGATGTCGTAGTCCCAGCCGCACTTGTTGTCGCGACCGAGAAGACCGGCCTCGTAGCACTCGTCGATGGCCCGCTGCAGCGCCTGGCGCTCGCGGATATATTCACCGCGCACATAGATGTAGCAGGTGTTCGCGCCCATTGCGAAACCGGCGATGACGCAGCCCTCGATCAGCGTGAACGGGTCGTTCCGCATGATCTCCCGGTCCTTGCAGGTGCCGGGCTCGGACTCGTCGGCATTGATGACGAGGTAGTGCGGACGGCCATCGGACTGCTTGGGCATGAAGGACCATTTCAGGCCAGTCGGGAAACCGGCGCCGCCGCGCCCGCGCAGGCCCGACGCCTTCATCTCGTTGATGATCCAGTCGCGGCCCTTACCGATGATGTCGGCGATGCCGTCGAAATGGCCACGCTTCATCGCGGCCTTCAGGCTCTTGTCCCGCAGGCCGTAGATGTTGGTGAAGATGCGATCCTGATCGTTCAGCATCTAGATTCTCCTCGCACGCATCAGCGCTCGCCCGAACCGGAAGACGACGTGGTCGCAAGAACCTTCGCCTGCTCGATCCAGCCTTCGCGCACCGCACGGCCGCGGAAGTTCAGATAGTCGTCGATCCAGATCAGCTCGGTCTCGCGCCATTTGGCGACCTGCCAGAAATGGAAGACGCCGAGGCCGTTCAGCTTGGCCTCGATGACCGGGCCGACGCCCTTGATCTTCTTCAGATCGTCCTTGTCGCCCTGCGGCGCGTCCAGAAGATCGGAGGGCTTGTCGCCGACCTGTGCGGGCGCCGCCTCGGGCTCAGCCTTGCTGGCGAAGTGATCGGCATTGCCGGGGCCAGGACTCGTATCGGACGTATGCGCGCGCAGGCCTTCCGACTCGCCCGGTGATACCTGATCGCGGCCGGTCAGGTCGGCGGAATCCGCATCTCGCTCCTGCACGGCCGGCACGTCGTCGGGACGCCGCGCATCCTGCACCACGGCAGCCTCGGCGGCGCCTTCCTTGGCGGCCAGATTGCCCTTGGTGGAGGCATCAGCACCCGGCGTGTCGGCGGACACCTGGTTCGCCTCGACCGCATCGCGATCGGCTTCGCCGGTGGCGCCTTCCCGCGCACCGCCGGTCTGGCCCGCACCGGGGCCGGCCTCGGCGACCAGCGTATCGCTCTCTTCCTTCTCGGCCCCCTGCGCAACACTGGCATCGCCAGCCTTTCCGGGGGCGGCGATGGTCGGATTGGTCTCGGCGGCGGCCGTGTCCGGACGCCCGGCCTTGGACGGCGGGGTGGAGATCGCCTGCCCTGCCCCGGAGCCCTGCGACGGTGCGCCGTTCGCGGGGCCACCCTTCGACTTCTGGTCGGCGATCAGGTCGTCGTAATCGCCCTTGAGCGTCGTCAGACCGCCGATCGGCACCGATTCATGGCGGCCGTTCTGCGGTCCGGTCTTCACATCGCCGCCGCGACCGGCCTCGAACTCGTCGATGATCTCTTCGAGCCGCTCGGGCGTCAGATCCTCGTAGGCGTCGTGGAAGATCATGACCATCGGCGCGTTGACGCAGGCGCCGAGGCACTCGACCTCTTCCCAGGACAGCGTCCCGGCCTCGTTGCGATGGAACGGCTCGGCGTGGATCTTCGAACGGCAGACCGCCTTCAGATCCTCGGCGCCGCGTAGCATGCAGGGCGTGGTGCCGCAGACCTGGATATGGGCGCGCGTCCCGACCGGCTTCAGCTGGAACTGGGTATAGAAGGTCGCGACCTCGAGGACGCGGATGAGCGGCATCTCCAGCATGTCGGCGACATGCTCGATTGCTGCCTTGGTGACCCACCCCTCCTGATCCTGCGCGCGCATCAGCAGCGGGATCACGGCCGATTGCTGGCGCTCCGACGGATATTTACGGATCGTCGCCTGCGCCCAGGCCGCATTTTCATCGGTGAAGGCGAAGCCGTGAGGCTGGAAGGCATCGTCCGCGAGACGTCTGACAGACATCGGACCTCGACTTTAGAACCAGTTCAACATGCTATGTTGCGGCGCGTTCTATCACACGATCCGCAAAAGGCCAGTGGCCAGAAGCCGCATCAAAGCCCGACAAAGGCGCGGTTTCCCCAAGTGTTGGCATCGCGGGCGGCAAACCCGCGACGGGTCGAACAAAGCGGCGCCGGAGCGCCGAGGTCACGGCCGTCCGCGCGAGCGCGCGGCGCCGTGACAAATCAACGGTCGACTTCGCCGAAGACGATATCCAGCGTGCCGAGGATCGCCGAGACGTCGGCCAGCATGTGGCCGCGGCACAGCATGTCCATCGCCTGCAGATGGGCGAAGCCGGGCGCCTTGATCTTGCAGCGATACGGCTTGTTGGTGCCGTCGGCGACCAGATAGACGCCGAACTCGCCCTTCGGCGCCTCGACCGCCGCATAGACCTCGCCCTCGGGGACGTGGAAGCCCTCGGTGTAGAGCTTGAAGTGATGGATGAGCGCTTCCATCGAGCGCTTCATCTGGCCGCGCTTCGGCGGCACGATCTTGCCTTCGGTCGCCGAGACCGGACCGGTGCTGTGCTCGCCGGTGAGCTGGGCGATGCACTGCTTCATGATCTTCACCGATTCGCGCATCTCGATCATGCGGATCAGGTAGCGATCGTAGCAGTCGCCGTTCTTGCCGACCGGGATGTCGAAATCCATCTCGTCGTAGCATTCGTAGGGCTGCGACTTGCGCAAATCCCAGGCGACGCCCGAGCCGCGGATCATCACCCCCGAGAAGCCCATCGCCCAGGCATCCTCGATGGCGACGACGCCGATGTCGACATTGCGCTGCTTGAAGATGCGGTTGTCGGTCAGGAGGCCTTCGATGTCGTCGCAGACCTTGAGGAACGGATCGCACCAAGCGCCGATATCCTCGATCAGCTGCTGCGGCAGGTCGGCGTGGACGCCGCCGGGACGGAAATAGGCCGCGTGCAGGCGCGAGCCCGAGGCACGCTCGTAGAAGACCATCAGCTTCTCGCGCTCCTCGAAGCCCCACAGCGGCGGGGTCAGCGCGCCGACGTCCATGGCCTGGGTCGTCACGTTGAGGAGATGCGAGAGGATGCGGCCGATCTCGGAATACAGGACGCGGATCAGCTGCCCGCGCTTGGGCACCTCGACGCCGGTCAGACGCTCGACCGCCAGGCAGAAGGCATGCTCCTGGTTCATCGGGGCGACGTAGTCGAGACGATCGAAATACGGGATCGACTGGAGATAGGTCTTGTGCTCGATCAGCTTCTCGGTGCCGCGATGCAGGAGCCCGATATGCGGATCGACGCGCTCGACGATCTCGCCGTCGAGCTCGACCACCAGACGCAGCACGCCGTGGGCGGCCGGATGCTGGGGGCCGAAATTGATGTTGAAGTTGCGGACGTCGATCTCAGCCATGCGGCGTTTCCTGCTGCGGCGCGACCTTCGCGAAGAATTCGGCGCCCGTCATCTGTTCGGTCTCGTTGGCGAAGGCGTACCAGGACGGCTTCGAGTCGATGAAGATTTCCTGCGTCAGCTGCGTGTTGCTCAGCCCGTCGAACAACGTCGCCGACATGGCGTAATGCTCACCATCGAGGCTGCGCCAGAAGAGCGAGGTGCCGCAGACCTTGCAGAAGCCGCGCTCGCCCCAGCCGGAGGAGCTGTAGGTGGCGATGAGGTCGGTCCCGGCGGCGACCACGTTGCTGGCGCCGTCGAGCGCCATGAACGGTCCGGCGGTCCAGCGCCGACAGGTGTCGCAGTGACAGACGCCGACGTCCAGCGTCTCGAAATCGGCATCGATCCGCACGCCGCCGCAAAGGCACTTTGCCTGAAGCCGCTTCGTCCCCATCACACGCTCCCTAGGCTACTGCTTGGCCTTCTCGTCTCCCGGCAGAACATACTCGGTTCCTTCCCAGGGGGACAGGAAGTCGAAATTGCGGAATTCCTGCCGCAGCTCGACCGGCTCGTACACGACCTGCTTCTTGGCCTCGTCGTAATGAACCTCGACGAAGCCGGTCAGCGGGAAGTCCTTGCGCAGCGGATAGCCCTCGAAGCCGTAGTCGGTGAGGATGCGGCGCAGATCCGGATGGCCGGTGAACAGGATGCCGTAGAAATCGTAGGCCTCGCGCTCGAACCAGTCGGCGCCGGCGAAGACGCCGGTGACGGACGGCACGGGCGCGTCCTCGCCCGTGCGGACCTTGATGCGGATGCGCTGGTTCTGGCGCGGCGACAGCAGGTGGTAGACCACCTCGAAACGCTCTGCGCGCTCGGGATAGTCGACGCCGCAGATGTCGACGAGGTTGATGAACTGGGTCTGCGGGTCGTCCCGCAGGAAGGTCAGCACCCGGACGATGTCGGCCGGCGCGACGATCAGCGTCAGCTCGCCGAACGCCGTGATCGTCTCGATCAGCGTGTCGCCGAGCGTCTCGACGACATAGTCGGTCAGATCCTTCGTGGCGTGTTCGCGAATCATCTCAAACCTCAGCGCTCGATCGTGCCGGTGCGGCGGATCTTCTTCTGCAGAAGCAGCACGCCGTAGAGCAGAGCCTCGGCCGTCGGCGGACAGCCCGGGACGTAGATGTCGACCGGGACCACCCGGTCGCAGCCGCGCACGACCGAATAGGAATAGTGATAATAGCCGCCGCCATTGGCGCAGGAGCCCATCGAGATGACGTAGCGCGGCTCCGGCATCTGGTCGTAGACCTTGCGCAGCGCCGGGGCCATCTTGTTGGTCAGCGTGCCGGCGACAATCATCACGTCGGACTGGCGCGGCGAGGCGCGCGGCGCGAAGCCGAAGCGCTCGGCGTCATAGCGCGGCATCGACATCTGCATCATCTCGACGGCGCAGCAGGCCAGACCGAAGGTCATCCACATCAGCGAGCCGGTGCGGGCCCACTGGATGAGATCCTCGGTCGAGGTGACCAGGAAACCCTTGTCGGCCAGCTCGTTGTTGACGTCGGTGACGAAGGGATCGGCCGTCGGCGCGACCATCTTCGGCCCGGCGACGCCGGCATCCGTCGACGGCGCATGTGCGACGAGCGGGCGGGACGTATCGATCAATCCCATTCCAGTGCTCCCTTCTTCCACTCGTAGATGAAGCCGACCGTCAGGACACCGAGAAACACCATCATCGACCAGAAGCCGAACCAGCCGAGGGTTCCGAAGGTCGCGGCCCACGGGAACAGGAAGGCGACCTCGAGGTCGAAGATGATGAACAGGATCGAGACGAGATAGAACCGCACGTCGAACTTCATGCGGGAATCGTCGAAGGCGTCGAAGCCGCACTCATAGGCGGACAGCTTCTCGTCGTCCGGCGCCTTGAACGCCAGGAGGAACGGAGAGACCAGAAGGGCCAGTCCGATGAGAAGCGCGACGCCGACGAAAATGACGATCGGCAGATAGGATGCGAGAAGTTCGGGCATCTCGATGTCCCCAGAATCAATGGCGACCGATCGGACGGCCGCAAACTCGCGATCATCCCTTCCGCAGGCCGCCGGAGAGCCGATCGGACCGGAGGCACCGGGGATCGGCGGATCGTGACGGCGAAAACAAGGGCCTTTCGCGCTGCGGCGAGAACTATCGCCTTCTCCCTGGCGAAGCAAGGCGGGAAGCGCCGGTATCGGGACCTGCGATCCGGGGCCGCAGGGCGCCGGCGACAGCGCCGGATCGGCACCCTGCGGGCGGAGCCGACGCGTGGCCGTTGCGTTCCGACCCCAGGCGTCCGACGATCATGCCGGGCGCGGAAACGCCCGCGAGTGGAGGAGCAGCCATGAACATGCGTGAGGACAAGGTCACGGACTGGCGCACGATGCGCGAGGCGCCGCGCGACGGCAGCCGCATCCTGGCGACCGTGCGGGCCAGCGAGCAGGGACCGGCCGAGGTGGACGTGGTGCGCTGGGCCGCGCCGCGCGGGGCCTTCGAACCCGAGTGGATCGCCACCGATTCCGACCCGGCCTGCCTGGTCACCTATGGCGACGACGAGCTGGTCGCCTGGATGCCGATCCCCTCCCCGACCCTGCCATCGGCGGCAGCGGAGACATCCTGGCCGCAGCCGGCCAACGAACGGGATTTCGAGGAGGAATCGGGATCGGGCATCTGAGCCGGACGCGCAACGCAGATCAGCTGTCGCGATCGGGCCCGCGACACGCGTCGCGGGACGTCCAGACGCGCGATGCGCCGACGCTGCCTTGCGGCAGCCATCGGGGCTCGTCGGCTCGGAACTGATTGTTCTGAAAGAAAAAGTGGCGCGAGTGACGGGGCTCGAACCCGCGACCTCCGGCGTGACAGGCCGGCACTCTAACCGACTGAGCTACACCCGCGCTCCACCGCTCGGAAGCGGCTGATGAGCGGTCGTTTACGGCCAAGACCGGGGAGTGTCAAGCGACAAGCCGGTACAAAAATCATCGCAGTGCAAGATGATCCGGCTGCGCTGCACGGAAGCCCAGTTTACCGCGGTTTTGCGACGATGGAACGACACGCGGATTGCCGGGACGAACCGCTGCCGACTCCGCTCGGCGGCAGAATCAGAGCGAATCGAACGGCATCTTTTTCGCGATTCCGGGGTGGATTCGGATCAAGGGGCGAGATCGGAGCGCCCTCGCCGTCTTCTTTGGGTCCGGAGCCGGATCCGTCGGCGGCGATTAGGCCCTGGGGCATCGCCGAGTCTGACAGCGCCAACGACCGGATCGGCTTCGCCTTGAGGTCAACGAGCTTGGTCCGACAAGTCAGCCGGAATGACGAGACTGCGCGCGACATGGCGGAGCGCGACGGTCGACGACGCCAGCGCGCCCTTCCTGCATGGCTAACGGTCGGGTGCCAGACTGCGGCCCACCAACGGAACGGCCGCGGATGGTCGGCATTTGCTCCCACAGGCTGGCGCACCGCGACAGGCGCATGGCGGGCTTGCGGCGCGGTGCGGAAAACCCTAGAGATTTGCGCGCGGGCGATTAGCTCAGTTGGTAGAGCGCCTCGTTTACACCGAGGATGTCGGCAGTTCGAGCCTGTCATCGCCCACCATTCCCGCCGCGGACGTCGCCGTCTCTCCGGCCCCCATCGCGTCTGCCATGCCTTCAGATCATGTGACATGCGGAAACCGGGTTCATGAGTGATACGGACTGCGTCGTCGTCGGCGCCGGGGTCGTCGGCCTTGCGATCGCGCGGCGCCTGGCGCTTGCCGGACGCGAGGTGCTGGTGCTGGAAGCGGCCGACCATTTCGGATCCGAGACCAGTTCGCGCAATTCCGAAGTCATCCACGCCGGCATCTACTATCCGGTCGGCAGCCTGAAGGCGCAGCTCTGCGTTGCCGGCCGCAAGGCGCTCTATGCCTATGCCGCCGAGCGCCACGTGCCGCACGCGCGCACCGGGAAGCTGATCGTCGCCACCTCCGAGGCGCAGGTCGCCCGGCTCGGCGAGATCAAGGAGAAGGCGGCGCGCTGCGGCGTTGACGATCTCGTCCTTCTGTCCGGCCCGGCGGCGATGGAGATGGAGCCGGCGCTGACCTGCGTTGCCGCCCTGCACTCGCCCGCGACCGGCATCATCGACAGCCACGCCCTGATGCAGAGCTATCTCGGCGATCTCGAAGCGGCCGGCGGCCAGGTGGTGTTCAACACGACGATCGCCTCGGGCCGGCTGGAAGATGGCGGCGTCCGGCTCGTTACCCGCGACCGGGCAAGCGGCGAGGAGACCGAGATCACCACCGATCTCCTGGTCAATGCCGCCGGTCTGCATGCCCAGCGTCTCGCCGGCGCCATCGACGGCTTTCCCGCCGATCACGTTCCGGCGGCCACCTATGCCAAGGGCAATTACTTTGCCGCACCGGGACGCACGCCATTCGAGCGGCTGATCTATCCGGTGCCCGAGGATGGCGGGCTGGGTGTCCACCTCACCTTCGATCTCGGCGGCCAGATGCGCTTCGGACCTGACGTCGAGTGGATCGACGGGATCGACTATGGCGTCGATCCCGACCGGGCGGCGGGCTTCTATGCGGAGATCCGGCGCTACTGGCCGGGCCTGCCGGACGATTCGCTGACCCCGGCCTATAGCGGCATCCGCTCCAAGCTGTCGGGGCCGGGCCAGCCGGCGGCCGATTTCCGCATCGACGGGCCACAGGTCCACGGCGTCGATGCGATGGTCAATCTGTTCGGGATCGAGAGTCCGGGCCTGACCGCGAGCCTGGCCATCGCCGATCATGTGGCCGACTGCCTGGGCCTGCCGAAGCGATAATCGCAAGGAAAGTCGAATCGCGGCGCGTTTCGGCCGTGGCGGAAGCCGCCACGGCGCGCGTAGTGCTGCCGATGCTCAGCGAGGCTGACGCCTGTACCGTCCGGCCTGACTATTCGGCCGGCGAGAGCGACGCGTCGTGCAGCGTGTCCGCCGCGGGCGCCCGCTCCCGGTCAATGAAGCGATCGGCCGAAGCTGCGCCCACAACCATCGCGGCAAGGCCGACCAGTGACGAGACCGCCAGAACCGCGCCGCCCGTGAAGCCCGCGCCGATGGTGCAGCCGACCGCCAGGATGCCGCCGAAACCCATCAGGACGGCGCCGATCGTATAGCGCAGCACCGACGGCGTGCCGGGCTCGGAGAAGGTCGCGATTCGGAAATTGCCGAACAGGATTGCCGCGAGGAACGCGCCGATAAGCGTGCCGATCAGGACGCCCTGATCGAGGCCGAAGAAGCTGTCCGGGTCGGTGGCAAGCGCACCG
The DNA here is from genome assembly GCF_026153195.1 of Aurantimonas litoralis. NCBI lineage: Bacteria > Pseudomonadati > Pseudomonadota > Alphaproteobacteria > Hyphomicrobiales > Aurantimonadaceae > Aurantimonas > Aurantimonas litoralis. Next base: position 49,263 of record NZ_JAPFBM010000008.1, on the reverse strand, counting down.
GTGGTGGCCAGCGGCCGGATATAGGACAGGCTCTCGGCCTGGATCGGCTCGAACACCTGCAGCGACAGGGTGTAGGTGAAGTACCAGCCGGCGACGACGCTGGCGCCGACCCCGATGCCGCCGATGAAACGCCAGGTGGACACCTTCGAGACCAGCGCAAGGGCGAGCGCCGACACGGCAAGGATCGCGCCGATGGCGATGCCGGCTTCCTGCCCGAGACCGGCATGGGCGAGGAGGTCGTTGCCGCCGATCGCCGCCGTGCTCCACAAGCCGCCCGCAGCATCCCGCCAGGGGACGAGGACGCCGCTATAGGTCGCCAGACCGACGATCGCGACGACCACCGACGTATAGAGGGCGCGCAGATTGCCCGATGCCGCCAAGACGATCATCCGGGAGACGCAGCCGCGCGACAGCACCATGCCGAGGCCGAAGACGAGGCCGCCGATGATGGCGCCGGACAGGCTCTGCGCGGTGGAGAAGAAGCGCGTCTCGCGCACGTCGACATAGCCGTAATTGAGCAGAAGCTGGATGCCGAGCACCGCGACGGCGAAGCCGCCGGCCCAGACCGCCAGCGCGGCCAGGCCACGCCGCCGGGTGAGGTCCAGAACGGCCGAGCGCGTGCAGAACGCGCTGCGCTGGGCGAAGATGCCGAACAGGCCACCGACGACGGCGCCGCCGATCAGCGCGGTGGCGTTCTCGCCGACGAGATCGATCAGGGGAACGAAATCCATCGCCATATGTCCCGGTGCCGTTGCAATAGCCGGAACATATGCGGAGTTCGCGATGTATTCGCGCTACAGGAATGCCGGCCGGGGCCGCAGGCAGAAACAGCTTTGCGGCAAACGCGTGCTGCGTGGATTCTCGTTCCCCACGGCCGGCAACGGGCAGGTCCGGGAGTTCTGGACGGCGCGGCTGCCGGCTGCTGAAGCCGAAAGAGCTGCGCCGGGCGGTTACGGCTTGACGATGGTGTAGCCGGTCTCGTCGAGGCGGATCAGCTCGGCGACACCGGCTTCCACCTCCTCGGCGAAGGAGACGATCTCGGGCCGCTCGCCCTCGGCCTGCTCGAGCGAATCGAGCGTGTTGCCGCAGGCCACGAAGCCGACATTCGGCATGCTTTGGTCGAAGGAGGTCAGCCGGTCCATCACCGGGGTGCGCTCCGGCCGCAGCATCTCGATGCCGTGGCCGTAGACGACGATGCGGATCTCCACCTCCTCGGCCTTGGCCGTGTAGAAGCGCGAGACATTGGCGGCGATATCGAGCGCCGACCGCATCGCCGCCTCGTCATTGTCGGAGACCTGCAGCGCCAGCTTGTGGGTGACGAAGCCGCCGTCGTCTTCGGCCTCCTGCGCCGAAGCCGCGGTGACGGTCTGACCGGCCGCCAGGATGGCGGCGACGGCGAAGACCAGACCGGCCAGTGCCGCGGTCAGCCGGGTGCGCCGGAGCGCGATCGGTGCGGGGGCGTTGCTGGGCATGGTCTCGCCTTCCGTTACTGCAGTTCGAGCTCGGGATATTTCGCGATCACGTCGTCGCGGTTCATCCGCGGCGTGAGCGCCGGATACATGTAGCTGTAGCCGGCATTCTCGTATTTCGCGATGTCGATCACCGCCGCCGGGACGACGGTGAACAGGTCGTAGAATTCGTCCGGCGCGTAGCCCCGGCCCTTGGCGGCGTTGCGGCAGATATGGAACTCGACACCCTCGTCGGCCAGTTCCTTGACCGCATCATAGACGTCCGGGAAGGCCGCGCGGTTGAGGCGCGAGAAGCCATGCAGCTCGTTGCCATGGGCGACGACGACGAATTTCGAGCCCTCGAAATCGCCGAATTCCTTGGCGGCCTTGATGTGGTTGCGGATGAAGCCGAGCGCCCGCACGCCGTCGAGCGGGGCATCGAAATTGAAATCGTAGAGCACCTTCTGCGCTTCGTACTGCACGGGCTCGAAGGACGATTTATCGTCCGGATCGGCCTCGGCGGCGAGCGACGACGCGACCAGCGCGGCTGCTGCTAGGAGGGCGATTTTCATGGCGATGCCTTTCACTCGGGTCTGTCCCGGGCCCGCGGGCCCGGCGCGGACCCCACCGGCTCCGCGTCAATCGACGTTACCACCCGCAGGCCCTTCGGCGCCACTGTCCGGCGTCACGTCGAGAACCTGCGCCCGCGAGGTGATCGACACCGGCCCCGGCTTGCAGTCCGACATGCAGGGATCGGCATCGGCCTTGTAATGGGCCTCCGATGCACGGTCGTCGGGAATGAAGGCGCCGGCATTCGGCATCTCGATGGTGGTGAAGTTCTTGTCGGACAGTTCGAACTCTTCGTCGGTCACCACGTCGTTCAGATAGAGGACATAGGCCGTCAGCGCGTAGACGTCGTCGTCGCTGAGCGACCGCGCATTGCCAAAGGGCATGGCCCGCCGGATGTAGTCATAGGCGGTCGACAGATGCGGCCAGTAGGAGCCGACGGTCTTTTCGGGCCGTTCGCGGGTGAGCGTGTCCCGCCCGCCGGCCAGTACCGGCCAGCGACCCCTGCCCTCGCCGAAATCGCCATGGCAGGAGGCGCATTGCTCGGTGAAGATCACCTCGCCGTCTGCGACCGTGCCGCTGCCGACCGGCAGCCCCTTGCCGTCCGGCCGGATGTCGATGTCCCAGGCGGCGACTTCCGCGTCCGTCGCGGCGCGGCCGAGACGCAGCGGCCCCGTGGACGATTCGCTATGCTGCGTTGGCACGGTTGCCGGCGCGGGGCTGCCGTGCGGCGATGCCTGCGCCACCGCGTCCGCTTCGGCTTCGGGCTGGGCGGGAGCATCCTCACCAGCAGCCGGTGCGGCTTCGGCCTTCTGTTCAGCCCAGAAGGTCGCGAGATAGGCCAGGAGATCGGTGACCTCCTTGTCCTTCTTCAGTCCCGGAAACGCCATCTTATTGCCCGGCAGCATGCCGCGCGGATCGGCGAGATAGGCCGACAGCGTCTTGTCGTTCCAGACGAGCCCTTCCGCACCGGCGGTCTTCACGACCGGCGAGTAATTGTAGTCGTCGAGGCCCCCGGCGGCGCGACCGTAGAGGTCGTTGAGATGCGGGCCGATCTTGTTCTTCGCCCCCTCGCCGACATCGTGGCAGGCGCGACAACGGTTGAAGACCTTCTTGCCGGCGGCCGCATCCCCAGCCTGCGCCAGCACGGGCGCGGCGGACAGGCCGGCCAGGATCAGGGCAACGGCGAGGATCGTCTCAGGACACTTCGACATTTTCGAGCCCTCCCTCGGCGTTCAGGTGCCAGGTCTGGATGCCGTTGTTGTGGTAGATCGAGTTCTCGCCCCGCGCGGCCCGCAGCGCTGACTTCGTCGGCTGGACGAAGCCCTCCTCGTCCATGGCCCGGGACTGCAGCAGCAGCTCGGAACCGTCCCAGTCGAAATCGTAGTAGAAACGGTGCAGCGCCATCGGCAGGCTCGGCCCGTCGATCCGCGCAGCATGCCAGTTGCGGCCGCCGTCGAGGGACACGTCCACCCGCTTGATCCGGCCATTGCCCGACCAGGCGAGCCCGGTCAGCACGGTGCGACCGCGGCCATGGGTGATCGGCGCCTGCGGGCTCGGATTGGTGATGACCGACTTCACCTCCATGCCCCAGGTGAACTTGCGAGCCCTGCCGTCCGCCAGGAGATCGGTGTATTTCGAGGTTTCCTCGCGCTGCTCCCAGGGCTGGTCGCCGACTTCCAGCCGGCGCAGCCACTTGACCCACATGTTGCCTTCCCAGCCGGGCACGACGAGGCGCATCGGGTAGCCCTGTTCGGGCCGCAGCGCCTCGCCATTCATCTTCCAGGCGACGAGGCAGTCGTCGAGAGCCTTCTCCATCGGGATCGAACGGGTCATCGCCGCGGCGTCGGCGCCCTCGGCGAGCAGCCATTTGCCGGCGGTCTTCACCCCGGCCTCCTCCAGCAGATAGCGGAGCGGCGTGCCGGTATACATGACGCAATGGACCATGCCGTGGGTGAACTGGCAGCCATTGAGCTGGGCACCGCGCCATTCCATGCCGCTATTGGCGGCGCATTCGAGGAAGTAGACGCGGTTCTCGCGCGGAAAGCGCTTGAGATCCTCCATGGTGAAGATCAGCGGACGATCGACGAGGCCGTTGATCATCAGGCGATGCTCGTCCGGCGGCACCTCGGCGATCCCGGCATGGTGGCGCTCGAAGCAGAGGCCGTTCGGGGTGATGATCCCCTCCAACTCGTGCAGCGGCGTGAAACTCACCGAGCTCGTCGCATCGGCCGTCAGCCAGGAGACGTCCCGGCGCACCACATGGGCCTCGAAGGGTGACGGCGTGCCATAGGGCCGCGCCACCACGCCTTCGCCGAGATAGCGATTCCAGTCCTGGATCTCGGTGATCGCCGGATCCCCGCCGGCGGGGGCCGCGGCGGCGCTTCGCAGGCCCGCCAGCCCCGCGGCCGCAGTTCCGCCGATCGCAAGACCACGCTTCAGAAGGTTGCGGCGGGAGAGGCCGCGTTCGCTCGTTCCGGGTCCGTCGCTCATCCGCATTCCTCCCGACATATAAATATATGATATTTTGCATATATCATGCGGCAAGGCACCTGTCGAGGCGCGGCTGTCAGCCCCGCACGGTGACGCTGCGGTTTTCGCTCGGCGAAATCTCGGGGTGGCCCTTCAGATAGCTTTCCACCAGATCCCAGATCGCCGGTCCCTCGGTGCCTTCGTTCACCGACGCCCAGCCCGCCACGACATAGTCGCGCCCGGCTTTGATCGGCTCCTGCGTGGCGAGGATGGTCATGTCGGAGATCCGCGATCCGATCTCCTTCGTCGGATCGATGCCGTAGCCGAGACCGCCGACGCGGACCATGTCGCCGCCCTGCTGGTAATAGGGATCGACGTTGAAGAGGTTGTCGGCGACATCCTCCAGCACCGCCTTCAGCGTCTCGCCGCTCATCGTGTTGCGGTAGACCTCCGGATAGGTCATGGCGCAGACGGTGTGCAGATCCTCGACGGTGATGTCGCTGCCGGCAGGGACGGACGTGCCCCATCTGAAGCCCGGCGACAGCGCGATCTCGGCGTCGCGCTCGGCCAGAAGCGCGTCACAGATGACATCGTCCCAGGTGCCGTTGAAATTGCCGCGCCGATACAGAAGCCCGTCGGTGTGGCCGATGACCCGCTGCAGCTCGTCCGCATAGGGCGCGCGCACCTCGTCGATGACGGCGGCCATCTCCGCGTCCGGGGTGATCACGTCGGAGAAGACCGGGATCAGGCGGTAGCGGAAATCCTTCAGGCGTCCGTCGCCGATGTCGAGATCGAGGCGGCTGAGGAACTTGCCGTTCGAGCCCGAGGCGATCAGCAGCGTGTTGCCGACCTGCACCGGCTCGGGCAGCGCGTCGTGGGTGTGGCCGGTCAGGATGATGTCGATGCCGTCGACGCGCGAGGCCAGCTTGCGGTCGACGTCGAAGCCGTTGTGCGACAGGAGCACGACGAGATCGGCCCCGGCCGCCCTCGCCTCTTCCACATGGGCGGCGATCTGCTCGTCGCGAATGCCGAAGGACCATCCGGGGATCAGCCAGGACGGGTTGGCGATCGGCGTATAGGGGAAGGCCTGGCCGATCACCGCGACCTTGGAGCCGCCGCGCTCGAACATCTTCCATGCCTCGAAGGCCGGCTCGTCCCATTCGCGGTCGAAGATGTTGGAGCCGAGGAACGGGAACGGCAGGCCGGCGATCGCCTCCTCCACCCGCTCGGTGCCATAGGTGAACTCCCAATGACCGGTCATCGCGTCCGGCGCGATGACGTTCATGGCCGTGATCATGTCGGCGCCAGCGGTCTTGTTGGCGGTATAACTGCCCTGCCAGGTGTCGCCGCCATCCAGAAGCAGCACGTTGTCGTCGCCGCGCTCGGCCCGCGCCCGCCGGACGATGGTCGCGATCCGGTCGAGACCGCCCATCCGGCCGTAGCGCGAGGCGAGCGCCGAGAAGTCCTCGGAGGTCAGCGCATAGGCGTCCGGCGATCCCGGCGCGATGTCGTAGAGCTTCAGGAAGTCCGCGCCGCTGACATGGGGCGGCAGGCCGGCGACCTCGCCGATGCCGATATTCACGGCCGGCTCGCGAAAGAACACCGGCTTGAGCTGGGCGTGGATGTCGGTGACGTGGAGCAGCGTCAGATTGCCGAAATCGGGCGCGCCGAGCAGCGCATCCTCTCTCAGCGCCTGCTGGGCGGCGGCGCGGGACCAGCGTCCCGACAGACCGGAGCCGGTGAGCGCCGCCAGCGCGACGGTCGCGGTCAGAAACTCACGTCTGGAGAACATGGCTCACCCCCGGTCCGGATCGCATCGGCGGTCCGGACTTGATTCCGTATCGTATTGTCAGATGCGCGAGGGGCGGCCGCAGCCGCCCTCGCTAGCCGTAGCCGGCTACTGGCGAACGGCCGGCGTCTCGACCGACAGGCCGCCGCCGCGCCAGGCCGTATAGACCTCAAGCGCCATCAGCTCGTCGGAGAAGGCCTTCGGGAACTCGGCCCGGGTGTCGCGAATGCAGCCGCGGAAGCGGTTGTGCAGCGACACGAGATTGGCCTGCTTCAGACGATAGGTCGGAAAGCCGTTGGTGTTGCCCTGGCTGAGGTGGTCGGCGCGGATGTAGCGACCGTTATTGTCCTCGTGGCAGGAGGCGCAGGACAGGTTGAGCTGGCCGGTGCGCAGATAATAGCGCTCCTTGCCCCGCTCCCACCAGCTCATCATCTCGCCGGCGGCCAGATCCACCTCGACGGGCGTTCCCAGCGACTGGTGCTTGATGAAGGCGGTCAGGTCCTTCTGGTCCTGGGCGTCGAACTTGTAGGGCTCGGCCTGCATGTGCTCGGTCCGGCAGGCATCGATCTGCAATTCGACATTGATCGGCTTGCTGCTCGCCGCGTCCCATTTGGGATAGCTGGCGCCCACGCCGGCCATGCTCTCGGAGGCGTCCTCGTGGCAGGTGGCGCAGGACTTGCCGGCGGCGCCCTCGACCGTGTTCCAGATATCCTCGCCCCGCTCGACATTCAGCATGCCGGGATTCTCGAAGCTGTCGGATTCGACCTGGCGCGTCTCCGCCTCGCGGTAGAGCCAGCCGGAGCGCACCTTGTCGAAGGGATGACCCTCTGGCTCGCTCGGTGCGGGCGCGACGGTGATCATTTCCTGGCCGTCGATGGACAGGCCCTCGTCGACCGGGTCGGCGAGAGCACCGGAAACGAGCGTGAGACTTCCCAGGCAGGACACACTCAACAGGGCGATAACAGTCTTCTTCACGCAATTTCCTCCCATTTCGAGGCTCGGCGCCGGACCGACCGATACCGCTCCCCCGTCCGGCGTCTACTTGACCTCGATGGTCTGTTCGTCGGTGTAGGTCTCACCGTTGTCGTCCACCCAGGTGAACTTGAACGTCCCGCTTTCGGGCACCTTGGCGGTGAACTCGAAATAGGGATTGGCCGACACGGCCGGCTCGATATCGCACTCGAACACCTTGGTTCCGTTGAACTCGCAGGTGAACTTGTTGATGATCTGCCGCGGGATCGGATTGCCGTCCTTGTCCTTGCGCTGGCCGGATTCCATCTCGTGGCTGATCAGGGTCTTGATGGTGATGACCTCCCCGGCGCTGGCGCTCTTGGGAACCTTCACTCTCGGCTTCGGCGTTGCCATGTCTCGTTCTCCTGGGGTGACTATCCGCCCGTGCGGGCCGGGTCACGCATCGATCCTCGTGGGTGAAGCGGTCGCCTCGGCGTCAGCCGCCGCAGCCGCCGATCGTCACCTTGACTTCCTTGCGATCCGAATAGGTCGAACCATCGCTCATCTTGGCGACGGCGATGACGTTCTGCGTCTTGGCCAGCCGGATGCGCGTCGTCGCGGCAGCGGCGCCGCTCATCGGCGTGAAGTGGAAGGTCGCGACCTCGGGATTGGGATTGCCCTCGGCGAAGATCGTCACCGATTCCACGTAGCTGTCGTCGGTCATCGGGCTCTCGACATCGACGGAGATCGGCACGGTGTTGCCGTTCTCGGCGATCTCGGGCGCCGTCAGGGTGATCTTGCCACTCTCCGGCGTCTTGCCGCCGGTGAAGTCCGCCAGCGCCTTCTCGGTCGCCTCGACCGTGGCAAAGGCCCGGCCCGGCGCGAAGGCGAACATGCCCGCCGTGGCCGCTCCAGCGGACAGGGCGAAAAGCTTGCGTCTCGTCACGTACATGGAATGTCCTTCCTATTCGCCCTTGAGCGTCGCCAGATAGGCGACGACGTCTTCGACCTGCTGGGCCGAAAGGATCGTCTTGCCCTGGAATTTTTCGGCCACGTCAACGCCGACATTCAGCGTGTAGAAGCCGGGCATAATGGTCTGCTCGCCGAAGATTTCCTTGGCGTTCGCGACGATCGCGCGGATCTGGCCCGGCTCCCAGCGCTCGGCGACGCCGTCGAGCGCCGGTCCGACATTGCCGTGGAACAGCTCGCTTTCGAGGTCCTGCACCATGTGGCAGGCAAGGCAGTTGCCGAGACCGCGATTGGCGAAGACCTTGCGCCCCTCGACCGGGTCGCCCGGCTGACCGGTCAGCGAATCCGCCACCGCCATGTCCGCGAAGGACACATCGCCCGGGGCGGTTTCTGCAGCGAGTGCCAGCGGCGTCACGGCCACGGACAATGCAAGGCTCAGCGCGAACGAACGCATCATGGACAAGGCTTCCTCCCGAATGTCGGCTTTGGGTAGCCGATCTGCTTCGATCCTGTCGACCCAGTAAAGCAGGACGGCGACATCAATTCAAGTATTGTTATTTTCGAATGTATTGTAGCAGTGCAATAATCTTGCTGCACTGCAGCAAGTCATTCGGTCGTTTCCATCGCCCCGCCGTCGGCCGCCAGCTTGCGCGCATGGTATTTCTGGAAGTGCTCGTCGCCCTCGTAACCCTTCTCGCCAACCCACTGGAACATATGAAGGAATGTCGACTTGCCGAAGGCGCCGGGCATGGTCGCGACAGCCGCCTCCCCCACTGTTCCGTCCTCCGGGGCAATTTCCGGCATGAACAGGATGGTCGGGGTGAAGACGACACTCCAGCGCCGGGCCGCAGTCTTCTCCGACAGCGACGATCCGTCCAGATCGGTGACCTCCTCGTCGCCGAACATGTTGTACTGCACCACGTTGAAATTCGCCGTGATGTAGTCGCGCACCTGTGGATCGGACAGCACCTCCTCGTGCATCTTGCGGCAGTAGATGCAGCCGCGCTGCTCGAAGACGATGGCGAGGCGCTTGCCCTCCTCGCGGGCGGTCTCGATGTCCTCGGCGACGTCGCGGAACGACAGTGAGAACCAGGGCTGCTTGTGCAGGCCATCGTCGCCGATCTCGGCGGCGTGAGACAGTGTCATGGCGGCCAGAAACACCACCAGCGACAGCATGAAGATCCGTGCCATATCGTCCTCCTCGACGTGCAATCAGCCCTGGCGAGACCGACTGGAGGCCCCGCCCGCCCTGCATATGCCCGCCGCCCACGGGGCGGCCGGCTTCCTTCTAGCCGATCGTCGCGAAGACCGGAAAGGTCTCCAGCAGCCAGTAGGAGATGGTGGCCATCTGTCCGGTGACGAACAGGATGCCGGTGAACACCAGCGCGCCGCCCATGATCTTCTCGACCGTCGCCATGTGCCGGCGCATCCGAGCCGCAAAGGCCAGGAACCTTGTGGCGAAGGCGGCGGCCAGCAGGAACGGCACGCCGATCCCGATGGAATAGGTGGCCAGCAGCCCGGCGCCGCGCAAGGCGGTGTCCTGCGACCCGGCGACGAAGAGGATCGCCGCCAGCACCGGCCCGACGCAAGGCGTCCAGCCGAAGGCGAAGGCGAGGCCGATGACATAGGCGCCGAGCGGCCCAGCCGGCTTCTGGACGACGTTCACCCGCGCCTCGCGGTAGAGCAGCGACAGCCGGAAGACGCCGAGAAAGTGCAGGCCCATGATGATTATGATGATGCCCGCGACGACCGACAGGACATCGAACCATTGGGCGATCACCTGCCCGACCAGGCTCGCCGTGGCGCCGAGCGCGACGAAGACCGTGGTGAAACCGGCGACGAAGGCCAGCGAGGCCAGCATGATCTGCCGTGCCACGGCCGGTTCGGTGCCGCGTTCGCGAACCTGGTCGAAGCTCAGCCCGGCCAGATAGGCGAGATAGGGCGGAACGATCGGCAACACGCAGGGCGAGACGAAGCTGAGAAGCCCCGCCAGCAGTGCGGCGCCATAGCCGACATCGAGCATTTGGACGTTTCCGATTGCGAACTTATCTGAGGCCGGCAACGGTCGCCGGCTTGCTCCGGCGGGATCCGGCCATTAGATAGAAGAATGCATATGTTATCATCTATTGCAATTCCATCGACCGGGCGCCCGCGCCGCCCCGTTGGGCGATTCGGACGGTCGATCGTGGCCGCGGTCTTCGCATGGACGCTGCTGGGTGTGACCGCAAGCCCGTCCCTCGCCGCCGAACTCCTGATGCTGGAGCGGCCCGGCTGCATCTGGTGCGCGCGCTTCGACGCCGAGATCGCGCCTGCCTATCCGAAGACCGAGGCCGGCCGCACCGCGCCGCTGCGCCGGGTCGACGTCAGCAAGCCGTGGCCGGATGATCTGCAGCATATTGCACCGGAGCGGGTGACACCGACCTTCATTCTGGTCGACAATGACCGTGAGATCGCGCGGCTGCGCGGCTATCCGGGGGAAGACTTCTTCTGGGGTCTTCTCGACGACATGCTGGCCGACCTGCCGGCCAGGACCGCGGCTTCGCGCGCACCGACCCGACCGAGCGAGTGACTTGAGCAATCTGACCAACTGGGCCGTTCCCAAATTCGATCCCTCGACCTCTCCGGAGGAGACCGAGGCCTTCTTCGCCCAGGCCCGAAAGGCGAGCGATCTCCTGAAGGCGATGTCGCACGAAACGCGGCTCGTCATCCTGTGCCTGTTGTCGGAGAAGGAACGCTCCGTCGGCGACATCGAGTCGATCCTGTCGATGCCCCAAGCGGCGGTGTCGCAGCAACTCGCCCGGCTGCGCTTCGACCGGCTGGTCAAGACGCGGCGCGAGGGCCGCACGGTCTATTACAGCCTCGCCAGCGAGGAGGTCACGTCGCTGATCGGGACGCTGTACGAATTGTTCTGCGCGCCCGTCAGAGGCGCGCCGGACGCGCCGCGCTGAGCGTCTTCGGCGGGTGAGTAGCCCGCCGGGTACGACGGCGATCGGCTTGTAAGCGCTGCGGGCCGGGCATAGGCTCGCAGATGGATGCGCCCCTCGGGCGCTCGGGAGGCACCGACATGCTGGTGGAAAGCGGCCTTGCGCTGCCGCTGGCGGGACTGCTCGCCGGCACGGCGATGGGCTATGTCGCCCGCAGACATCATTTCTGCACCCTCTCCGCTCTGGAACGGCGCTGGTACGCCGGCGACGACAACGGCCTGCGCGCCTGGGGCCTCGCCATTCTCGTCGCGATCCTGCTCACCCAGCTTCTCGTCCTTGCCGGCCAGTTCGCCCCGGAGCAGAGCTTCTATCTCACCCCCGCCTTCGGCTGGACCGGGGCGATCCTCGGCGGCCTCGCCTTCGGCGTCGGCATGGCGCTGGTCGGCACCTGCGGCTTCGGCGCGCTGGTGCGGCTCGGCGGCGGCTCGCTGCGCGGGCTGGTGGTCATCATCGTTCTCGGCCTGTCGGCGCTGGCCGCCCAGCGCGGCATTCTGGCGCTCGGCCGCGTCGCCCTCGTCGATTCGCAGGCCTACGACCTGACCCGGCTCGGGGCGCCCGACCAGACCCTCGGCGCCGTCGCCAGCGCGCTTGCCGGCCGCGACCTCAGATGGCTGATGACCCTCGCCGTCGTCGCGGCGCTCGGCACCTGGGTCTTCCGCTCCGCCAGTTTCCGTGGCGATCGCGGCAAGATCCTCGCCGGCATCGTCATCGGCGCTGCCGTGGCCTTCGGCTGGCTGGCGACGGCGCATATCGCCGGCCGCTCTTTCGCGCCGGTGCAGGTGGAAAGCGCCTCCTTCGTGGTGCCGCCCGGCGACCTGATCCTGCAGATCGTCGCCTATACCGGCGCCATGCCCGACTACGGCGTCGGGCTTGTCCTCGGCGTGGTCGTCGGCGCGGCGTTTGCCGCCTGGCGTCGCGGCGATGTGCGCTGGGAAGCCTGCGACGACGCCCGCGAGCTGTCGCGGCACCTCGTCGGTGCCATGCTGATGGGGGTCGGCGGCGTGTTCTCGCTGGGCTGCACGATCGGCCAGGGCATCTCGGCCGCCTCGCTGCTCACCATCTCGGCGCCGATCGTGCTGATCTCGATCGCCATCGGCGCGCGGCTGGGCCTCGCCTACATCCTCGAAGGCTCGATCCGCCACGCCTTCCGCGGCATCGAACGGCGGCCGGCCGAATAGCTCAGGCTTCCGGCACGAAGCGATAGGCGGCGCCGTCCGCCTCGACGCGGCCCAGCCCGCCCTGCGGCAGGTGGAAGCCGACGAAGCGCAGCCTGTCGGCCGCCAGGCGGTCGAGCAGACGGCGGCGGGTCTCAGCGCCCATCTCGGGGTCCTGGTCGGCGCCCCATGGCAGATCCGGCCGCGCGAAGGAGACCGGATCGTTGGAGATGGCGTCACCGACCACCATCGCCGGCGCATCGAGGCCGTGCAGCACGAAGGCGCAATGGCCCGGCGTGTGCCCGAAGGCCGCCATGGCCTCGACGCCCGTCACCGGCTCGGAGCCGGCATCGAACAGCGTCGTCCTCTCTTCGATGGCATCGAAGCGGCTGCGCGCCCCGACGACGAAGTTCTGTCGCTCTTCCGGCAGTCCGGTCAGCGCCGCCTCGGAGCGCCAGAAATCCCATTCGGTGCGGCAGACATGAAAGGCCGCCTCGGGAAAGGCGATCTCGTCGAAATCGTCGAGGACACCCCAGATGTGATCGGGATGGGCGTGGGTGAAGATGACGTCGGTGATCGCGCCGGGGTCGATTCCCGCCGCGTCGAGACTGTCCGACAGGCGGCCGGCGCTCGGCATGAAGTTCGGGCCGGAACCGGCATCGAACAGCACCAGACGTTCGCCGCTGCGGTAAAGGGTCAGATTGCAGGGCGGCGTAAGCACCGTCCCCTCGCCCGTCGCCGGAAGACCGAGCTGCCGCCGATCCTCGTCCGGCAGGCCGGACAGGAGAAACGACGCTGGCAGTTCCAGATGGCCATCGCTGAGCGTCGCCAGCGGATCGGCCGGCGATGCCGCGCGGACTTTGCCCCCAGTTGCGATCGCGCCGGCCAGCGCGGCCCCGCCAACCATCAGATTGCGTCGCGTGATCATGGCGTCCTCCCGTCAAACCCGTTGACCGCATTCATACATGCGCTTTTCGCGATGTATAGGCGTCGAGAGACGGCCGAGCCCGCGTGCCTGACCCCAGCCATCGCGGGGTAAAGGCGCGGAAAGTCTGCGCCAGCAGCTTCCGCGCACACCGCTAAACAGCGACTGATGTCTGACAGATTGATCGGGAAATCGTGTTCTCGACGAAGATTGATACCATCTTCGGAGAAATGCTGGTCGGAGTGGCAGGATTCGAACCTGCGACCCCCTCGTCCCGAACGACACTCACCGGCCCGCTTTTCCCGCATTTCCGGGCCTCTTAGTGACCTGAACACCCCCTTCAGCCCCCTTCCTGACCCTCAAAACGTCGGGAAACTGTCGGGGAACCGTGACGTGCCTGCTGGAAGGCATCGCCGGCGGCTTTGTGGCTGTCAGGGTGATGGTGACCATAGACCCGCTCGACCATCTCGCGGGTCATCGACAGATAGGCAGCCACGTCATTGACCGAGACCCGGTCCCTCAACATCCAGGTCGCGCAGGTATGGCGCATTGTGTGAGCGACGAAGGGGTGGACGGGACCGAAGACCGCCACCAGTGCGTTCGACATGGCCTTGCGTGGATTTACGGGACGCCCCCTGTACTCGACGAGGAACCGAGCGGGAGCCCCCATGACGTAGTTGCCTTTGGCGTCGAGACGGTAGCATCCGCGCCGCCAGCGCTTCATGTGGGCCAGGAGACGGCCGGGAATGCGCACGGCCCCAGCCCGTTTTTTCGTCGCCTTCTCGGCCGCTGGCTTGCGGTAGTAAACTCCCTCGTCGAGATCGACATGGGGCCGCGCTTCGTCAAAGTCGAAGCTGGCCTGGTAGATGCGGGCCGATCGGGACCCCGTGTAAACCCCTGTCAGGATGTAGGGCACCAGATGGCGCAAATGCCTCTTCTGGGTCGGTACACCCTTCTGAATCTCGCGGGCCGTCCAGCAGTACCAGAGAAGTTTCGCGACCTCGGCCCGGCTCAACCAATCGACCCGCGCCTCTTCCTTCTCGGGCAGAGTGATCGCCACGTATTCGCGCAGGAAGCCGCGCCGCGTGTGCAGCCGGATCGCCGCCTTGAGGTCCTGGAGTTCACGCCTGGCGGCGGATTGTGATCCGCGTGCCTCGGCATATTCCTCGCAAGTGACATCGCGAATGTCGGCAGCGGTCATCGTGCCCCAGAATTTGAGGAGCTTGCGAATGCGTGCCGCTAGTTCGGTGGGGTTGGCGACGGCCTTCGGGCCGTCGCCTTTGCGCTCCCAGTAAAGGCGCAGCGCGTCAGCGATCATGACCTCGCTCGCTGACGCGCCTTTCTCGGGCTTTAGTTTCGCGTGCTGTTCGCCGAGGTAGATCCGGAGCGCTTCCTGGGCGCCGGCAACGTCATCAGCGCCGCAGCCAGTGCTGCGTTTCGTCGATCCGTCGCGGATGACCCAGACAGCGGCCTGGTGCAGCTTTCCGTCCCGGTACCGGGCCTTCTCCAACTCGATTCGGGCGGGCTTACGTTGACGAGGCATCGACGCCTCCATTCCACGATGCCTTCCCGCGTGACGTAATAGCTGCGGCCATGTTTCTCTGCCGGTAGGAGGCCGGCTTGGATAGCCGATCTCAATTGACGGGGGGTGAACGCGCCCCCTAGCTCCGGGAGACGTGCAGCTTGCGGGAGGGGGATAGGCGCTTGTGCAGACGTCTGCATCATGCGGCCCTCGTAACCAAGGCCGCGGCATGCGACGTGCAATAGACCTTCCCAGCCGTCGGGCAGCCGCACACGTACAGAGCGGCGCCACATCCCCTGACCGGCCAACGGCAGCCGGTCTTGTTGTCGGCGAGACAGACCCCGCCTCGGGTCCCGAACAGGGTAGTCCAGACGTCGACGACTCGGCCTTCGCCCCCGATTTCCCGCTTGGTTTTGCGGTACGCCGCGGCTTCCTCGCGCTCTGCTTCGCAGGCGGCGTCCCGGACCTTGGCCTTGCGGCGCTTCTCGGCGAAGCGGCGACGGGCCCCTCCCCGACGGCGTTCGATTGCCAGGCGGCGCGCCCTCTCCTCCTCCGTGTCCCGCGGCTTGCGCAGTGGGGTCGAGGGGCGGATAACCCGGATACCAAGGCGGTCCCAGAGGCCGATGACAGCGTTGCGGGTCAGCCCAGGGGCCAGCGACTGGAGCCGTTCGGCGATCCGCGAAGCGGAATGCGTAGGGTGCAGTTCACGGACCTTCACGATCTGTTCGGGGGTCCCAGGAGCGGCGTGAGGACGGCTCACGCGCGACCTCCTTCCATCTCCTGCAACAGTGCGGCGTAACTGTCCCGCGACGGCCGGTCCGGGTGAAAGGAGGCAAGCCAGCCCGCCGTGCGATCGACGTCGGCTTCGCTCCGCATAGGAGCAAGGTAGCTGTCGCTGGCGATGTGGCCGCCGGCAATCCCACCGTCGGCGAGAAGGTGCAGCTCGCAGTCGTACAGCGTGTCAGACGCGTACATCATCAGACGCGACGTCGCTTCGATCAAGGCCGTGTCGGCACCTTTCATCTCGACATGCACAACGTGCCGCTCGTCTGGTGAACCGAGGTCAATGACCCCGATAATCAACTGAAACATCTTCATTCCCCTTTTTGTCCGGACTCTCGGTCCGCCACATGCCGACTGCTCCCACAGCAGCCGATCACCTTTAAAGTAAATGTCGCTCGGCCTTCTGTCCAGTCTCGTTTCGATTGGTTTGAGACATCGGTAGTCCGCGGCACTCTTCGTGCATCCTTGTCAGTTATTTCAGGGGGTTCGCTCGCTTGTGAGACTGGCACTGCGTTTGCCTGCCCCCTTTCCAGATCCTTTACCGTCCCATTCAAATTTTATTTTTCTTTACGGACTTTCAGCCTCCACCGCTAGTGTACGCCGTGCTGGCCGGAGAGCTGCATGCTGATGGAGACTGCCATGTTGAAAGCCCTGCAATCCCTTTTGAAACGGACGGCCTCGGCGATACGCCGTGCCGCTCAGCGTGTCGCCCTCGTCATCGACGGCGTCGTTGTCGGCTGGCGCCCAGCCGTCGCCGCCGACACGTTTGACGAACCCGACTATACGGCATTCAACGACAACGACGCGGTCTCGCGGGAATCCCGGCACCTCGCCGCGACGTTCCGCAACTGCCATGAGGGCCACACCTTCGTCCGCGCCTGCCGGGCACGCCTCGACGGCGGCACCCCGGCGTTCGGCGACCTCCTGACCGAGCATGACAAGGCGTGGATCATGGGGGCTGACTTCCCCGATCTCCTGCGCGTCGCCGAGGCGGACCCGATGGCCGTCTACAATTGGGCGCAGGGTTCGGAAGAGGCCATGCCGGGTCTCGAGCGCCCGAGCCGCCGCGCTGTCCGCCTGGCTGAGGCCGGGAACGTCGAGAACGAACGGCACGACATTCAAGCGATCATGCGCCGTGTGATGCGGAGGATGGCGGCGATGGGCCATGACGATCCAGACCCGGACGAGGTCGAGCGCCTGGCCTATGAAGAGATCGCCACCATGCGCAAGAGGCGCTTGGCTGCGGCGAGCTGACGCTTGGCTTCGGCGAGGGCGCGCTCGGCGGCGATCCGTCGGGCGCGTTCGCGGACATAGACGTCGTGGAGATCGATTTCGACGCGGCGCTGGCGATAGCGTTCGATGCCCACGTCAACAGCTGAACTGAAAGCCATCACGCCGATAGCGGCGCCTGCATGGGCAAAAGCGACGGGATTAGCCATCAGAGGTCTCCGTACCTGAATGCGGCCGTTGCCGCGGGGAGGAGAGACCAGACCATAGAGGTGTTAAGAAATGATGAACAGCGCGCCAACATCGACTGCCCTGACTTCTTCTAGAGATCGTAAAAGAGCGCGGGCCCTAGCCAAGCGGCGCTATACCAAGGACTGGCGTAAACAGCGCGAAGGCGCGGCTAAGCCCGAGGCCCGGGTTGTGGACCGGACGATCCTGGGGGCGATCGGCCGCACGATGCTGAAGCAGGACGGTCACCTCGTCGTCCCCATGGAAGACGCCCTCGAGCTGGCGATCGCGACGATGGTGGCGCAGGGATACCGCCGGAGGGAGGTGGTCGGCATGGTCCGTCGCCGGATGGCTTGGTTGCAAGGTCGGCATGCATTGGTATGCACACAAGCTGGTCTGAAAGTGCCCGACTGCCCTGTTAGTCTGACACACGCCGTACCTCATCATGTGTCTACGGCGTAGACATGAAAAAGCGGCCGAAGCCCCCCATGTGCAGTCGCGTGCAGTCAGAGCGACGTCACTTCGAACAGGTCGACGGCCACGACCTTGATGGGGTAGTTCTGGCCCGGGCGCAGGATCGACAACGACGACATGGGCAAGGCCGCCTCGGTCATGTGCCCCAGAATGTGCTGCTCGATCTGCCCGCGGTCGAAATCCGCCAAGCCCTTGGCCTGCGCCGCCTTCTCCATCTTCCGGAACCGCTCGCCAAACCGATCTTTCGGGGCCGCCTCGTCGATTACGCGAGCCCACGACCCTACCGGGCCCTTGGTTCCGTGCCCGTACCGCAGACGGCCGGCGGGTGATGTGCCACTCGCCGTGACCGCTAGTCTTGCGGTCCGACAGGCTCGTGTAGACTGACGTAATAGGCCGATCGGCCTGGACCGCGAGCTGGCGGGGCGAAAAGACCGTGGCCGACGCCGACTGAGCGGCCATGGTCGCCGCTTTAGCGCTGTTATCTTTCTCGCCGTAGCGGCGTACGATCGGCGCAACCGTCGCCTGGACCTGGCGCCCTCTGGCGTAAAGGCGAGGCAGCCCCCGTCCATCGCCGCCAGACCATCTTGCTGGATGAAGTGGAACGCCTGGGTGGCGCTTACCTGGGACGTTTTGTCCTCGGTGGCGAGGTGGGTGATAATCTTTCACAGAGAAACGGGACCTGCGGAGAGGTGACGAGAAGGTCCTTTTGGCCGCATTGATAAGGTACTTGCGGAGCACGTGCAGTTCCTTCGTTGCCGGGTGCGTCTCCAAGTACCATTCGTAACTACTTTTTGTCTTACGGCTCGGCGACTGATCCGTCAAGGGTCACTTTCCAAGTAATCGTACATGGTATAGGCAGACGGGTAAGGCCGCGGACGTTAGCGGCCATGGACAGTCCCGAAGGAGCCTCCCCATGCACCCTCAGATGGTCAACGCTTTGGTCTACCTGACCCGCGACGTCCTCGATCTCTACGAGACCCGCCGGGAGACCCATGCGTCCATCCCCCGTGACGAGCTGATCTCGATCTGCGTCAAGGACGTTCTGGGGCGGTCCGAATTCGACAAGCGGTCAATCCTGGAATCGGAGCCAGGGATGACCGTGCCCAAGGCCGCCACCCTCGTTGCCCTTGCCAATTTGGGCGGTCGCGGCATGCTGGGCGAAATCGTCAGCAAACTGGGAATTCCCAAGCAAACCGCGTATGCGAGGGTGGGCGAGCTGGAACGCCGCGGCTATGTCACGCGGGTCGAGAAGCAGCGCGGCCTTTACGAGCTGACTCCGAAGGGCAAGGTCACGGCCCAAGCGCTGAGCCGCGACAACGACGGCTGATACTGAGGGACAGGAATTGGACGAAGCGCGACGGTGTGCGAGTGCTCCTAAGATTTTCTCCGGAATCGTTGATTTGATCGATAAACCATAGACATACAGAATTAAACCATACCCATGCGTCGACTAATGCATACATTTATTTAAGCGGCATAGTAAGATCTGCATCGGATGTCCTGACGGGATCAGGGATTTTATCCAGATTATACTTTGGCGGGATGGACAATGGCGCTATAGGAGTGTGGGCATAGGAGGGAGGCGCCCTGAGTGCGTCTATGCTGTCTAGTAGCCGACGCTCTTCCAGATCCAAGACGAGGTTTATAGCTTTTGGATAGACGTAAAGAGGCAGGAATTCGCTTGGGTCAGCGCCAAGTTTTCCTTCAGAAGCCAGTCTGATAACCCTGTAGTGAGCCCTGGCTCTTGCAAGATATGGAGCCAGGGAGATGTCCGCTGCTCCACCATGTCTTTCGGTAAGACCGTCGAGCTTCTCGGCCTTCTCCACGATTGAGTCCAGAAGAAATCGACGGCCCTCATCCAGGATTCTACCCAATGCCGATCGAATAAATTCCGCAGCAGCACGAAGTTCTGGTCTGTTCTTGATCTAAGATCCCTGCTGAATATCCTGATTTCCTCTGATATCTGCTTGTTCGGATTGTAAAACTTCTCGATTCTTTGCTGGATATTATTTAGTTCGCTCTCATTTGCCTTCTGCCAAACGCTTCTGTCAGACAACTCGCGTGACGTAGCGAGCGTTCTGCTACTGAGAAAATAGCTAGATGCGACTGCTGCTAGAGATATAATTGCAGCGGCGGCTGCGAAAAATCTCTCGGCTCCCAAATGGTCAGATCGGGCATTCTCTCTCCTGTTATTCAGAATTGGCCAATCGAGGATCACGGTGAAGACGTTCGCTCTCTCCCCTGATCGTATTTGGCTTCGGCCCGGCAGATATCGCATGCGCAGCTAGTGGCTGCCGCCTACACAGACGGCGAGAGTCACGCCAACATTCTGTCTGGGAATTGGCCACTGCGCTCAGCGATGTAACGAACGTATTCTTCAACGTAATCCGAGCTGATCAAAGGCACCTGCGCGAAGCAGACGTCGTACTCCCCGTCAAGCTTCGCAAGCAGATGACCGCGTCCAAGAAGCCGTTCCGCCCCTTTCTCGCCAAGAGATATTTCGGATGTCCCTTCAGAATCGACCTTCAGGATCAGACGATTGCCCAGATTGGCCCTGAGCTGAGGGATCATCACGTTCGCGTCCGGCCGTTGAGCAGCGAAGACCAGATGAATTCCTGCAGCCCGGGCCTTGACCCCGAGACGCGAAACGATCGATCCGACACCCTGTTTGTATTCCGGCGTCAGCATCCACTCGGCGAATTCGTCGTGAACGACCCATATCACCGGAAGTCGGTCCTTCACGGCGACCTTGGCGTTATAGGAGGGCAAATCCGAGACCCGGTTCTCCTTGAACAGGGCGTATCGCTCATCCATCGTTTTCACGAGTTCGGTCAGGCGTTCGATCGAGCGCTCCTGATCATCGATGATCCCTCCCTGCAGATGGGGAAGCCCTTCGAAGGCGAAGTAGTCGACGCCGCCCTTGGGGTCGATCAGCACGATCTGCGCCTGCTCGGGGGTGTTCGTCGCTCCGATAGCCAGCAGAATGTTGCGCATCAGGACCGACTTGCCGCTGCCAGTGCTGCCGGCGATGAGGGTATGCGGGGCGTGCCGGAATCCGGGAGACAGAAACAGCGGTGAACCGTCCTTCTCGTGAATGCCGATCAGCAGTTCATGATTGGCCGTGTCTCGCGGCTGCGGCTTCCAGACTTCCCAGAGTCGGTCCACATTGATGTTCTTTCTCTCCTTCCGCTCGATTGCGATCGTTATCGCACCGGGTTCCGGCCGTATCGAGAGGACGTTCAGGGAGTGGGTCGTTAAAAGCTCAGAGCGTTTCTTCGCGATCTGGTCGACCGTGAGATTGGCGCTGCCCTGGAATTTGATGAGAGCGCTGTTTGGCGTCAGCCTCCTGTCGATGACCTTGGCCTGAAGATGGAATTGCTGAAGCGCACTCCGCGCCATCAACGACGTGTTGGAGAGCCATTCGAGATCCGCTTCGGACTCCTCGATAATTGTGAAGTCGGAGTCGAAGGAGGGCTTTTCCGTCATCGCGGCCGGCTTGAATCTCATGGCTGGACTATCCTCCGAAAGCGATGCATGTGCTGGGACGCAGTCCGTTTCCTTATCCGCGGAATCCTCGGCCGGATCGCCCTCGCTTTCCCCTGTCCCGTTCGACATCGCGAGCGTCGGCATGACGACCGTTGTTCGCTTCCAGGTCGGCGATCGGTGCAAATGATCGAACCCGAGCGTATCGACGAAACCGCGGGAATCCTTGCCTTCCCGGTAGTCTAGGAGAAGGCGTCTTAGAGCTGAGCGGCCGTAGATTTCCTGGAATGCGTTCGGGGCGCCACCGATCTGATAGGCATCGGTGACGTCCGAATTGTCCAGTGCCGTCGGCACGAAGACATGCGAATATCCCTCGACCTCGATCTCGCAAAGCCCCTCCCGCATTGCGCGGCGCCACTGCGCCATATCGAAATCATGTGAAGCGGGCACCCTGATTCCATCGAGCATCAGGTCGGCTAGTCGCGAGAGCCAGGATTCGCGATCGAGCCGCGCCGGCTCGGCGAAGAGCGCTTCATTGAAACGGCCAAGCGTATCGCGCAACTGTTTCTCCGACTCCTTCTTCTTGGCGGCGAGGCTTTCGATCTCGACGTACTTTGCCTCGCTGACGACGATGGATATGCGCATTTCCCCGTTTTCGCCGATGTGTGGATTGATCGCGAGGAGGTCTGCGAGCTGCTCCTCGCGTTGGCCCATCCAGGCCGCGTAGTCGTCCAGAAAGTACCAGCCAGCCAGGCCTGATCTGCCAAGGCGGTCGCGAACGAGCGAGCGGCTCAGGACCACGCCAATCAGTTCGCTCGCGCTTCGCCCGCTCTTCGCTGCCCTGAGCACAATATCCCCGGACACATCGTTCGCATCGCCAATGAGGCGGTCGGCCAGTTCGGCAAGTTCGGCCCCGGTCAGCCCCAGGCCGAGGCCGCTGAGGCGTTGAAGGATCATGGACTTCAGCAAGCCAAGCGGCGCGGACGACGAGATGATGAGGTTTCGCCCCTGCGTCGCGGTCTTCTTGTACCGGATGACCCGGACCTTCTGGTTGATGAGTTGCCGCCGATCGAGAAGCTCGTCGAAGTTGACCACCCAGTTGCCCAGATTATGGGTTTCGGAGAATATCTCGGCTGTCTGCTGGTCGGTGAAGCTCAATTGACGTGCCGGCAACATGCGGCGGGTGTCGTCTCGATCCGCGTCTCCGAGAAAGACCGAAGCGACAGCACTCAGATAGGCCCAGCCGACCGGGCTCTGAACGGGGCAGCAGAGATAGACGGCCGACTTCAGGTCGTCGGCGGCCGCAGGACGCCGCCTGGACCAGCGCGACGGAAGCAAGGTGCTGAAATCTGCCGGGTCGGCGTTGACCGCGAACCATTCGAGTCGAGCATGCCGGGATATCACGTCCTGGGAGAAGACGATGTCATAAGGACAACCGTCCTTGGGATCAGGGGTCGGGGTCTGGTCCGCGATCACCGAGATACGGAGGCGCGCCATGAAATCACGGGTCGCTTCGCTTGGATTGTAGGCGTCCGCGCCCATGTCAGCGTCGAGGATCGACGTGTAGACGTCGCGCAGGCGTTCGCCGTCGACGTGACGAAGCAGAACCTGACAACGAAAGTCCTCATCGTCGCTCTGCATCTTGCCGACACGTTCGATGACGGCCTGAGGCAATCGAGCCGAATCGCAGTTGAACAGAACGACCGAGGTGTTCGCCCGCTCATGCGGATTGAGGTTGAGATATCTCTGGACCAAGTCCTCGACGCACGCGCTTCCCTCGGTAGGGTTGTCGTTCGTCACCTCGTTGTTGTCGTTCGAGGCAACAGGCGCCTCGTGAAGGCTGTAGTCCTGGACGACATCGTCCACTACCAGGAGCTGCGGGGTCACGTCGAACCAGGCGGCGAGCACTTCCGGGTAGAGCGGGTGCCCGAGATCATGAGCCAGGTCCTTGAAGAAGAGGCGGGTATCGCCGATCAGGACCTCTTTCGCGGCCAATAGCTTGTCGACCAGGTTCACGACGATGCGGGTCTTACGCCACATGGCCCCGAGTTTCAGGGGGTGCCATGGCAGGCACACTGCTGCAGGTGCGCCACCATCAACTGGTGCGACGCCGATCTGGAGCACTGGCTTGAGAAGCAGTGCTCTATTCTTGTCCCCCCGGGCAACGCCGACGATGGTCTTGAGAAGGTCCTCGTAGGCAGCCAACTGTTCCAGGATGGTTTCGTCTCCTGCGCCACGGGACGCGAAGCCACGAAGAACGCCGGCGTAACTGCTCTCGAAGTGATTGAACGCCCTTTCAAGCCTTTCCGCATCGGCTTCTGTGAGATAGTCCTCGGCCTGACATGTACGGAGGTTCGAGCGCCAGGCTTCCGCCAGATCCAAGTTCTTCTTGTAGGCCGGAGCGAACGATCCGCGATCCCGGTCATAGGCCGGGGTGAAGGTGGAGACGTCCGAGAGGTCAATTGTTTTCCCCTTGGTCTTGGCCAAGGAAAGCTCACGCACGGACCGGCATTCCAGGAACGGGTGCTTCGAAACCCTCTCCCAGTCATCCACCAGCTGGGAGGTCACGGCTTTTGGATTGAAGACCCAGACGACCTGGACCGAGCAGGTTTCCGTAGCGCTGGGCGTCTTCCCTCGCTCCAGTTCCAAAAGGAATTTGAGCTGATATGCGGCCTTCGCGGTCGAACGATTCCGCTTCGTATCACCCTTCCACTCTTCGACCAGCGTCGAATACTCGAACAGTTTTCCGACGTCCCATTCGACAAGTGGACCGAAAAGGGTGCGGAATCCGGCGTATCGGTGCGCAAAGAACAGGCCGGCATCGAGATTCAGATCCTTCAGTTCCCGCTTGGTCGCACGGTCGCACCTGACGCGGATTTTGGCGGGTCCCGATGCGGTGGAGCGATCGAGCAATGCCTTCAGCCCTTCGGCAAACCCTGCCAGGAAGTCTGAATTCTCGATCGGTCGTCCATGAACGAGTTTGTCCCAGGCAGACTTGAGTTTGCGGTCGTGCCTCAGCTCCTGGCGATGCTTCTCATAGAATGTGACCTCTGCCTCGGAAGGCTCACTCAGCTTGCGTAAGGCGAGTGACCGCAGATAAGCCGGCTCCTCAGAATCGAGAAGGTCGGGGTCACCATCGTCATAAAAGGCCAGCGTCGCTTCGCCCAGGTTGAACTTTTCCCGCGCAAGGCCTTCGAACAGAGGCTTGACGAATTCCCATTCGCATTCCGCCAGTGCTGCTGCCTCTTGGTTCCATCCGCTCGGCGCCACGATGAACGCCTCGACCACCGGCCGATCGGCATCGAGAAAATCCTCCTTGACGCGTTCGTAAGCAGAGAGAAGGTCCTCCTCACTGAGCAGCAACTGCTGGGCGTTCTGCTTCAGTAGGTATCCCTCGCGCTTTCGAAGGGTCTGAAACTGGCGACGCCAGGCGGATGCCTGCCCTCGCTTGTTCTCCTTGACGGCATCGAAGGCGTTCAGATCTCGGGGGAGCCGAAGAACCGGCAACGCCTGGCCGAGAGCCGGCATGATGCCGACGGCTTCGGTGGAGACAATCTCACGAGTGCGGAGAACGTATGCCGCGAACCGATCAAGGGACCTGAAACGCAGATCTCGCAGACCGGTCAGGCATTTTTCCCACCAGAGCAGAGCTTCGTCCGATATGATTAGCCCGCTCGATGCCGTCCTGACCCAAAGAGCCAGGTCCTCCTGTAATTCGGCGCTGCCAACCCGAGCGATCTCGTTGAATGAGGCCATCTCATCGTATCCGACCTCAGCCAGCAGGAACGCGGCCTTGCTGCACTCGGCATTCCGGAAGAACGTCGCCGGTTGGTCGGTCAAGACGAAGTCGGGGAGACCGAAATCCCCGAACGTCCCGACTGGAAGGCGCAGATCGATATTGGCAGCCAGATAGGGATCTGCCAGTACCGCCCGGGCAGCCGCAACGCTTTGATCTGGGGTGAGATTCAGCGCGAAACGACCGGTGCCGTCCGAACCGTCCTGCCCGAGCGCATTCTTGAGAAATTCAACGACGACTGCGCCGATCAGTTCGGAAGGGGTCATGCTACCTTGTCTCTGCGAAGAGGGTTTTCTACGTAGGCGCAGGCGTCTGAAAGCCGTCGCAGCATGCCGAGGGTCTTGAGTCTTCCCTCGAGCCGTGCCGAATTGGCTTCAAATGCACGCTGGTCGTATTCTTCCGGATCCAGGACAGGTCTCGCCTCCCGATCGCCGAAGACAAGTCCGTACTTTCGGTGAAGCAAGGCGAGGAACTCGCCGTATTCCATTCGGACAGGCACGTTGGCCAGAATCAGAGCCTTGAGCAGCTCATCAGTCGGAGCATAGCGCAGCCGGTTCGTCCCTCGTCTGGAAACAAGACCACAGCCTCCCCCGAAACTGCGATGAACGAGAGCGGCATGCCGTCGGTGACGATCGGAGGCTCGGCGACGAAGCGTCTTCAAGAGCATCGCCGGATCGGCCGCTCCGTCATAGTCATCAGCGTCCTCGGGCCAGGAGACCTCGCGGCGCAGTATCTCCCGACACGTCTCGAAACCCGCCGCCTCGACTTCGGCCCTCTTCCACTCGTCGGTCTCCGCGAGATCGCCGATAAATGTCTCCACGGCGGCAAGCGTCAGACGGTCATTGTTGATGTAGCTGGTGACGGAAAGCTCTCTGACGAGAGTTTTCCTCGGTGCCACGATCTCGCAGACGAAGAAGGGATCGCTCTTCCCGATCACCGAGCTGGCGACCTTCAATTGGTAGAGAGCCAGGTGAAGAGACGACAGCGTGATGAGATGGGGATACGCGTCGTATCGGGGAAGATCCAATTTCAGGATCGATAACCAGTCTTCCCCCAGCATGTCGAACGACGGATGGTGCTCGAACGGCAGATAACTCTCCTTTCCGCGTACGCTCCGCGGTTCAGAACTGCCTTTGGGCTGCATCATCGCGACCAGCCGTTCACAAGGATCGGGTCGTTCGAGCATCCGCTGGAGGTGGCCGATCAGGTCCGGCGCGGCTGATGACCTGGCCAACATCCGGTAAAGGATTTCCCCGGTCCGTCCGAAGTAGATGTATTCGCGGCTAGCGGACCCCTTCTTGATATTGAGGTCCTCATAAATTGCGCTCGAACCGAACGGGAAGACGAACCGGGAACTCCAGCGTTTCGTATTTCCTGGGTTAATCGTGGAACCCTGGATCATGGAGACTAGCGACGCGAATTTCCGAAAAGAACCGAAACGCCTCTGCAGATACTCGAAACCCTCTTGGTCGACGCCTTGGGCGTCGGCCTCCATCCGGGAGATCCATTCGGCCCACGCATGCGCATCACTCGGAATGCGACGGGCGATCTCATGGATGGATTCGTCGTTGTAAAGGATGTTCCTCAGATGAAGGCGCTGAGCAGGCCGGTAGTTCAGGCCTTCAGAAAGCGTCCTTTCCTCCAAGAGGTGTCCATCGGCATGGTGACCTTCGGCCACTGAAAGGAATTCCAGAAAGACAAGCCAAGGGCTCTGATCATTCCAGAGCCGATGCCCCCATATCTGTTCGTCGACCCAGAGGTGATCGTGCTGAGCACCCGGGTTCGCAACCGGAGGCGTATGGGTCAGAGCTTCAGACAAGAGTCACCTCGATGACGTCGTCGATGGCATTGCCATCCCGGTCCAGTGCGATCAGCCGAAATGACATGCTGTCGTCGTCCGGATCGACTTCGTCCGCTACGTTCGAGGCCGCGGCGAGAAGGGTCGTCTTGAACGACATGATGTCCTCATAGCATTCGCGAGAGAAATTCCCTGGCAGCGCTCCGTCGCCGACACGACGCAGGAATTCGTAGCGTGTCAGGTTGAGGCCCAGCGCACGCTTGATCCCGTTTGGAAGCGTCACCTCGATCACGGGCAGTCCCTGATCAAGGACGACCTCGATGCGCTCCATGCGGCCCCTTGATGAGACCAATATGCGATCTTCCAGCAGCCGGCTGACCCTCGCATTCGAATTCGAGAGGCTCGTCGCGAGGAGCAGTTCCCGTTCGGATGCCACGAGAAGCCCCGTGAACACCCGGTTCAATCCCTTTACTAGGAGCTGGACCTCATCCTTCCGGACACGCTCTGCCCGCTCCAGTGGGCCGACGATCTCGGAAAGGTATTCTCCAGCACTCGTAAAGACCGTGAGGCTCCATAGGCTCAGCTCGTCGACCCACTCGTCTGGGATGGTGAAAAACAAGGCGCGACGCTGCGTGACGAGCATATCGAGGAAGACGTGCCGTTCGCCGTTCGTGGTCGCCTCCGGATATTCGACATACTCCTTCTGGGCCGCCTGGTATCTGTCCGTGAAACCGTAGAGGGAGTCGCTCCCGATCAGCCGCTCGAAATAGGGGCGCAGATGATCATCTTCGGCGCCGAATATCAGGATATTGTCAATTCTGTTCGTAGTCTCATGGCCGATGCCGTACCGGTTCAGAAACTCGAAAATCTCGAGGGAATCCCGCTTGGACGCGGTCAGGTTCTGCCCGAAAATATTGTTGTAGAGGCTACCCAGGTAGCTCGTCTTTTGCTCCACGATCCCGCGGATGTCCGAAGGAAGAAGGAGGCGGTCCTTGGCAGCTGGATGCCCGAAGATCGCGTTGGACAGCAGCATCATCACAGCACGGATCGGGGTATGCAGGTTGTTGAAGTCGCATAGCCGAAACAGCGTCTTCAGCCGTGCGGCGATCAGCGGATCCTTCAACAGCTCGTAGTTCCGCCTGATTGGACAGGAGGGACCAAAAAAGCCGTCGATTTCTTGCTCCTCATAGCACCACGACCAGGCTTCGTGCCCCAGGAACGCCTCTAGGGAGAGCGCGAAGACACGACTGCTGGAGATGTCGCTCAGATTGAAGAACTCGAGATAGGCGGCTTCCTCGGGATCACGGTCCCGCATCAGACGCGCCTCAAGGATAGCCAGTGCCCTTCCACCGATCCCTTGC
Source organism: Aurantimonas litoralis (assembly GCF_026153195.1). NCBI lineage: Bacteria > Pseudomonadati > Pseudomonadota > Alphaproteobacteria > Hyphomicrobiales > Aurantimonadaceae > Aurantimonas > Aurantimonas litoralis. The sequence continues at coordinate 21,332 of NZ_JAPFBM010000008.1, read as the reverse complement.
GCATCCAGTCTGCGCCAGTTCTCGACGATCTGCCCATCGTTCGCGGCGATAAGAAAAATGTCGGAGCCCGGCTCGAACATCGCATGGCTGATGCGCTGGAGCAGTTCGGCCTTGCCGCCGTATCGTTCGTCGCTGTCACGAAGCGCGGTCAGGTCCCGGATGACATGAAGCGTTCCGGATCCGTGTCGTTCATCCAGCGGGATGCGACGGTAGATTTCGTCTGTTGCCCAATCTTCCTCCGTGCCCCCCATGAAGATCCAGGCATGACCGCAGAGGTGACTCTTGCCGTCTCCCGCGGTGCCCGTGAGGATGACGACCCGACCTACCTGCTCGCGAGGCGACAGGGCTTCGATCAGATCTGAATGGAGCGGGTGTTCGAAGTGGAGTGGAACGACCCCAGCGTATTTTGCAGAGCGCCGGATGTGCTCGTCGAACATGTTGTCGTTTTTCGGAATCGGTCCGTACTTACGGAGAAACCGGATCCACTTATCCGCCCGACTTGACATCGAACCCCCATCTTCTGCCAGCGCTCGGCGAGACATGATGCCAGAAGGAAGTGATTCGCTCGATGAAAAGAATTTCGCTTCTGTGAACGGGCCAGTCTGTCGGCGACAGCCAGAGGAGGAAGGTAAGCGCGATGCCAGAACTACGTACCAGCCCACAGGATGGGTGTCACAGATGGTGATGGCTAAGATGCGGTTCCGGACCTAGGGTGATCGTCCCCCTCCCTGAATGCTCTGGATTCGTCCTCAGTATTGAAATTCGCGGTCGTTGCTATTTCGCTTTCGACTGAAAGGCGCGGCGCACTTGCAATCTGAAACTGTTGCTCCATCGATAGCTCTGATGCCTTGACAATTATCTGACACCAAGGCGCATCGTCGCCTTGCATTACGGCCTTACCAAAGACGATCGAGATACGCTGCGCCGTGACATCTCCCGAACTGACCCCTGCGATGCAGAGGTTTCCGTAAATCTCCTCCTCCGCACCCTCTGTCATTGCATTGTCCATCAGATCTCCAACGCCATCTGCAAGATTATCCCGCGGAAATGTCCGCATCGCTTCCAGCATTCGGTGGACGAACTCCCTGTGGAAAATAATTGAGGCCGTAGCCCGTTGGTTGCGGGATGGCATGATGGTGCAGCAGGCACGGTCCCCCATCTGGAGCTTCAGTCTCTGGGTAGTGTGATTTTTGTAATTTTTCTTCATTTTGAAGGAGCGCAGGTGTACCTCGGCCTCCGCCGTCATGCCGATGACCGGAGGGACGGCTACACCGATCCGGCCCAGATCCGCCAGGACTGTCCTCTGCAGCTCTTGGGCGTAGATCGGACGGAGTGTCCCCATGTAAGTGAGATCACCGACTGAAAAATCGGTTGTCTCGAGGTCTTTCGCGTCCCATTCAATCGAATGAGCATCCTTCTCGTCAACGATGATGAAATCAGCAAGCGGAGTAGTCGGACTGTCGTATCGCTTCAATTTTCCAGATACAGTCAATGGGCGAGATACCTTCGCACTCCCGTTGCGTACAACCAGATCGCAATCCGGCGTCACGATCGCCCTCAATCGGTCTGTGTCGCCAATGCGAAAGATATCGCCCAGGCGCTTGCTCGATGTACCGTTATAACGCCTGCGCTCAATACGAGCACGATCGAACAGTTTCGCAATCCCTATGGTTGGTCCATCGTACGCGCCTTCGATCGGGTCCATGATCCCTTCGTCGTTACCGTCCAACTTGCGGAAGGAATCATGATCCCAATCCACGGTTGACCTGATCGTCTCGACAAGCGACTCGCCGAAGAGCCAGTTGAGATACTCGCTGAGCGGTTGCCCCTCTTCCTGCAGACGGAACCGCATGAGATAGGCAAAATCCTTAATGTCTAGATCGGCGATGTTGAGCGTCAGGGCTTCTACAGCACCGTCCAGGCCACGCTTCCACTCGAAAAGTGCCTGATGAAGTTCTCGGCCGAATCGATAGGATTGGCAGGTGTCAAGGAGGGCGTCCGCGGCTTCAGGCGTGAAGGTTGGCTGTGCATCCTGAAGATCGATATTCCCCTTTCTGAGGAAATGGAAACGCCAAGAAACGATCTTCGGGGAGCCATCTTTTGGCTGCGCTTCGCGCCTGAATTCGTCTTTCCTTGCGGACATGTCTTTCGAGGACATCAGCACGACCGCGGGCACAGTTCCGGGAGCTTCTGATACGATATTATTCAATAACACCACGGATTCCGTTCTCGCGGCCAGATGGTTCTCGTCATCCACGCTTCCACTCTCCGCGACATTCGCCGAAAGGAAGAAATCGAGAAAAACGATCTGTGGTTTGAATGCTGCGAAAACTGTTCGCGCGTCCACAAGCCCTACTCGACGAACGTCGGTCGCCTGCCGACCCATTAGAAATGTCTCCAGAGGGTGAAGTGCCTTGAGCGCAGTCCCCTTCAGAAGATCGAAGTTGCCTTCCGGATCAAATTTCGTGTCGCCGCTTTCAACGAACGCTTGGTAAAGTCGACCGACGAATTGAAGAAGTGAAGGATTTTCATATTCCTCCGAGCTTAAAGCCTCAACGGCTTCCGATAACAGCTCGTCGCCGACACCCAATGTATCAAGCAGTTCCTGATTTCCACCCCGGAGCATGCCTAGGAGAGGTCCGGCCATAGCATCGTTCAGTGTGGGCGCGTCGTACGCGTCGTCGATTATCAGAACCCGCTCGATTCTGTTCGCGTCGAAAGATGCGGCGATGCGCGCATGAAGGGTCATCGGGTCACCCCATATCCAAGATAAATGCGTTAGTTCTTCCAGAGCGTTGCCTGCCCAGCGTCGGATCCATGGCAAGTTTCCATTTGTGGTAGCCTGCTAGTTCCCGCGAAATGTACAGACCGAGGCCACGGCCTTGGCCAGCCGGCTTTGTAGTCTCGAAGGCTTGGAATATCCGTTCCATGCGATCGGGGATAACCCCCGGCCCGTTATCCTCGATCGTCAATGTCTTCCCTGCTGCATCGAGTGTGATCCAAATGCGGGGAACGAGATTGACTTCATATGCAGCTTGGCGCTTTAGCCAGTAAAGTGCGTTGGTCACGACATTCTCAAGGATTTGAATAACCATTCCGCGTACGGCCTTGATCGGCATCGGCACATCCGGCAATCCACAATATACAACTACGGAGTGGCGACGGAATTCTTCGCTATGCGATTGGAGTACGTTGCTGACAAGTTCGCGAAGATCGAAATCCGTCTTCGTTTGTCTCTTTTCGCTAGTCATCTCATCGAACGCGGAGATCCGCTTCTGAAGCGTTTTGAGTTGGTCAGCGAGAGATTCTAGTACCGCTTCCAGCTGACCGTCTCTCGATCGAGCGATCGATGACAGAGTATGCGAGACTGCTCTGTCCATCTCATGGAAGATGAATTCCGTCATAAGACCAACGCCGGCTAGGTAGACGAACTTTTCGCGTTCGTCCTCAGCCTCCTCGACGACCGAATCGAGACGGGACACAAGCCCAGATGCCTGTGCTGTTAGTTCTGCAACCTCCCGCGAAAGTCGCGCGATGACCTTCTCATGCTGGGCGCCCGTCTCCAGGCGTAATTCTTCCAAAATGGATTCGACTTGGATGCGTCTGCTTCGCAGGTTGACTGCATCTTCCTGAGCGGTCCTCTTCGCAAATTCCTCCACACGATCGACTTCCTTAATAAGTCCTCGCATCTGCACGTGCAGCAGCCATTGCATGATCCGCTTAAGAGCATTCGCGGCATCAGATTCGATCAGACCCTCTCGGTTCGTTTGTTCGCTCATCGACGTATGCGGCGAATTCACCGAAACGCGGCCGATTACCTGCTGTCGATTCAGCTTGAACCCGGATTCACCAAAGGCTGCTTCATCGAGTGCGAGCCAATCATCATCCGGATCTCCATAAGGCAACACGCGGAAACCGTAGCGATACAACATTGGGCCGCCCGCCCATTCAGCGATCCTTTGTCTTGTTTCAGCCATTGTCGCAGAAAGGCCCTGAACCCCGGTTACGACGCGGCGGTTATACCAGTAGATCTCACAAGTGAACGGCCCCAGTTTTTCGAGCGCTATCGGCTCCAACGGAACAAGAACTGATGCTGCATGCCCCTTCTTACCTCGCCTTTTCTTTGTCTCCTGCGTCAAAGAGAAAATCTCGGCGCCACGAACGTCAATGATGCGCTGACGATGCTTTTGAGAATAGTCAATGATGCCGTCCAATACGGGAACACCATCTTCAAATCGAAACTCTGCCTTAAGCGTAGCATGTGCTGCTTTGAGAAGTTCCGACGGAATCGAAGGGACAGAGATTACCCTGCCGTTGAATCGAGCATCTATAAGTTTGTTTGCTCGACCTTTTTGGAAGGGATCCACCATCCGGGCGATCCTACCTTGAAGCATCTGCCTGAATCGGACGGAGTCCCAGTCGGCATTGAGATTGCATACGCGGACGGTAGTTCCTGATTGCTTGGCATCTGGCTTTGGATCACCGAGAGTTGGTTCTATAGGCACTTCATCTGCACGAAGATCATTGTCATGCGCAAACCTGGACCAGTCGATGTCGAGAACGTTGTAGACGGTTTCTCCCTTTTTTGTCGTCTGGACGTATAGTCTGTCGCCAAGGCGCATAGCGGATAGTCTTCCTACCCCCTTGTCTCCAAGATACATCGCCCCGCCAAGGTTTTCTGCCCGCCGAGAACGTGTTCCAATGTGGAGAAAGATCCGCTCGAGGTCGTCGAGTGACATGCCGCGACCTGCATCGCTGACTTCTATCCAATTTTCGGTTTCATAGGCGTTCTGTAATGCTTGACTGAATTCTACTGCGGAGCCAGATGACTGCTCAAGCACCGAGAAAGTTTCAGACACTCTGTTGGAATCGGCCCCGTCTGAAACTCTATTCCTTAGATCAGTTAATATATTTTCAGTTGAATCTCCCTCTTTTAGACGTCGAATTAACCGCAAATATTCCGATCTCAGCAACCAAATATGCGCTGAGATTATTATCCGGCGCTCTTCAAAATCTAAATCTTGCTGTGCATCGACACCATTCTTGATGAGTTCGTACAGAGCCACGTCGTCACTGCTGATTAGCTCTTTTCCTAACTCCAGGAGAGTGCGGGCGGCAAATGTGAATACCATTATTGTGCGGACAGGGTATAACTAAGAGGGATATTTTCTACGATAATCATACCATTTCTCCAACACTACACCAACTGATTTGATAGATCTCGTCGCAAGGTCTAGAGGGAGCAAATCAGGCAGCCATCGCGCAACGTCGGATCTTCCTGAGCTTCTAGGCCACCCAGAGTTTCCACAAGCGGAATGTTGCCACGCTTCGCCCTCATCCGCTCCTGGGCGGCCTCATGATTATCCCTGATTTGCTGCATGCGCTCCGGCTGCTCCAGTTCCGCCAATGTCTCGTTCTGACACCAGTAGAACTGTTCGCCGTACAGGACGCTCTTCTCCTCATATTCCTTTGCCAGCGCGAAATATTTGGGATGATGCTCCCGCAGGCGCACCCACTCGATTTTCTGCTGATAGAAGCAGAAATAGCAGCCGGAGCGGGACCGCCCCCACTCCATGTAAGGTGGTAAGCCGAGCCCCGAATCCTCCAGCAGTCGAATGATGTCCTCCCGGACGAGGCCATCCTCGCGGAAAGGATAGACGGCCGTGATGTTCGCCTTGGTGCTGATGTACCCGGTCCGGTTCTCGTCGGCCCGGAGGCCAACGTAATTCACCACCGGCCCATCGCCGATATAATTCTCGAAGGGCTTGAGCTTCAGCATCTTCGTGCACCAGCGACGATGGTTCGACGGCAACATGCCGCCGTACACCGTCAGCCAGTGATCGAAGGTGTCGACCGGTGAGGTCCGGACGATCGGCTTGCCCAGAATGGCCTCCAGCCGCCCAAGGTAGTCGTATGTTTCCGGGAGTTCCTTGTCGGTGTCGTGAAAAATGTACTCCATGTCGGGGACACGGTCGCGCAGGTAGACGGCAAGCGCAGCGCTATCCTTTCCGCCTGAAAGACTCAGAATATGGCGCACTGGCTGGTCGGCTACTGAACTCATGAAATGCCTCCGGAAGTTCTCGCATCTGGCGAGGCTTCGATGCCCTGACTGTCGGGCCTTCCCTTGTTCAATTCTTCCCAGAGAAGTTCGACGAGAAGCCTCTTGCGCATAGCCGGGTCAGAGGGGAGATGGCGAACCAGCTCCCCGGCATCCAGCGCGGGACCGGCTAACTCATTGTCCCGCACGAAATCGAAGACGTCTTCACCGTCGCCCCGGGTCAGATTGATGCGGATTGCACTCCTGTCCGGCTGTATGCCGTCGTTTCGTTGACCTTCGCGCACCTGCGCAGGGAAGGCCGTGGCCTCGACCTTGATGAAAAGATCGACCAGAGCGCCCACTTCCTCGTTGAACCGGGCCTCGTCACCAGGTGCCCATCGAGCCGGCGGCTTGGAAATGATGAAGGTGGCAAGTGATTCGGCCCAGGCGTCGTCCGAGAGGCCGGGATCTCTCAAACGAAGCGCGAAGGTCCGAAGCCTTGGTTCCTTCGCCACGTTCGAAACAAGCGCGGCTCGGTTGGCCAGTGAGGCACGATCGAATGTTCCCCGCTGCATCCCCGCCGCTTCCGCGACGCGGGTGACGATGCGATCAAGCAGTTCCGGATAGGCACCGCGCAGCTCGCCTGTCGCTTCGGTCAGGCGTCCGACGAATACCTCCGCGAACCGCTCCTCTCCTGCCTCCTCCATGGCGCGAGGGTCGAGGCCGCATGCGCTCGGCAGATCTCGGAACAGAAGTCCCGAAGGTTCCTTCGCCGACAGCAGCGCGTCGCGAACGGCAATGGCATCGCCCCCCAGATTTCGTGCCTTCCTCGTGAACTCCGGCAGACCAGCGGCGAACTGGCAGAGCGGCCTGACGATGTCGAGAAGATCGGCGGCGCCTCTTCCGGGGCCCGCCGCGGGTGCGAAGATCGTCGAGAGCTTCCGGAAGACCTCGAGCCGCACGCCCGTTACCTTGCACTGCTGGATCTCGAAAAACTGGGGCGCCTTCATGAGCCGCAGGAAGTCCGAAGGCCCGAAGCGGTGAAGGAACGTGCCGCGCTCATACACCGCAATTTCGTGCGATCGGGTTCTCAGAATGATCGCGAGCAAGAGGGGCGCAACGCCAGCCCGGACGCCGAGAGGCGCCTCCCGGAGTGCTGCCAGTACCGAATTGACGGCTACTCTTTCCCCATGTGCATCGACCATGAGACCCAGGATGCGATCGAGAGCTGGCTTCAGACGAAGAGGATCCGTTTCGCGATCAGCGTCCGGGTCACCGATTGCGATGGGCTCCACGACGGCATGGCCATCCTCATTCGGAACGTGAACCCTGCCTTTCATCAGCACCGAGAGGTACATCGACTTCTCTGGCGGGTTCTTGTCCGCTGGAATGCCGAGGAGAGCCTTGTCGCCCGCTTCGAAGATTCCTTCGATGAGGCGCATTCGGGCCGCCGATGCCGCGCTGCTGAGGACATTCCGATTCAGAAGCTCGTTCGCAATTAACGGAGCGCCCCGGTAGATCTCGTCGCAGGCATCCGACAGGAGCCCGGATACTCCGCCGCGGACCGGTGTGGTGCCGGCGACCGCTTTTCCTCCTCGGAACCAGTTCACTGCCGACCGGGATCCGCCTCGGACCCCGAGACATCCGGCCACCTTCTCGGCCAAGGCCCGACGTGCGGCCGCCAATTGCCGAGAGACTTCCGCCGATGCGAAATGGTCCTCGACGAGTTCGGGCGTGTTCTCGGAAACCCACTGCCAGAGCCGGACCTCCTGGAGTTCGCCGGCGAGACCGGACAAGGGATCGCCAACGCCTACGAGGATGTCGGGTCGACCGCGGAAGCCTTCTCCGGTCGCAGTCCTGATCGCTCTTGCTCGCTCTGATTTCGTGTCGACCAAGGCGAGAAGGATCATTCCGTCAGCATCGGACGCCAATGTTGCCGACGCCTCGAGATCGGCCGCCTCCACGTATCGAACGTCGAAGTATCGCATCGTGCCTGTTTCGACGTAGTGCCGGCGAGCCAGGACGGGTTCCCGATCCAGATGCTCGATGATTACCGGCGCGACTTTGCGAAGGGGTCCCATGACCCGAGTAGCCTCCGCGAGGGCGGCCTCCAGGCTGACGCTCGAATTCGGCCAGAGACGGAAGGCACCTCCCCGTCCTCGCTGAAACAGGAACCCAGACTTCGAAAGGCTCGCGACCGCTTCCGTCACATCGGATGCCGATCGCGGTGTCATCGCGGCGATGATCGATGACTCCGTGGGCATAAGCTCGTCGGCATCCAGCAGGTTCAGGATGGCGACGACCTTCAGGACCTGGGCTTCGGCAGGATCGCGCTCGGCGGCCCCGTCAACGATCGCCACGATCCGCAGCCACTGGCTCCGATAACTCCCACCGGCGAGGCGATGACCGAACATGGCCCTGACGTAATCGTAGAACTCGGCGATCCCGTACCAGTTTCCGGGGGTCGCCTCCCTAGCGGCGAAATCCTGGAGCCCGAAGGGTTCGGAGGAAAGCAGGAAACCGAACAACGACCGTTCGTTCTGGCCAAAGCGAGCGAAGAACCGGACCAGGACGGGAAGCAGTGTTGGATGAAGCGGGTACAGGTCCGCGGCATCGATAGCCATGGCGGTCCCCTGTCCGGCGGCCCCGCCGAACCATCCGCTCTTGGCCGAACTCGACGTCACCTTCGAAAACGACGCCTGGACGGCTTTCGGAAGCGAGGCGTTGTCGAGGCTCAGGGCGTCGCCCACCAGAGCGGCGGTATCAGCCAACGGCTGGTCGAAAACGATCTCGTCGAAACGTCCTGCGATCTTGTCCCACTCATGGCGGGCCGAAGCTGGAAGCCGCTCCGCATATGCCTGGAAGCCCTGATGAAGGAGACCAATCATCACGAAAGGCCGCTCGCCACTGCGAGAGGCGATTTCCGCAAGCCTCTGGAGAACGAAGACGTCCTCGCTCTCCGGATTGCTCGCCGCAAATTCGAGGTGCTTGCCAAGCTCATCGATCACGAGCAGCAGGCCGCGCCCGTCCTTGGCGAGATCGTTGCGGACAGTTTCGATCAGCTTTTCCAGGAGGGGCACCGAGCCGGATGAGGCGACCTTGTCGGCCAGCTTCGTGATCCCGTCGCTACGGCGCCCGGCGCAACCAGCATCCACGGAAGCCAGGTTTCGAGCAATCGCCTCGACGAGTCCGTTCCTCGAGCCTGTCAGTAGGATCGGATGAAGGACCGGGCTTGCGCTCCCCATCGTTTCGGACCAACCGAGGCGACGATCGATGGCCGAAATCGTTTGATCATCGCGCCGCGCAAGCAGATGAGCCAGAACCAAGGCAAAAGCCGATTTCCCGACGCCATAGTCACCGGTGATCCGCCACGCACGACGGCCGGATTCAGGCCGTAGACCGTCGGCGATCCTGCGGAATGCCTCGGCCGTCGATGGCATGATGAAATAGTTTTCGAGCGCCGCCGGATCGTGGAAGTCCTTATCGATCTGAACGGAGCGCTGGAACCGCCCTCGGATCCGGAAGAGGCTCGCGATCGTGCGGCTGGATGTAGCCTTAGGCATATGTCACCTCCTGATCGTAGATGTCGGACAGAGTGATCGGGAGTGTACCGCCTCTTTCGGAAAGAAGGCCCTGCACAGCGGACGGACGATAGACGTACCGGCCGGCTGGGGCCGGACCCGAATGAAGCTCGAGACGGTCACGGACGTCGTCTTCCGGCAGTTTGAACACCTGACCCGGTGAGTTGAGGCCAAGAGCGATCTCGCGCTGGGTGAGTGTCGCTTCACCCGGGCGGAAGCGCGACCAGTAATCCTGGACGCAATAGTCGAATAGTGCCGCGCTGATTTCCGGCTTCGGTTCCCTCCGGAAGGAAAATGTCTGTTCCCAGCGCCCCTTCTCGTTCTTCCGCTGCCCGACGGCCTGGAGAAGGCCGAGATCGATCAGGGGTCCGTCCAGCGAGTCCTCGACACCCGTGGAAGAAGACCGGCGCGGTGAATAGGTGTTGATGAAAGCGTCGAGGTGCTGAGCGAGGGTGATTTCGCTGTGCGTGAGGCCCATTCGCACCGACTCCCGTCCGAAAGCCTCCAAAGCCTCGGCGCGGGTGAACTCAGGGTGCGGCCACTGATGGAGTAGGTACTGCCAAGCGAAAAGAGCGCCTTCGCTGCGCGTCGAGAGGTTCCAGTGGATCAGCCAGAGGGTCCGGATGTCCTCGAGGAAGGGGTCGAAGCCATTCGCGCCGAATATCGCTTCGGCGAATTCAGTCGGCTTCAGAGAACGTGCCTTGTCCGTCTCCGCGATCCCTGCAGCCTCGACCCAGAACCGGAGCGAGCGCACCATGTTCTTACCAAGTCCGAGTTCGACCATCGCCTTCATGTCGTCGGCGAAGATTTCAGGATCCTCGCTCAGACTGCGATAGGCCTTCGGCAGCCAGGCATATCGACAGATGAAGGTTTCGTGCCCGGAGAACCGCATCGAGCGGCCGCCCGGAATTTCCGACTGCGTCATCATGATGAGTGTCCCGTCATATCGCGGCGAGTGTCGTTGATCGCTGCCGCGATCCAGCACGCAGCCTGATCCGCTTGAGATGCAGTGGTGAAGCGACCCAGCGAAATCCGAAGAGCCCCCTCCTGGACGTCCTCGGGGAGCCGCATGGCCCGAAGGACATGGGAAGTCTCCTGGGCGCCTGAATTACACGCCGATCCCGTAGAGATCGCCACCCGATTGCGAAGGCGCGCAAGGACGGCGTCCCCAGGAACTCCGGGCGCCGAAACATGAAGATTGCAGCTGAGGCGGTGGTCGGGATCGCCATTCACGACAAGCCCAGGAACTCCCTCGATCAGGATAGCCTGCATCCTGTCGCGCAACCCGGCTACCCGCCGCTCTTCCTCAATGCCCTCGGCAAGGGCGATGCGACATGCCTCCGCGAAACCTACTGCGGATGGAAGGTCCGGGGTTCCGGGATGGACAACGATGCGTCGAGCAAATGTCCAGTGGGCGTGATCGGTGATCAGCGCGCCGACACCTTTCGGGCCGTAGATCTTGTGGGCATTGAAAACGAGGTAATCGATTCCCCATTCCGTGGCCGCAATTCGCTCTCTTCCTGCGGCCTGGGTGGCATCGACCAGGATCTCGGCACCCGCGGCATGGGCGGACCGGACGATCGCCTCGATCGGATACACGGTGCCGACCTCGTTGTTGGCAGCCATCATGACCGCCAGGTCGATTCCGCCATCGAGAACGTCATTCATCTCTGAGAGATCGACACGGGCGCATCCGTCCACGCCGATCCATCGAACTTCGGCCTTGCCTTGATCGACCAAGGCAGTGAGGTTCTCGATGACGGCGTCGTGTTCTATTCTCGTCGACGCGATCCTGAGCTTTTTCCCATCGTTTCTTTCGAGGGCGATGCGGAGCGCGAGGCGGATCGATTCGCTCGCCCCCGAGGTGAAGCGCACGTTCCTCGATTCGGCGCCCACCAGCGCCGCCACGTCTTCCGCCGCCCTGAGAAGGGCATCAGCGGATCGCGCACCGTAGCCGTGGGCGGTATTGTTCGGATTGCCGAAATCTTCGACGAAGGATCGGACCATTCGTTGAATGACGCGGCGATCCATAGGGGTGGATGCCTGATGGTCCAGATAGATCGCTGAATCAGGAGACCTACAATCTCCCGTTGCGCCTGAAACAGCCGGGTACTCTGTATCGATCACGTCCATCACACTCTACCAAACGCACCGACAGAGGGACTGTTCGAGCCGGAAAAGGTGCTCTTTCAGTCCTTTTGACGGTATCTCGCCCGGTTGAAAGTCGGAACCGTGGATGGCCCCGACTGGTCAGCCGAGAGAATCACTTAAGGCATGATGACACGATCGAGCTTTGCACGCATCGCGTACGCAAATATCGCCCGAATTAGTAATTCGGGGAGCGTCTCTGGTGGCTGCGGCGTCCGCTCACGAGCCGAGCGATGGCTTTGGACGCCGATCGGCAACCGCTCGACCTCGCCGGTGAGGATTAGTTTCTCAGCGCCCAGTTCGTGATTTTCTCGTCGTGAGAACGTATCAGCTGCTCGGTGCCGGCAACCACCGAGCCGCCACAGCCGAGTGCCGTACCAGCCTGCTGATGTCGTTCAGTGCTTCCCGGACCCGGTTCTGGATTTCGATCGGATCGTCGATGTCGGATGCCGGAAGCCCTTCCGACACCAGAGCAGCGAAACTCGTCGCCAGCCGTTCGATCGAGACGGCGGCGCCCATCGTCCGGACGGCCCGCGCCGTCTTCCAGATGTCCGGTGTCGATCTCCATCGAAATCTCGGCCACGTCACGGTCGTCGACCCGCAGCTGGACCTCGGTACCGCGCTTGCGCCGACAGAACTGGGTGATCTCCTCGCACTGATAGAACGCCCCGAAGAGCCGGACGCAGGACGCCCATCTTGTCGACGACACGCTGCAGGGACACGCCGAAGATCTCACGCATCTGGTCCTTCGGCGGACAAATCTCGGCGCCGTGGATTCCCGTAAGGCGGTTCCATTCCCGGGCGGGCGGCCGGCCGCCGAGACCGGCATGCGGCGACACGTGATAGACGTCGCAGACATAGCAGATCAGCGCCGGTTCAGCTCCTCGCAGGTGATCGAGGCGGTCTTCTTCGCGTCGTAGTCACCCTTCTCCTCGGAATTCGAGAACGTCCGTCCCTCGAACCGGGACACGAGACCCACGTCGAGCGTCCGGAACAACCGCTCGATCCTGCCGCGGAATTGCGCCTTGCCGGCGTTCGGCTTCAGGGTGCCGATCCCCAGCGAATAGGCCGCTACCCGGAATTCATGCGACGTGAATCCAGCACCCTTGTCGGTGAAGAGATTCTCCGGCTTGCCATGGGCCGTCCAGATGGACCTCGCACCGGCAGCCTTGCGAAGACTGTCCTTGTCCGTGAGGATCCAGCGCAGCTCTTCGAGGGCTCCGCGTCGACGGAGCCTCCGTCGTCAGGTAGATGGAGAGGATGCACCGGGTCGCGCAATCAATCGCCGCGGTCAGCCAGCAGCGCGTCCTGCCCACCGTCTCCCGCTGCTTGTCGTTCATGCGGGGCCAAGCCTATGGTCAAATCCAGACACAAAACGATCCTCGCGTTGGATCGTCAGACTCAGCACTCAGATCGAAAAGCGGAAGGTGGGACCGGGACGATGCTTACGGTGTTCCTCGCAATGATCGCAGCTCGGGCTCGATGCCGACGGGACCGCTAGGATCATTGGGCAGTCACCCATCACGCAGAAAGAAGTCAGGGTGTCTGGAATGCGCTGACGTGCGCCGCGCCCTGAGAGATTTGTGGTGGTCCATCCAGAGCGGCGATCTCGATAGCCTGCCAACTGGGATCAAAACGGCCTCCAGCTGGTAAAAACTTCCGCCGTATCTGCGGCATCGATGGGACCAAACAAGGGCCCTATGAAGTCGGGGCCGAATGATTCCATAATCCCCGCTGACATCGGCATCATGACCGAAGTTGCGAAGATCTATCCAAAGCAACTTTTACGATTCTGGAGGGATCAGAGCCCATCGCGTGTTCCTTTCTCGGAGCTTGCCGAGGGCACTTAGAAATTTGAGGTGGAGTCGCCGGTCCTCTTGTCCGGCCCGCCACCCTCATCACCAGTCTCTGGCTCCAAAAGCACGCGCCTGTCCCGGCGCGCTTTCTCTGTGTCTGACATGGGGTGCTCTTTTAGGAGGGCATCCAGCATTTGGTCGATATCCTTCCTGCTCGGCGCCTTGCGATATTCCCACCCTGTCACGAGGATACCGTCATCAAATATAATTCCATCGTGGCCACGCGGACGCACCGTAGGCGCTTGCCGTTTGAAGAATGGAAACTCCTCTTGGGGTGACAGATATTTCCTGGTCCGCCTCTCCTCTTCCCAACCCTTTCTCGGCGTTCGAGGAACCAGAGTAGGTTCGCAGCCGGCTTTATGGGCCCTCAGCCGCGCTTTCCAGTCCGCCAGAACGGCCGTGCGCGTTCCTTCGTACACGAGCCGAGCCTGGTTCTCCCTAGAGACAAGATCGGGCGACCAAAGCTCCTCGAGAAAAAATTCGAACGCCGCTTCTGCGGCGCCTCGGCTTTGGATTTCATTGCGGAGATGTGACCCTCTTAATCGCCGATCAGGTCCTGCTACCGTAAGGTACACTCCGGTCTGAACTTCATCTTTCGCGTATAACCACGCCCATGCGAAGCGCTCGAGATCAGATTCTTGTATGTCTCGTAGGACATAACCACCCTCTCCATCATCCTGGCGCTCGCGAGCATTCTGATAAAATTTCAGGTAGACATTGGCTGGAATTCTCAGCTCCGGGATTTCGGGGAGCATCAGACGATGCCAGAAGTCCAGATCGACGTTCTTGCCGTCACGACCGCGAACGCGGTAAGTTTTGCGCCGGACAAGCGGCTTTGGCCTCTGGTCGATCTCAAATTGAAAACGACCGTCCGAATCTCGGCATGATACAGAGAGGTCAGAGGTCATCGCCCCAAAATCTTTCACCATCGGGGCGATAAGACGTGAACGGATCTGGGCCATCTTTCCGGAACCGGACTGCACAGGGAAACCGGTGATGTCCACAAGATCGTCCGCCGACACTACGGTTAAATGGTTGCCCTCGCCTACACGTTTGATCGTCGGGTCGTACATAGTGTGCAGGAGGTATCGGTAGAGTGCCGGGGTGAAACGGCATCGAAAGTCCGCCATGACTCTGAGGTCGATATAGGCATAAGGCACCCGCGATCGGGAAGACTGCAACCGGCGCCGATCGAGGAATGCACGCAGATAGGGCGCAAGCTCGTAAGCGACCGTGTCGTCTTCGATGAGAAAGCGCACAATCGGATTGAAACGTTTGGCGTCACATTCTGGGAGATCGTACCATACCGCAGGTTCATCAGCAGGTACCCGGGCCAGTCGATCCCAAATCGTCAGTTTCCGCACTTCGAAGCCCAGATCCGGACGTCTGGATTGAGGCCGAACAATCGGCTTGTCGTCATCCTCCGCGTACCAGTCACCGAACGGTAGCTGCGCCCTCATGCGCATATGATCGATTTCTGCAGCAATCCGCTCGTCGCTCCAGCCGCGGCTCTCCATCGTTTCAATCATTCTGGCCGCCCTCTTCGCAGACAGGCGCCCCTTGATTTGTTTGAAGCCCGGCAGGTGGCATTCTGTCGACGACAGACGCTGCAGGCTCTGCAGGACTTCTCGCCGGCGTCCCTTCGTCCCCAGAATCGCGAGTACAGCGGGAACAGGACAACGATAAAACGCCTTACTGAAGCCCGTCTTCACCTCGTATGCCGCCGCAATCAATACCTCCAAAACTGCATGGTCACGCGCAGTCAGACCGGGAGCTCGAAAATCTGCGAGATAATCGATCGGTCTCGGCGACTGGACCAGCCTCGTCTCGACGGTAGAAGCCGTTAAACTACGGATCGCGGCACGATTTTTCGGGGCGAATATTTTCAAACTGGCCTCACCGGCAGCACTCAGATGGCTGTGAATAATGCTACAGGACAAACCCTCGTCTGGCAACGAACGTCGCGATATGGCGAATAAACTTTATGCATAATGATGAGAGACGGCGAGGCTCCTTTGCTGGTCAAAGCGGGATATTGAAAAAGCTCGCGATCGCCTCGCTCATCATTATGCATAACCGATACGGCTCGTTCCCCGTCTCAGACGCCGATGCGCCGTTGCATTTTCCACCACTATCGACTTCCGACGCGGTCAATCATCGCCCGACCAACCTCCCAATCGCATGTGGAGAAGCGCATAGCTGCAGAGCCGACGAGCGATGGTGGAAGGTGACGCCGAGGGCCGCCTCTGCTGCCCCTTTTTTGTTCACTCGGCTGATTGAGCCCCCTTTCGCACATCTCACCGTTACAGACCGCCAGCGTCGAAGGCGACCGGCGAAAATGCCGTTTCACATGATACGGTCCGTCTGACTCAGTCGAACCTTGTGCCGTCACAAATTGGCGTCAAACAACCGCTCAATCTCTTTCAATATCGCGATCCCCTGATCGGTCAAACGCAGGCGGCGAATACGCGGATTCTCCGTATCTAGCCCACGTTCCACCCAGTTAAGTCCTGCGTATTTTCCATAACCATTTTCCAAGAGATCAATCTGCCGCACCAACGTTGCGTATGGCGTTTCGAGCTCCCGAGATATCTGCGTCAGAGGCAACCCTTTTTTCGAGCTTATTCGATCAATATTGTTCGCGATATAAATGAACAGCCGCATATTTGCTGCAGTTATATTATGCTTGTGGCTCGCGATCGCCCCAATCGCGGCCTCGAACCTTTTCAGTTTGTCTGAGAATGTCGACACATTCGAATCGTGATTGAAAAAAAACATCGTCAGCGCTCCCTGGACCCCGCTTCCCTACGACACCCATAGGCATCCGACAATGGTTGGGCACCACTATTGACACGTGTCTGATAGTGGTCATATATGCAGTCGATTGGTGCGGCGTCCGGCTGTACCGTACTGTACCGATGCGGAGTATGGAGACGAAACGCGATGAAACAGAAGGCGACGAAAGACAGCGTGCTCGCAGCCGTTCGCGGGATTTTGGCGGGGGGCGTTGTCAGCTTCTCGACCGACGATGTGGTCAGCATCACGAAGGGATCGAAGGCGACCGTGCTTCGGCTCATTCACGAAAACGCTGAGGCGATCGAGCAGATGAAGACGGAAGGCATCTCGCTCCCCGTGTCGATCCGCGACGACGTGCTGCGGCTCGGTCATCAGGTGTGGTTCGCTGCCACGAGCGCGACGCAGGCACAGGTGGAGGATCAGACCCGGCGAATTCATGCGATGTGCGACGAGGTTAACAGGAAAGCATGTGAAATCGCGGACGCGAACATCCTGCTTGCGGAACGGGATGCCGGGTTGAGCCAGCGGATTGAAGAACTTGAGGAACGGTTTCGCCAGGCGGAGCTGAAACTTGCCGATGCCGAGTCCGTTGGCCGGACCCAGCGCGAACGGGCGGATAAGGCCGAGGCACGGCTCGAGGCGCGGGACGAAGTCTTCCGGACATTTGAAGCAAGATTCTCTGGCACCGCTTCTGCCAGCGGTCCGGCGTCCGACACCGCCTCCCTTTCGACCATTTCCGGCCCTGCGACTTCGACGCCGCTGAGCACGAGCGTCGGAAGGCTGACGCCGGATGGGCGGTCGGCACAAGAGGAAGGCGCAGAACCTTCCCCCGCACGCGACAATGTTTCGGAATGCCGGGTGGGGTCGACCGCCCAGATACCCATTGTTGCCGCCGACGCGAAGGAGGTTACCGGCGGCGTCGAACATGGGGACCCGAAGGTTCGCAGTTTGGGAGACGGCCAGATGGATCTGATCGACGCCATCGCCGCTTCCGCAGTCAGTTCTGCTGATGCGAAGACGGCAAGCGAAGGTTCCGAGAACAAGCCGGACATGAGGCTGCCGATGACGAAGAACTGTTCTGGTATCACCGAAAGTGCCACAGCGTCCGAAAAGGCCGATCCCATGAACGGGAATGTGTCGAATAGCGACACGAAAAACGACGGAAGGTCGCCGAGTTCCCCTTCGGAGGTATTTTCGGGCAAGGCGATCGTCCCGGCGGTTGGCGGGGCCGCAGCACCCCTGCCCCGTTCGGCAGATCTGTCGACGCCCAAGATCGCCGATGGTGGTACCAAGTTCGGGTCGAGTGCACATTTGGCGAGGCCGACCGGCGAGAGCTTTGAACCGCCTCGCTTTCAACGCAAGGATTTGCCTCACCGCGCATTGGGCACGGCAAGCGTTGCCGATCGGGACAAACCCTACGGCGAACGTACCGAACCGCAGTTCAATACGCTATCATCGACCTGATTTTACCGATTTTCCGACGCGACTGCCCCCGCCGGATGTGGCGGGGGCAGCCGATCGACAAGGTTGCTAATCTTTTTCCGGCGGAGCGCAGACATCAATCGCGGAAATAGCTTCGAGCTCATCTTCTGAGGCTTCGAATGGAGGCGACATTTCCCATTCACCCGGCATCTCGCGTAGCGAGTAGCGCTCCCTGGCGCTATCCGGGTCCTCCCGCTCTTGGAGGACAATCCAGATGCCGTCGCTCGCTTTGGCTACCCTGCATGAGCCGGAAAGATGCCGCACCTCGACCGCACTACCAGCGCGGAAGGTTCCGATGCCGTCAAGGCGCACAACGCCGTCTCTCCGACTGATCCAGGCGTTCGAAACTGATAGAAGCGGCCGGGCGGGCCAGAAAATTGCGTTGCTCCAAGCATTGATCCCGACATCTTTATAATAATGGCGGGCAACATTCAGGAGATTATCTCGTGAACGGTCTACGATGGGAAACCCTTCCACTAAGACCGCGTTCGCGCTCCAGATCTTTGTGTAATAGTGTGACACTCGCACACCAAACACGCGCCAGACAGGTCCCAGCGAAAATGGATATGCCTCATCCAGTCGTGTCGCAGATAAGACCACTGCGTCTTCAAGGGTTTGCGTTCCAAGGTCGTGCCATGCTCGAAGAACGGACGCTGCGTTGCAAGTAATCTTATGACGACGCACGGACTGCGGGGTTTTATCAGAATTTGATGGGACAACAGATGTTTTTGCAGCAATGGGTGCGGCACTGAACTCGATCTGAACCTGTGATTCTTGAATTCTGGAAGTCTTGTCCACGTGGAGATATATCGGAACCAACGCAGAGATACCCAGACGCACGGCGCTTTCTGGACTGTCGGGCCCGTTAGGCTGTCCCAGGCCCCCTTTGGATCCTACCGTTCCCGGTCGGCCGGTCCGTCTCATAAGCTTTGCTACCTGATGTGATCGCTCTGCTCCCTCCAATTATCAGCTGTCAGATTGACGGAGTCTGAAACCGTGCTCTGCGCCTTTACGTCCCGCGACTGTTGCGATTAGCCGCTAGCCGTGCGGGGAGTCAGCTCCGATCTAACATTAATCGGGATTCGGTGCCGGCTCCTCGATCCGGACGGGTCGTGCCCCGGGAGGTGGTGTAGGAAGCGGCGCCTTTGAGGTAGCCACCGCCGATCTTCGGTAGGGTTCGGATGCGAACTCGAACCTGGAGCCGAAGATGGCGATGACCGATGCGAAGATGGCGCTACTGGAGCTGATCGAACAAGAGGCGGATGTCGATCTCGTCCGCGAGATGCTGGCCTTTGCGGCCGAGCGGATGATGGAGCTGGAAGTCGAGGCTCGAACTGGTGTTTCGGTCAGGGCGCGCTCCGCGAACCGGCTCAACCACCGAAACGGGTATCGCGATCGAGCTTGGGATACGCGAGCCGGGCGGTTCGACCTTGCGATCCCGAAGCTGCGGAAGGGAAGCTACTTCCCGAGCTTCCTGGAGCCGCGGCGGACGGCCGAGAAGGCCTTGGCGGCGGTCATTCAGGAGGCCTACGTCCACGGTGTCTCGACGAGATCGGTCGACGACCTGGTGAAGGCGATGGGCGCCGGCGGGGTCTCCAAGAGCGAGGTGAGCCGCTTGGTCTGCGAGATCGACGAGCGCGTGAACGCCTTCCTCTCCCGGCCCATCGAAGGCGAGTGGCCCTATCTGTGGATCGACGCGACTTACCTGAAGGAGCGCGAGGGCGGACGCATCGTCTCGACCGCCGTCATAGTGGCCGTCGGGGTCAACACGGACGGACGACGCGAAGTGCTGGGCGTGGCGACCGGCCCTTCCGAGGCCGAGGTGTTCTGGAAGGGCTTTCTGCGATCGCTGGCGGACCGGGGTCTTCGCGGTGTAAAGCTCGTCGTCGCCGATGATCACAAGGGGCTACGGGGCGCTGCGGGCAAAGTCTTTGCCGCCACGCACCAGCGTTGTCGCGTGCACTGGTTCCGAAATGCGCTCGCCCATGTCGGCCCCAAGCAGCGGCCCGCCGTCACCGCCATGCTGAAGACGATCTTTGTCCAGGAAACGCAGGAAGCGGCGCGTCGGCAATGGCGGGACGTCGCCGATGCGCTGCGCGAGAAGTTCGAGAAACTCGCCGCGATGATGGACGGCTCGTGCGACGAGGTTCTGGCCTATATGACGTTCCCGCGCGAGCACTGGCCGCAGATCGCGTCCACCAATCCCATCGAGCGGGTTAACCGGGAGATCAAGCGCCGTGCCGATGTCGTCGGCATCTTTCCCAACAACGCCGCTGTCGTGCGTCTTGTCGGTGCACTCATGCTGGAGACCAACGACGAATGGTCCGTTTCCCGTCGCTACATGACGCTGGAAACCCTCGGCGTCGTCAGCGATAATACCCTCGTCAGGCTGCCTGTCCTGGCCGCCTGATAAGAAAACTCGGCCCTGCCGAGATCCGTGTTCCTACACCACGCTTGGGGAAACGACCTCCGGACGTCCTCGTCTCTAACCTCCTCGCCAGCAGCAGCGTTGCCTCTCGCAATGCCCGCTGGCGGTAGAGCGCACCTGACGGTAACGAAGGATCGTCCAGCAGCGCAGAATGCCGGTCGCGGATCAGTCGCCACTGTGCAAGGAGGGCGACTTCCTCCTCCTCTGTGATGCCGCGGAGCCCGAGCATTTTCTGATTTACGGTCTGCTTTGCAATATCGAGATAGCGCGCGGCCTCTCGTGCCGAGATTCCACAAAGACCGCACAGTCGCCGGAACCGATTGTTCTTCGGATGCCTCTCGACCACACCTCGCAGCCCACGTTTCACGCGGGAGCGCTTTTCGCCGCGATTTTCAGTGCGCTTCTCCATCCAATCTCCTCGTCCTGAAGAAACCCGAGACGGTTCGACAATCCCTTTCGCTACCTTCTCGTAGATCATGCAGACCTTTACCGAGCGGTTCCAAACACCGTTCCAAGGGCATCACCGCGCATACCACCCTGCTGTTGCTCCCAGACCGCATATTCCGCCTGAGCGCAGAGGACAAAGGCCGGGCACATGAGCAGTCCCGTTGCCAAGCAATCCGAAAACATTCAGGTCACCATCTACGGCCGCTCCCGGTGGCGCGACGTTCGCACAGTGCTTTCTTTGAGATTTTGAAAGTCTCACCGCGACGTCGGTTGACGAACGTGCTCGAGCGCAAATTTTTGTCTGTCGATAGCTAACTACCTAAGCAAACCGATTTATTATCATCTTCGGAGAGAACCTAGGCGCGATCTCAGCCTTTTTTTTTGAGATGTTTTGAATTGCACATACTGGCCCAGGCGGACTGCAATATGTCCCCCTAGGGTCGATACCCATTCAGCCTGTTGAAGCTTCGAAGCAAATCGGATTCCCTCGTGCGCAAAGGAGCCAAGGGAGGATCGGATGGCACGACTGTTCTGGCTGAACGACGAGGCGTGGGCCG